>JBKJUS010000219.1:0-3883 GCA_046590575.1 Mycobacteriales bacterium | reverse complement strand
CGCGGGGCTGAGGCAGGGACGCGGCGACGCTGGTGGTGTCGAGGAGGCGCCACGGCCAGCGCAGCGGGTTGCCGCCCGGAGCCATCGCATTCAGTGCCGGCTGTTGCTGCATGTGCGGTGCGAGCGCTTCGGCGCCGAGGCCGGCCAGGTGCTGGGTCAGCGCTTCGGTCGCCTCGTCGAGGGCGGGCTGGTTGTCTCCTGCCAGCAGGACCAGCAGCTGGGCCGACCACAGCGTCGTGTCGCCGCGGACCAGGCGCTCCCACAGCACTTCCGCGGCCTCGGACGCCACTCGCAACGTCGGGTCGGCGACCCGGCCGGCTTCGGCGTCGACCGTCGCGGTCGAGGCGAGGGTGGCCAGCCGTCGGCGCAGCATGCGCTGCCCGCTCCCCCGGTCCACCGGACGCAGGTGCAGCACCACGCCGCTGACGCCGGGGACGACGGCGAGGTCGCCGGCCCAGCCGAGTGGCACCGTCGCCGGCCAGCGGTGCACCACCAGCAGCCGGGCGTGACGGGCGTCGGAGAGGTGGAGGTGGGTGCGCCGTTCGGTGATCTGGGTTGGCATGTTCGTGGGCGCCGTCGGTACGAGCGTGACGTGGCCAGGGGCGGACGTGGTGTCGGCGCTGTGCAGCTCGACGACCCACGGCCGGGCGGCCCGGGCCAGGTCCCGGGTCAGCAGCCCGGCCGCGCCGGGCGCGGCGGCGCCGAGGCGGCAGACACCAGGCAGGAAGCGGACCTGCAGCGGGCTGCGCTGCGCGTCGAGCAGCGCGGTCAGCGCGGCCAGCAGCTCCCGTTGCCCGGTCGGGTCGAGCAGGCGGTGGGGCGCGGCCAGCTCGAGGCGCAGCACGAGGGCCGGTGCGGTGGGGGGGTTGTTAGGTGCCGGTGAGCCAGTCGAAGAGCGCGTCCACCGCATCGTCGATCTCCTCCCCGGTCGGCGGTACGGCGGGCGGCTGCTCAGACGTTGGCGGTGTCGTGGTCGGCGGTGTCGTGGTCGGCGGTGGCAGGGGCGGTGCGACTGGCGACGGGACGGACTTGGCCGGGTTGGGTGGTGGCGCTTGGTGCGGCTCGCGGCTGGTCGCGACGGTGGCTACTACCGCGGCGACGGCCAGCGCGCTGCCGGCTGCTAGAAGACGCCGCCGGCACGGCAGCTGGGGGCAGGTGACGTTCAGTGCGTTGGGTCGGTATGGACGCAGCCGTCGGCACTGGACGCGGAGCCGGTCGAGGGGTCCGCTCGCCGGCTTCGGGTCGACGGGTTGCTCTTCGTCTCCGGTCAGTTCGGGCACGCTGTCGTCGCGCGGTGATCCGCGGGTGCGCTTGCGGTACGCCCATGCCGGGGCGAGCCACCCGTCGAGCGGACGACCCTGCGGTCGCCAGCACGCGCCGACCAGCCCGACGAGGACCAGCAGCGTGCCGACGGCAATGCTCACCGGGCCGGGGTGGAGCAGCGCGGCGGCCGCTCCCCCGCCGGCGCACGCGAGGTAGCCGAGGTGGCGGAACGTCAGCGGCCCGACCACCCGGTCCTCGACGTCGACGTCCGGCGGCACGTCGACCCGCAGCTGCGCCCGGCTCACCCGAGAGCGGACACGACGAGCTGCACCAGCACGTTGGCGCTCAGCGCCACCGCCAGCCCGACGCCGGCGGAGACGATTCCGCTCTTCGCCTCCGACTGTTTCATCGGGTTACCGCCGGAGGTGATGTAGCGCATCCCGTTCACCGCCATGAACAGCACCGCGACACTCGCCGCGATCGCCGTCACGTACGTCGTCAGCCTGGTGGTGAACTCCTTCACGCTCTCGATCCCGCCGCCGGCCGGCGCCGCCCACGCCGCCGCAGGCAGGCAGACCGCGAGCAGCAGGCCGACCGCACCGGCCAGGAGCCAGCGACGCCGTCGCCGGCGGCACGAACCCGACTCGTCACCCGCTCTCCCACGTTCACCGTCATCAACCGTCTTCATCGAGTGCCTCTCTGTCGGCTCCGCCGGCCGGAGAGTTCAAGCCGGGCGGGCAGACGGCACGTTGGACGGTGGGAGTTGCGTGTTCGGGCAGGTGCCGGCCAACTTCACGGGAACCTCACCAACCGTTACCGCAACTGCACGGCAATCTCACGACGTTCATGACGATGTGCTGGCGCGTTGCACGGTGGGACGAGCGGGCTAAGAGGAAGCCAGGTTGCATGGATCGGATCTCACTGCGATAGCAGGAACGCCTACGGCCCTAGCGAAGACCTACATCGTCCAGTGATGAGCGGGGGCCGAATGGTGTGTCCCATGAAGGTCCTCCGTGAGATGCGCGCTTCTTCCGAGCCCGCGCGGAGTGATCACGAATGACTGCGCCCGATGCGACGAAAGCAATACAGCTAGCAAGCAGGCAGCGCGTGGTGCGAGGACTAGGTGGTTTCCGGGTCGCGATCCTGTTTGCCCTGGGTGCGCTTGTCCTGCCGTCGCCGGCGATGGCGGATCCGGGTGTGCACGTCTATCGCGGGGCTGTTGCCGACTACTCGGTCATTGGCACCGACGGTCGTACGTACAGCGTCCACGTCCGGGTCCGGAGTGAGTCGGTCGCGGGAAGAGACGACCTCTACGTCCGCATCTCCTCGTGTCGCGCCGGTCGATGCACGGCGAAACCCATGAAGCTCACCAGGACTCTCGGACCGGGCGAGTTCGCGATCGATTCGGAAATCCGCAACGCAACCCTCGTCACCCGGATCGGGGGCCACGAGCTCAACATGTCGTGGAAGGCGCCACCGACCTCCCCCGACCGCGGCGGCCCGACGTGGGTCATCTATGGGGAGCAGCCGCCGCAGGCCGGTGTCTCCCGGGAGCGCCGCGACCATGTTGGTGTAGGCGGGTTCGCCGGTAGCACGTGCCGAGCTAGCGAGGCGTTTACTTATCTCCACACGCGAGCGTGGGCCGGACTCGACGGTCCGCCAGACGACCAGCCCGGGCAGCTACCAGCGGGTCTGCTGCCGAGAGGCCGCAGTCAGCCGCGGTGCGGCAAGGTCTAAGCAGCACGTTTGGTGTTCGAGCGGCAAGTCTCGTAGCCCTCAGGGTTGTCGAAGCAGGCGGCTGAGCGGATGCTTGAGTACCCGAGAAGCCAAGAAGGCACGATGCCGATGCGCTTCGCTCGAATGGCTCCGGCCGCAGCCCTCGCCATCGCGACGATGTCAGCGGGTCTGTCGTCGGCCGGTGGGTCGCGGCTGAAGTTCGACCAAGCCAGCTACCAGCCTGGCGACGTCGCGCACGCCGTCGCTGCGGTCTCCTACTCTCACAACACTGAGCTGGGCCGGCCCGACGGGGGTCCGTACTTCGTCTACCTGGCGCCTTTCGCGGCCGTCGAGCCGGGGCCGCCGGGCGTGCGCTGGCCGTACCTTCCACCGGGTGCCGTTCGGGTAGGCGACGTCGCCTTCCGCGCTGGGCCCGTGCAAGAGCCCGGCACGGATTTCCTCACTGGCCCCGACCATGTGGAGGCGGAGTTCGCCGTCCCTGACCTTTCGCCAGGAACGTATGCAGCGGTTGTGTGCGACGACCCTTGCCGGTCGTCGATCGGCGATGTCGTCCACGGTCGGCTCACCGTCGCCGCTGCGGCCGACCGCAGCCCGGAGGTCACGACCCGCCCAGCCGTCATCACGCCGACGGTCCTCATTTCCGACGAGTCCACCTCCGGTTCGTTGGGCCGACCTGCCGCGACGGCGGCGGCTCTCGGCGCTGTTCTCGTGGGCGGAATGGTTGTGGCGCGACGACGACGGCGGACACCCGAGGAGTGACTTCGGCGGGATCCCCGGCCCAGACTTCCTCACCGTTGGTCGGCCCAGTTCGCGCTGTCAGTACGGGGCGGTGAACCGCCAGTGACGCCATCGAGCCGCGACCCAGGCTAGGACGGCAACGGGG
>JBKJUS010000189.1:0-23966 GCA_046590575.1 Mycobacteriales bacterium | reverse complement strand
CCGAGCATGCCGCGCTCGGTGAGGTCGCCGAGGGTGATCTCGCGGCCACCGGCATACCGCAGGATGGTTCTTGGCAGCGCCAGGCGGAACGTCGCGACGGTCCGCAGCGCGTCCCGCCCCGCGACGACCGGCAGGTCGGCGAAGGGGGTGCCGGGCCGTGGGTTGAGAAAGTTGAGCGGCACTTCGTGTGGTGCGAGCTCAGCCAGCTGTCCGGCCAGCTCTGCGCGCTGCTCGAGGGTCTCGCCCATGCCGATGATGCCGCCGCAGCACAGCTCCATCCCGGCGTCGCGCACGCGCACGCAGGTGTCCCACCGCTCCTGCCAGCTATGGGTGGTCACCACCCGGTCGAAGTGCGAGCGCGCGGTTTCAAGGTTGTGGTTGACCCGGTGTACGCCGGCTGACTTCAGCGTGGCCACCTGCTGGTCGTCCAGAATGCCCAGGGACACGGCGATGTTGATGTCGACCGCAGCGCGGATGGCCGCGATGCCGTCGAGTACCAGTGACATCAGCCGCTCATCCGGTCCGCGCACGGCGGCCACGATGCAGAACTCCGTCGCGCCAGTCGCCGCAGTCTCCTTCGCGGCGAGCACGAGGGACGCTACGTCGATCGTCACAGCACGCACGGGCGAGGCGAACGAGCCGGACTGCGAGCAGAAATGGCAGTCCTCCGGGCAGCCCCCGGTCTTGATCGAGATGATTCCTTCGACTTCGACCTCAGGGCCACACCATCGCATCCGGACGTCGTGTGCCAACGCCAGGAGGTCGTCGAGCCGGTCGTCTGACGTGGTCAGGCAGGCCAACGCCTGCGCGGCGTCCAGCCCGTGCCCGTCGTCAAGAACTTGGCGTCGCGCGATGTCGAGGATGTCGGTCACACCGTGATCCTGCCAGAGGCGGGAGCGGCCGACCTCTCGGGCGGATGAGGCCAGGTTCACTCCGCCGTACGATGCGCACGTGTCGACTCTCTCCACGCTGGTACGCCGGTTGAGCCCCGACCTCTCCGACGATGAGATCCGGCACCTGCACGCGCTGGTGGCCGACTGGCAGATCCTCGCCGACCTGTCTTTCGCCGACCTCCTGCTGCTCGTCAGGGTCGACGGTGAGGACGCCTTCGGTGTCGTCGCGCAGATGCGCCCGACGACCGGGCAGACGCTCTACCAGGACGACCTGGTCGGCACCACGGTGGCGGGCAGCGAACGGTTCCTGGTCGACATCGCCTGGCGCGAGGCGCGCATCGCACGAGAAGGCGATCCGGAGTGGGGCACTGGCGTCCCGGTGCGGATGGAGGCGATCCCGGTCTGTTACGACGGCCGGGTCATCGCCGTCATCAGCCGCGACACCAATCTCGCGTCCGCTCGCGTGCCGAGCCAGCTCGAGCTGACCTACCTCCAGTGCGCCGGCGACCTCGCCCAGATGATCGCGGACGGCGGCTTCCCCTTTGCGGGGGTGGAGCGCGAGCTCACCGTGTCACCTCGGGTGGGCGACGGCATCCTTCGCCTTGATGCTGATGGAACCGTCGTCTATGCCAGCCCCAACGCCCTGTCGGCGTACCGACGGCTCGGAATCACCGCAAACGTCATCGGTGAGCATCTCGGCGATCATGGGCTCGATGAGCGACCGGTGACCGCCGTGCTGCGCAGTGCGCGTCCGTCCGAGAGTGAAGTGGAGTGCTCCGGCGCTGTGGTGCTTCGCCGGGGCCTCCCCCTTGTTGTCGGTGCTGAGATCGTCGGCGCGCTGGTCCTCGTGCGCGACGTGACCGAGCTGCGTCGGCGGGAGCGTCAGCTGCTGAGCAAGGACGCGACGATTCGCGAGATCCACCACCGGGTGAAGAACAACTTGCAGACCGTCGCGGCGCTGCTGCGTCTGCAGTCCCGACGCCTTACGGTGCCCGAGGCGAGAGCAGCTCTCGAGGAGTCCGTACGCCGGGTGAGTTCCATCGCGCTGGTGCACGAGACGTTGTCGCAGTCGCTCGGGGAGTCGGTGTCCTTCGACGAGATTGCGGACAAGATCATCGCGATGATCGGTGAGGTCTCGTCGACCGAGACAGTGGTCGAGGTCCGCCGGTCCGGCACCAGTGGGCTGATACCGGGCACCGTGGCGACTCCGCTTGCTCTCGTCCTGGTCGAGCTCTTGCAGAACGCGGTCGAGCACGCCTTCGCGCACCGGGGGAGCGAGCTGTCCGTGCACCTCGAGCGACGACCCGCCGGGCTGCGGGTCGAGGTGGTCGACGATGGAGGTGGCCTGCCTGAGGGCTTTGCACTGGAGACGTCGACCCGGCTCGGTCTGCAGATCGTCCGCACCTTGGTGGTGAGCGAGCTCGGGGGGTCGATCACGATGGAACCCCGAGCGGGCGGAAAGGGTACGACGGTCGTGCTCGACGTTCCGGTGCCGGAGGTGCCGGCGGAGGCGAGCAAGGTCGACGACGTCGACTAGCCCGGGAGCAGCAACCTGGAGCCGTCGGGCAGCGCGTTGGGGTTCTCCACGACGTTGAGCTCTTCACCGATCCCCGGGTCCTGCGACCGATTGGGATCGACGTAACGCCGGAACACCTCGAGCGACCCCCAGGCGATCAGCGCGATGAGCAGCACCACGGCGATCCGGAACCGCCACACAGCCAGCCATCGCGGCGCGGGCTCGCGGGCTCGCGTCACCGGCCGTACGTAGGACTCACCCATGGACGCACTGTTTCACAGCCGATGTCGCCGGCTCGCTTAGGAGATGCGGCTGCGCGCCCGTGCCCCACGGCGCTTGAGCGCGCGGCGCTCGTCCTCGCTGAGGCCGCCCCAGACACCGGCGTCCTGTCCGGTCTCGAGTGCCCACTGAAGGCACTCGCTGCGGACGTCGCAGCGCTTGCAGACCACTTTGGCGTCCTCCACCTGCTGCGCCGCCGGGCCGGTCGTTCCGATGGGAAAGAACAGCTCGGGGTCTTCGTCGCGGCAGAGCGCGCGGTGGCGCCAGTCCATTCGGAACAACTCCTCAAGTGGTGCCGACAGGGGGGCCGCCGGACTTTGTGAAACATTTCACGAACTCCACCGACGGTGGAAAGGTCAAAGGTGGTTCTGGTGGTCTGCCAAGGAACTCAGCCAACCGTACCCGGCTTGCGGTGGCAGGTCTAGGGATTCTTACGAGGTGAAGAATAGCCGCTCTGCAGGGGTCTAGCAAGCACTTAGCAAGCACTTTTTTCGGTTTGGCGTCAGGTTACGGAGTGGGCAGCCATGCCGCGCAGCTCACACGACGACGGAGAGAGCCTGGGGCACCGACCGGAAGACGACCTCGTCCCGTTCGCCGATGTAGTCCCCGTCGAGCTGCACGGCGATCGGTCTGGCGCTGGACACGGTGAAGCTGTCGAGGTCGTGCCGGGCGACGAGCCGTCGGCCCTTCACGTGCGCCCGCTCGACCAGCATCTGGCGGACAGTGCGAAGCATGGAGAAGGTCGAGAGCTTGGTCAGGCCGAGCACGTCGAGCCCGGCGTGGAAGTCGCCGTCGGGGCAAGGGTCGACCATCCGATCACCTAAGTAGGTCCAGGGACGGCCGTTGGCTACTACCAGGTTGAACAGGCCCTCGACCGGCTCGGCGCCCGGCTCGAGCAGCGTGAGCGCGGGGGTCTTGCGGTCGCAGCCGGAGTAGAAGTGGCGGACCGCGCTGCGCACATAGAGGCCCGGGGTGGCCCGCCGTCCGGCTCGGCGCCGGCGCTCGACCTCGTGCACCACCTCGGCGTCGATGCCGAGTCCGGCGCAGAACGTGAAGTAGCGGTCGCCTGCCTGTCCCAGGTTGATCACCCGGCGCCGCCCGGCCCGCAGCGCATCCAGAATCTCGCTGGTGGCTTCCACCGGCGAGGATGACAAGCCGAGGGCCCGAGCGAAGACGTTGGTCGACCCGCCGGGCACAACGGCGAACGAGAGATGGGAGCCGACCAGCCCGTTCACCGCCTCGTTGACCGTGCCGTCCCCGCCCAGCGCGACGACCACGTCGAGCTCGTCGACGACGGCTTGGCGGGCCAGTTCGACCGCATGCCCCCGACGCTCGGTCTCGACGATGTCGAGCTTGAGGTCGCTGGCGAGCGCCCGGGCGAGTACGTCGCGGGTCCGGGCTGTCGTCGCGGTGGCGTGTGGGTTGACGATCAGCAGGGCGCGCATCGAGCCAGAATAGCGTCAGTCCTCGGTGAGAAGCCCCTCGCGCAGCTGCGCCAGTGTGCGGGCGAGCAGGCGTGAGACATGCATCTGGGAAATGCCCAGCTCGTTGGCGATCTGGGACTGGGTCATGTTGCCGAAGAACCGCAGCATGAGGATCGTCTTTTCGCGGGCAGGAAGCTTCTCGAGGAGCGGCTTGAGCGACTCGCGGTACTCGACGCCCTCTAGGGCGTCATCGAGCTGCCCGAGCGAGTCAGCGACGGCAGGGGAGTCTTCGTCACCGTTGTCGGGCGCGTCGAGTGACACCGCCGAGTAGGCGTTGGCTGACTCCAGACCTTCGAGGATCTCCTCCTCGGTCAACCCGATATGCGTGGCCAGCTCGGCGACAGTCGGCGACCGACCAAGGGTTTGGGACAGATCGCCGGTCGCCTTGGTCAGCGTCAGCTTGAGCTCCTGCAGGCGCCGCGGCACGCGGATGGCCCAACCCTTGTCTCGGAAGTGCCGCTTGATCTCGCCCACGATCGTCGGGGTGGCGTAGGTGGAGAACTCGACACCGCGCTCGAGGTCGAAGCGGTCGACGCTCTTGATCAGCCCGATCGTCGCGACCTGAACAAGGTCCTCGAGTGGCTCGCCGCGGTTGCGAAAACGCCGCGCGAGGTACTCGACGAGAGGTAGGTGCATTCGTACGAGCTCATCCCGTACGCCGGGGCCGGCCCCCCCAGCCAACTCGGCGAAGAGCGCCCGAGCCCGGGCGCGTTCGCCTGCCGTGCGCTCCGAACGGGTCGCGAGCGCGTCGTCGGTCGCGACGGCGTCCAGTGCTGCGACTGCGTCCGGATCGACCGCGTCGACCTGGGCAGGCTCCGCGGCGTCGGTGTGGGCGTCGGCCGTAGACGACGTTGCCGAGATGTCGTCGGGCGCATCAGCCGACCGGTTCATGCGCCGGTCGTCTCGTCGATCGATTCGCGGTGCTTCGACAGCCTGATCGTCACCTGGCCGTCGTCCATGGTCGCGTCGACCTCACCGGCCAACGCGGAGAGGACGGTCCAGGCGAAAGTGTCACGTGAGGGCAGCGCTGGGTCACGGGTCGGCAGGGTGACAGAGACATCGAGCACGCCAGGGCGCAGATCGAACCGGCAGGTCAGCTCAGCACCTTCGACCGCCTTGGGCAGGAGCATCGCGCAGGCCTCGTCGACCGCGATCTTGAGGTCCTCGATGTCGTCGATGGTGAAGTCCAGCCGTGAGGCGAGGCCGGCAGTCGCCGTCCGCAGCACGGAAAGGTAGGCCCCGGTCGCCGGAAGCCGCAGGACCACGTGGTCCCCGGTCGACGGGTGCTGCTCGGTCATCCGTGCTCCCCACGTTCGTGATGTCGGCGTACGTCGGTGTCGCAGTCTGCCTTGCCGCCGGATTTGCCGCCCGGAACGGCTGATCGGCCATCCCGAGGTGTCCCCCCGGCAACGCTCATCTTTGCCTCGATCGGGCTCGCGGCAAACTCTCTCGATTGCACAAGCGTCACGGGCGCGGCACGGTAGGCACTGTGCCGGGGCCAAGCAGACGCGACGTGCTACGCGGCGGAGCGCTGCTCGGCGCCAGCGCGCTCACGCCTCGGTTCTTCCCGTCGCGCGCCTCGTGGGCGGCTGCGCGACCGGTCCGGACCGTCGGGACCACGCTGGCCAGCACCGTCCTGCGGAACGACGCCACCGCTAACGCCGGCGGGTACCGCTTGCTCACGTCCGGTCCAGGGGAGCCGCACGTCGTGCGCACCGACCTGATGACGGGTGCGCAGCCGGGGCGCTCCGACCGCCGTACCGGGATCGCGTCGTTCATCCACCTCACCGACATCCACGTCATCGACGCGCAGTCGCCGGCCCGGGTGGAGTTCACCGACCGCTACAACGACGAGCCGACCAGCTCGCTCATCTTCGACGCGGCTTATCGGCCGCAGGAGATGTTCACCGCCCAGCTCGGCGACGCGGTGATCCGCGGTGCGCGGCAGGTACGTGTCGGGCCGGTCACCGGTCGCCTGACGGAGTTCGCCATCTGCACCGGCGACAACATCGACAACGCGCAGTACAACGAGCTACGTGCGTTCGTCGACCTGCTCGACGGGTCGATGGTCAAACCCGGCAGCGGTGACCCGACGCGGTGGGAGGGCGTCCACGACGGCGAACCGACGACGTACGACGTGCATTACTGGCATCCCGATGGGACTCCCGCAGGACTGCCAGGTGCGGTGGCTGACAACGCTCGTCGGATCTACGGGTATCCGACGGTGCCGGGTGCCCTCGAGGCGGCTCAGCGCCCATTCAGGGCGACCGGAGTAGGCCTGCCGTGGTATTCAGCGTTCGGCAACCACGACCCGCTGGCGCAGGGCAACGTCACGCCCAACGCCGCCCTCAACGCCATCGCTGTCGGCGGTGTCAAGGTCGTCGGGCTCCCGGCCGGCGCTTCACCGGGGGACATCCAGCAGGGCATCGTGGCCGGCGACCCGGCGGCGCTCTCGGCGGCGCTCGGCGGACCGGCCCGACCGGTCACGGCCGACCCGGACCGGCGCTTCGTCACCCGTTCCCAGATCATGGCCGAGCACTTCGTCACCACTGGAGCTCCGGTCGGCCACGGCTTCACCCAGGCGGGCATTGCTGCCGACCAGGCGCACTACGCCTTCGACCACGGACTCCTGCGATGCGTGGTGCTCGACACCGTCAATCCCGGCGGTCAGCCCAACGGCTCCATCGACCGACCCCAATTGGCGTGGCTCGAGCAGGAGCTGGTGGCCCACAGTCGAGCCAAGGGAGGTGCTCGGGACCGGCTGATCGTCATCTTCAGCCATCACACGATTGGCACCATGACCAACGAGGTGGTCGCGCCCGGCGAGAGGCAACGGAGGGTGCTCGGTGCCGAGGTGCGCGCGCTGCTCCTCGCGCACCCCCACGTCATCTGCTGGGTGAACGGGCACACCCACCGCAACTCCGTGATCGCCCACAGCCGGCCGGCTGGCGGTGGGTTCTGGGAGATCAACACGGCGGCGCACATCGACTTCCCGCATCAGTCTCGGATCGTCGAGATCGCTGACAACCGCGACGGCACAGTGTCGATCTTCGCCACCGTCGTCGACGCCGACGCGCCGCTCATCTCGGCCGGCCGGGCTGACACCCCGCGGGCGATGGCCGCGCTGGCCCGCGAGCTCTCCGCCAATGATTGGCAGGCGCGCGACGACGCCCGCCGGGGCGCGGTCGAGGACCGTAACGTCGAGCTGCTCCTCGCTGCACCCTTCGCGCTTCCCGCTGCCCCAAGCCCTGCGGCCGCGGTGCCACCCCGAGCCCCGGAGCCCCTGCCGGCCACCGGCATCGAGCCGAGGTCCGAGGCGGTGGCGGCGGCGCTGGTCATCGCCGCGGCCGGTCTCGCCGCCGCTCGACGACGCGACGTCGCTGAGACCCGGCCCGACGTCGACGGCTAACCTGGAGTCATGACCGAGCCCACCGACCTCTCTGTCGACTCGCCCAAGCCGACAATGGCCGAGGTCTTCGGCGGTCCACGTGGCCTTCTCGACAGCGGGCTCCCGTTGGTCGCCTTCGTCGTGGTCAACGCGCTGGTCGACCTCAGCGCCGCCGTACGTGCAGCCGTTGCCGTGGCCGCCGTGCTGCTATTGATTCGGGTGGTGCGGCGGGAGGTCGTCCGGCACACGATCTCCGGCTTCTTCGGCGTGCTCTTTGCCGCCGGCCTGGCCCGGGCCACCGGCAGTGCGCGCAACTTCTTCATCCCCGGCATCGTGCTCAACGGCGTCTATTTCACCGCGATGGTGGTGTCCCTCGTCCTCCGTCGTCCCCTGGTCGGGGTGGTTCTGCGACAGTTCAGCGACAAGCCGAAGGAGTGGCACGCGCATCCGACCGTGCGTCGTGCTTACGCCGAGGTCACCGTGCTGTGGGCGGCGATGTTCGGAGTGCGGCTCCTCGTCCAGTCGATCCTTTATCGCGCTGACGAAACCGGCCTGTTGGCGACGGCCAAGCTCGGTCTGGGCTACCCGCTCTTCATCCCGGTCCTGGCGGTGACCCCCCTGTGGGTGAACCGTCGTACCGCCGCGGTGACGGTCGAGGTCGAGGTCGGGGCTGACAGCTAAGAGCCCTCAGCCCTTAAGGACCGCGCACGCGACGCGTTTGCCGGAGTCACCCGTCTTTGCCGTCGTGGCGTCGGGCTTG
This sequence comes from Mycobacteriales bacterium, assembly GCA_046590575.1. Classification (GTDB taxonomy): domain Bacteria; phylum Actinomycetota; class Actinomycetes; order BP-191; family BP-191; genus DATLNF01. Next base: position 15,646 of record JBKJUS010000189.1, on the reverse strand, counting down.
GCGGCGTAACGGCTCGGGATGTTGCCGGAGTTGTCGGGCGCGTCGTGGATCATCAGGGCGCTGCCGTCCCCGTCCAGCACGAGCTCTCGAGTCAGGCGGTCACTGACGACGACGAGGTCGGCTGAGCCGTCGGCCCGGACCAGCAGGCTCGGCAGGTCACCGTCATGGTTTCCATGCACCTGCCCGCCGGCCGCGAGGTGCCCGCCGGCCGAGAGGAAGGCCCCCTTTGTCGAGGGCATCGTGGGGTCCGGGCTGTCGGCCGCACAAGCGCCGATCTTGTGGACGTGCAACCCGTGCAGACCCGGGGTAAGGCCGGTGGCATTCACCGTGATGGTCGCGCCGTCCTTGCCGAAGGCCACGCTGCCCGTGCCCTTCGCCGTGCCGTCGGGCGAGGCGAACGACACCGTCATGACCTCCGCGGCGGGGGCCGCGGTGTCGGTGTCGTCGCCGCCGCACGAGGCGAGCGAGAGGACGGCGACAACGGCCAAGGCGGTGGCTCTCACGAGGGGCATGATTCCTCCTGTCGAGGGGCTGTCGACGATCATGCCCGTTCGACTACGAGCTTCCAAGGGTTTGCAGGGGTTCGCCGGTGAGTCGGAAGACTGTCCACTCGTCCATCGGCGTCGCGCCGAGCGAACGGTAGAAGTCGATGGCGGGGTTGTTCCAGTCGAGGACCCACCACTCGACCCGAGCACAGCCGTGGGCTACCGCCTCGCGCGCCAGTGCCTGCAGCAAACCCCGGCCGAGGCCGGCGCCCCGGTGCTCGGGCCGGACGTAGAGGTCCTCGAGGTAGATCCCGTGCCGGCCGCGCCAGGTGGAGTAGTTGAAGAACCAGACCGCCATCCCGACGATGTCACCACCGACCACGGCGACGTGGGCGAACACACGCGGTGATGCACCGAAGAGGCTGTCGTGCAGGCGATCAGACGTGAGCTCGACCTCATCCGCCGCGCGCTCGTACGCCGCGAGCTCTCGGATCAGAGCGACGATCGCGTCGACGTCGCCGTGATCGGCAGGCCGGATGACTCCGGGTGCCGTCACGCCTTCTTGGTGGCCTTGAAGATCGAGTCGATCTGGTCGACGAGGTCGATGACCTTCTGACCGTCAGCCGGGTCGAGGGACTTCTTGCTCGCGCCGGCCGCCTTCGTCGCATCCCAGAACAGCTGGTGGAGGCCGGGGTGCGCCTCGAGGTGCTCGGGCTTGAAGTAGTCGGTCCACAGCACCCACAGGTGGTGCTTGACGAGGTCGGCGCGCTCTTCCTTGATGCTGATGGCGCGCTGCTTGAACTGCGGGTCGTCGCTCGCGGCGTACTTCTCCATGCAGGCCTTGACCGACTCGGCCTCGATACGGGCCTGGGCGGGGTCGTACACGCCGCACGGCAGGTCGCAGTGCGCGTGCACGAGTGTGCGGGTGGCGAAGATGTGGGGGATTCTCATGCTCATGAAGTCCTCTCGGCGATCACGATGGGGTCGCTCTGACTTTAGCCCCCGCTGTGGCTGGGGCCGAGTCGAGGTGACCGGCTCCAGCATGGTTCCCGCCCTGGTCGCCGGAGAACGTCTGGTGGTCCGGTGGGGCGCGGTCCCCGAGGCGGGTGACGTGGTCGTCGTACGCCGGGGGAGCCGGTTCGACATCAAGCGGGCCGTGCGCCCCGCTCCTGTCGGCTGGTGGGTCGAGGGTGACAACGCCGGAGCCAGTGACGACAGCCGGACCTACGGGGTCGTGCCGACCGCTGATCTCGTCGCTGTCGCGAGGTGGCGGTATTGGCCGTGGCGTAGCCGGGGCCGGGTCTGATTCCGGTGCTACGGTCGCGCTGACATCGTCGTGACGTCGGAGGTTGCAGTGGAGATATTCACGCAGCAGGGCGGCGAGTTCCTCTCTCGCTGGGGGCACTACCTCAGCGGCGTCACCTGGATCGGGCTGCTCTACTACTTCAACTTCGTTCAGGTGCCCGCCTTCGCCGAGTTCGAGCCGGGAACGCGCACCGAGGTCATCCGCAAGCTGGCGCCGCGTGCGCTCTGGTGGTTCCGCTACGCCGCGGTGCTCACGGTGCTGAGTGGGCTGTCCATCCTCGCTTTCAGCCCGTTGTACCGCATCGACGGCATCTGGAAGACCCCCGTCGGCTACAGCATCTCGACCGGCATCGTGCTGGCACTGGTGATGTTCGCGAATGTCTGGGGCGTCATCTGGCCCAACCAGCAGATCGTGATCGCCAATGCCGAGGGCGTCGCTGCGGGCAAAGAAGCTGACCCCAACGCGGCTGCCGCTGGACGCAAGGGCCTACTCGCGTCGCGGACCAACACGGTGCTGTCGATCCCGATGTTGTTCTTCATGGCGGCGACCAGCCACTTCGCCGGCACATTCGACCTCGCAGAGGGTGGCAAGCGCGCCACCTACGCCATCGTGACCCTGCTGCTTGTCGGTGCGCTCGAGCTCAACGCGCTCGGCGTGATCGGCGGCACCGCCCCCGGCCCGACGAAGAAGTATCTCGAGACCCATAAGAACGCCATCATCGCCGGCTTCGTGTTGGCCGCCGTCTTCTACCTGCTCTTCGAGATCGTTTTCTAACTAGCCGGTCCGCAGCGTTCTGGTGAAGGCGATGCAGTCGTCGTACGTCGGAAGCAGACCCTGCTCGGCCGCCTCTGCCAAGGTCGGCCCTTCGAGGTCTCGCTCGGACAGGATCGGCGAATCCACCCGCCAGTCGATGCCGAGGTCTGGGTCCAACGGAGTGATCGTGTGCTCGGCGCCGGGGGTGTACGGCGTGGAGCAGAGGTAGGTGAGTGAGGCGTTGTCGGTGAGTGCGACGAACGCATGACCGAGGCCCTCGCTGAGGTAGACCGTCCGCCGGTTCGTGTCGTCGAGGACGACGCTGTCGATCGCGCCGAACGTCGGTGAGCCGACCCGGATGTCGATGACGACGTCGAGGATGCCCCCGCGCGGGCAGTAGACGTACTTTGCCTGGCCCGGAGGCACATCGGCAAAGTGAATGCCGCGTACGACGCCACGCCGCGAGACAGAGTTGTTGGCTTGGGCGACGGTGAACCCGTGGCCGACAGCCTTGGTGAACACATCGGCCTTGAACCACTCGAGGAACAGTCCGCGGTCGTCGGAATGCTGGCGCGGCGTGAAGAGCCACGCGCCTGGGATCGAGAGCTCGGCGACATCCATGGCGCGGAGTCTGCCACTCGTGCCGGCCGAGCCTTAGAGGATCTTCGAGAAGAAAGCCTTGGTCCGTTCCTGCTGAGGCCGACTGAACACATCGGTGGGCTTGCCGCGTTCGACGATCACGCCCTCGTCCATGAAGACGAGCTCGTGACCGACCTCGCGGGCAAAGCCCATCTCGTGGGTGACCACCACCATGGTCATGCCCTTGTGCGCCAGGTTCTTCATCACGTCGAGGACCTCGCCGACGAGCTCCGGGTCCAGAGAGCTAGTGGGCTCGTCGAAGAGCATGAGCATGGGGTCCATGGCGAGGGCTCGGGCGATCGCCACCCGCTGCTGCTGCCCGCCGGAGAGCTCGCCAGGGTAGCTGTCCACCTTCGCCGTCAGACCGACCTGGTCGAGCAGGTCACGCCCCCGCTCCTGCGCCTCGCCTCGAGTCTGCTTGCGGACCCGCATCGGCGCTTCGATGACGTTCTGCAACGCCGTGAGGTGTGGGAAGAGGTTGAACCGCTGGAAGACCATGCCGATCTTGGCCCGCTGTCCGGCAATGACCTTCTCGGGCAGCTCGTGCAGCTTGCCGCCGTGCTCCCGGTAGCCAACCAGCTTGCCGTCCACCCATAGCCGCCCGGCGTTGACCTGCTCCAGGTGGTTGATGCACCGCAGGAACGTGCTCTTGCCGGAACCGGACGGTCCGACGATGACCATGACCTCGCTGCGCTCGACTACGAGGTCGATGCCTTTGAGCACCTCGAGGTGGCCGAACGACTTGTGCACGGACTCGGCGACGACCATGGAGTCGAGGGCGGTCATCTGGCCCCGCCCATGCCGCCAGCAGGCACCGGGGCCGGCTGGACCTTTTGGCGCGGGCCGAAACCACGGGAGAAGCGCTTCTCCAGGAAGTGCTGCCCGACGAGCAGCACGCTGGTGAGAGCTATGTACCAGAGACAGGCGGCGACGAGGACAGGGAAGACCTGGAACGTCCGCGAACCCACTGCTTGGAGCTGGAAGAACAATTCGTTGGAGACGGGTACGGCGACAACGAGCGCGGTGTCCTTGAGCATCGCGATCGTCTCGTTGCCGGTGGGCGGCAGGATGACTCGCATCGCCTGCGGTAGGACGATTCGCCTCAGGGTGAGCGGCCGGTTCATGCCGAGGGCCAGAGCGGCCTCGCTCTGCCCGGAGTCGACCGAAAGGATGCCGGCTCGGACGATCTCGGCCATGTACGCCGCCTCGGAGAGAACCAGACCGATGAGTGCGGCGCTGAACCCGGAGAGCACCTCCCGGCTGTCGAGGCCGAAGATGCGGGCGTCGCTCTCGACTCCGAAAAGGTCGAGCAGCTGTCGGTCGAACGGCAAGCCGAACTCGATCTGACCGTTGGCGAAGATGATGCCGAGGTTGCCGGCGAGGACGAGCAGGACGAGTCGGGGAACAGATCGGAAGATCCAGACATAGACCCAGGCGCTCCACGACAGCACCTTGTTGGGGGAGAGCCGCATCACCGCGAGGACGATGCCCAGAAGGACGCCCAGGATCATGGATAGAACGGTCAGCACGATCGTGGTGCGGGCGCCCTCTCGGATGGGCTCGGAGAACATGTTGTCGACCATGAACGACCACTGGAAAGCGTCATTGGTCACGAGCAGGTGGACGAACATCGCGACCAGCACCCCGATGACGCCGACACCGATCCAGCGCCCTGGGTGTCGCACCGGGACGGCCTTGATCGGATCAGGCCGCTCCGGTTCTACCGAGTCCTCTGATGCCACGCGCAGTCGTTACGGGTTGACCGCGGGGTCGGTGATGCCGCCGTCCTCGACGCCCCACTTCTCCAACGCTGACTTGTAGCTGCCGTCAGCGATCGTCGCCTTGAGGGCCGCGGCGAGCACGTCGGCGAAGTCCTTCTGCTCCTGCTTGACGACGTAGCCGTACGGCGCGGAGTCGTAGATCTCCCCGAGCAGCTCGAGCTTGCCGGCTGTCTGCTCGACGGCGTAGGCCACGACGGGCGAGTCGGCGAGCACGGCGTCGTCCTTGCCCGTGACGACGGCTGCTGTGGCGTCGGCCTGGCTGGCGTACTGATCGATCGTCAGCGCCTTCTTGCCGGCGTCCGTGCACTTCTTCGACCGAGCCGTCAGGTCGTCGACCTGCACCGTGCCCTTCTGCACAGCGATCTTCTTGCCGCACGCGTCGTCGATGTTGATCGTGCTCGGGTTGCCGGCCTTCGTCGCCCATTGGGTGCCGGCCTCGAAGTAGCTCACCATGTTGGCGACTTTCTTGCGCTCGTCGTTGATGGTGAACGACGAGACGCCGATCTCGTACTTGCCCGACTGCACGCCCGGGATGATCGCGTCGAACGACGCGGTGACGAACTCGGCCTTGAGCCCGAGCTTGGCCGCCACAGCGTTGAACAGGTCGATGTCGAAGCCCTGAATCGTCTTGCCGTCCGCCGCGAGGAACTCACTCGGCGCGTAGGTCGAGTCGGTGCCGACAACGATCTTGCCGTCGGCCTTGATCGCGTCGGGCACCTTGCCGGCGAGGTCGTCGGCCGCTGGTGCCGAGCTCGCGGCGCCTGCTGCCGTCGTCGCGCCAGCGCCGGGGGTGACAGTGGAGTCGTCGTCGCCGCAGGCGCTGAGCGACAGGCTGAGAGCGACGACTGCGCCCAGAGCGAGCGTGCGACGAGATTGTCCTCTAGTAGCCATGCTCACGTGGTTCCTCCCGTGACCGTGGGGCGCGGTGCCCCGGTGCTGGCGTCATCGTGCCGCATGGGGCCGGATTGCCAAAGATTCGGGAGAGCAATCGCGGCGTTGTGCCAAAATCGTGATCATGCTTGCCGCCGTCGCCGTATCGCAGTCCTACGATCGGCCGCTCGACGGATTGTGGGTCGGCGAACACTCGGATCCGGCAGTTCCGGACGGGTGGGAGCTCGTCCGCGTTCGCGCCGCGGCGCTCAACCACCACGACATCTGGTCACTCCGCGGTATCGGTCTCGCCGCGGCTGAGCTGCCGCGGGTCCTTGGCTGTGACGGGGCCGGGGTGACCGCTGACGGCCGCGAAGTGATCGTGCACGCGATTGTCGGCGATCCGTCGGCCGGCAACGGCGACGAGACCCTCGACCCGACGATGTCGCTGCTCTCGGAGCGGTACGACGGCACGCTCGCCGAGCTCGTGGCAGTGCCGCAGCGCAGCCTGGTCGAGAAGCCGCCCGCGCTGTCGTGGGCCGAGGCGGCATGCCTCCCGACTGCGTGGCTGACGGCGTACCGGATGCTCTTCGTCCGTGGCGGGGTGCGCCCGGGGCACCGGGTTCTCGTCCAGGGCGCCGGTGGCGGGGTGGCGACGGCTTGCCTGCTGCTCGCGCGAGCGGCGGGTGCGACGGTGTACGTGACGAGCCGCGACCAAGCGCGGCTCGACCGCGCACTTGAGCTCGGCGCGCACGTGGCCGTGCTGTCCGGCGAGCGACTGCCGACCCGGGTCGAAGCCGTCATGGAGACGGTCGGCGCGGCGACCTGGGACCACTCACTCAAGGCGCTCGAACCCGGCGGGGTCGTGGTCGTGTCCGGCGCGACGAGTGGCCCGGCGCCCTCTGCCGACCTCGCTCGAATGTTCTTCCGACAACTGCGTGTCGCCGGCTCGACCATGGGCTCTCGCCGTGAGCTCGAGGACCTCGTCCGGTTCCTGCTGACCACCGGCGTGCGACCGCTGGTGGACTCGGTCCGTGACCTCGGCGAGGTCACGTCCGCGTTCGAGCAGATGGAGCGCGGCGATGTCTTCGGCAAGCTGGTCCTCACCGTCGGCGACGGCCGGGCGGCTGACGTACGGTAGGTACCCCTTCCCCGGAGGTCTCGATGCGATCGTGGTCTCGACGTCTTACCTTGGTAGGCGTAGTGACGGCGCTGGCCGTCGTGCCTGGCTCAGGGTGGGCCACCGACCCGCGCACGGTACGGATCGGCCTGACCCGGGTAGCGAGCGGACTGCGCAGTCCGGTCGCGATCGCTGCGTCGCCGGACGGCACCGGCCGGGTCTTCGTCGCCGAGCAGGGCGGGCGGGTGCGACTCATCACCTCCTCCGGCCTGGCCGCGACGCCGTACGTCGACATCACCAATCGCGTCCTCAGCGGTGGCGAGCGCGGGCTGCTGGGCATCGCGTTCCACCCGTCGTTCAAGACCAACGGCTACTTCTTCCTCGCTTACACCGATGCCGAGGGGGATCTGCGGGTGTCCCGATTCGGTGCCAACCCCGCGCGGAACGCAGCCAACCCGGCCTCCGAGATCGGGTTCTTGGAGATCGCACACCGCGACGCCGGCAACCACAACGGCGGCCAGCTCGCCTTCGCTAAGGACGGCTTCCTCTACATCTCGACCGGCGACGGCGGCGGCGGCGGCGACCCGAACGGCAACGCCCAGAACCTCGGCTCGGAACTCGGCAAGATCCTCCGGGTCGACGTCAACCGACCCTCTTCGACTAAGCGCTACTCCATTCCGTCAACTAACCCATTCGCGACCCGCAGCGGCGCACGACCGGAGATCTGGCACTACGGCCTGCGCAATCCGTGGCGGTTCTCGTTCGACCGCCAGTACGACAACATCGCGATCGCCGATGTGGGCCAAGGCGCCCGTGAGGAGGTCAACTACACCCCACGAGGCCAGGGCGGCATCAACTTCGGCTGGGACTGCCGGGAAGGCACCAACGACACGACCGCTCAGTACGGCGGCGCGTACTGCAGCGGTCGGAGCTTCGCGGGCCCGGTGTGGCAGTACTTCACCGGCAGCAGCGGACGGTGCGCGGTGATCGGCGGCTACGTCTACCGCGGTTCGCGCTACACCTCGGTGATGAACGGGGTCTACCTCTACGGCGACTACTGCACCGGGGAGATCTGGGGCCTGGCCAAGAACAACGGCGGGTGGAGCAGTGCTCTGCTCCTCGACCACACGGGCAACATCACCAGCTTCGGTGAGGACCAGTCCGGGGAGCTGTTGATGGCTGACGCCGGAGGAAACGTCTACCGGATCGCGGCCGCGCGTCGGTGAGCCATGCGGGCCGAGGCGGCCGCGTCGCGGTGGTCGCTGGACCGGACCCGGGTCACGCCTTCCCAGCCTTCGCGTTGGCCGGGGCGCTGCACGATGCCGGGCACGAGGTGACCGTCTGCAGTGGTCACCGGTGGGCGGACGCCGTACGCCGGTGCGGGCCGACCTTCGTCCCCCTGCCCCTGCTTGGCGTCGACCCGCGGGACGATGATCTCGGTTTTCGGCTGTGGGGCCGTGGTCAGCAGATCGCGCCGCTCGTGGCCGAACTGCTGACCCCGACGTGTCCAGACCTGGTGGTGGCCGACGCGATCACGGTGCCGGGCTGGTTCGCCGCCGATCTGCTGGGCGTGCCTCGGGTCGAGCTGGTTGCGACGACGCTGCAGGAACCGTCGGGCGGACTCCCCCCACCGGGCAGCGGCCTGCTTCCTGGGCGCGGTGTGCTCGGCCGTGGCCGTGATGCCTCGCTGCGGCGGCTGGCTCGACCGGCGCAGCGCGCGGGCGACGTGCAACGGGTCGCCGCCCGACGCGCTCTCGGGCTGGCTGACGACGGACCGCCGGTGATGCGACTGGTGGCCACGCTGCCAGCGCTCGAGCTGCCTCGTCCAGACTGGCCGGCGCGCACGCACGTGGTGGGCCCGCTGGAGTGGGAGCCTGATGACCCGTCGCTCGGTCTGCCTTCAGGGACGGGACCGCTCGTTCTCGTCGCCGACTCCTCCGCGTCGGGGTCTCGTCGAGACGGTCTGCTCGACCTCGCCGCGGAGGTGCTGCCGGCAGCCGGTGTGCGGGTCGTCGGCGTCCGCTTCGATGGGGTGCCGGGACATCAGGACGGCGTCTCGATCGGCCGCGGTCGGCATTCCGCGCTGCTCGACGTCGTCGATGCTGTCGTGCTGCCCGGCGGCCACGGGCTGCTCGCTAAGGCTCTAGTGCGTGGTCGACCACTCGTCGTCGTACCGGGACCGGGTGACCAGCGGGACAACGCCGTGCGGGTCCGGGCGCTGGGCGCCGGCGTGATGATCGAGCCGCGACGGCTCACCGGAGCGCGCCTCGTTCGCGCCGTGCAGCGCGTGCTGGATGACCCGTCGTACGCCGCTGCGGCAGCGAGGGTCGCGGACGACGCTCGCGGTCTCGGCCCGGAGCGGGCGGTCGAGCTGGTCGAGTCGGTGCTGGCCCGGCGCTAGTCGTCGGCCAGCGATGCAGCCCTCCAACCCGGCCGCTGAGTTCAGCCCGTGGGAGATGGCCTCTGGACGACGGTGGGGTGGCCTACTTCTTGTCGGCCGGGAAAACGTCGGTCTCGCTCTCGTGCCACACCGGGTGGTCACCAGAAGTCTCCACGTTGAAGCCGTAGTCGAACACCATCGACCCGCCGTACGTCGCGCCGACGGACACGAAGGCCGCCGCGACCAGGCTGAGCAGCAGGCAGATCGCGGGGACTTTTGGATCGCCGTCGCCCGGTCCGAGGCGGAAGATGAGGTTGGTCACCACCATGAGCGTCGTCAGGATCATGATGCCGGCGTGGGTGTTGATCGTTCGCCTCGCCTGGGTGCCGACCTGCGATGACCGGTGCCAGTCGGCCCACCCAGTTAGCGTGGCGAGCAGCGACACGGCGGCGCCACCGATGAGCACCCAGGTAGCCGCGCGATAGAGGTCTGTGGGCAGGTCGCTCTCGCGGAAGCGGGTGAGGAAGGAGAGCAGATCGAAGGCGGCGGTGAAGATGTACGCCGCTACCGGGATATCGGTCAACGGTGGGTGAAGAGGCTTGCCAGCCCAGCCGCGCAGGCCTTTGAACTTCCGCCCGCGAAAGGTGAGCACCGGCTTGATCGAGAACTTACGCATGGCGGTCGCTCCTCGGCCTAGTCGTCGTCGTCGAGCCTAGCCAGCCAGGTGGCCAGCCGGTCGATCGTCGACTCGGTGGCCGGGTTGAGGTCGACGTAGTCGCGGAGCCGGCCAGCCACCCAGGCGAGGGACACCGACTCCTCGCCGCGCCGCTCCTCGAGCTCTTCGATCCCCTTGTCCGTGAAGTACATCGAAGGCGCTACTCGGCGAAGGCAGCTTCGAGGAGTGCCTGCTGCTCGAGCTCGTGCAGCTTGGCACTGCCCGTCGCTGGGCTGGCCGCCTCTTTGCGGGAGATGCGGCGCAGGTGCTGGCCGTCGGCGAGGGTCTCGGGCAAGTGCAGCGCCATGAAGGGCCAACCTCCCTGGTTGGCCGGCTCTTCCTGCACCCAGACGACGTCGGTGGCGCTGGAGTACGACATCAACGCCGCGCGGATCTCGTCCGCGGGCAGCGGGTAGAGCTGCTCGACCCGCAGCAGCGCCACATCCGTGATGCCGAGCTTCTCACGCGCCGCGGCGAGGTCGTAGTGCACCTTGCCGGCCGACAGGACGACCCGGCGCGCAGTCGACACTCCGCTGTCCGCGATGAGCTCGCGGAACGATCCCTGAGTCAGCTCGGCCGACGTCGACGCGGCGGCCTTGAGTCGGAGCATCGACTTCGGGGTGAAGACGACGAGCGGTCGGCGTACGACGCCTCGGACCTGACGTCGCAGCAGGTGGAAGTAGTTGCCGGGAGTCGTCGGCACGGCGACGGTCATGTTGTCCTCGGCGCACATTGTCATGAACCGCTCGATGCGGCCGCTCGAGTGGTCCGGTCCCTGTCCCTCGAATCCGTGGGGGAGCAGCAGGACGACTCCGGAGCGCTGCGCCCACTTGGCCTCACCGGCAGAGATGAACTCGTCGATGATCGACTGGGCGCCGTTGACGAAGTCGCCGAACTGCGCCTCCCAGCAGACGAGCGCCTCAGGCCGCGCGACGGCGTACCCGTACTCGAAGCCGAGTGCGGCGAACTCGCTGAGCAGCGAGTCGTAGATGTTGAACCGGGCCTGCTCGCCGGACAGATGTGACATCGGCTGGTACTCGGCGCCGGTGACCCGGTCGGTCACCACTGCATGCCGCTGCCCGAACGTGCCGCGCCGGCAGTCCTGGCCGGCGAGTCGCACTGGCGTGCCCTCGAGCAGGAGCGAGCCGAAGGCGAATGACTCGCCTAGCGCCCAGTCGATCGTGCCCTCCTCGAGCATGGTGGCCCGTCGCTGCAGCTGCGGCAGCAGCCGAGGGTGCACGGTGAAACCCTCGGGGAAGTCGAGCTGCGCGGCGATGATCCGCTTGAGCACCTCGTCGGACACTGCGGTCTCGACGGGTCCGCTCTCGACATTGGCGACCCGCTCGGGACCGTCGCTCGGCGCACCGGCATCACGAGTCTGGAGGAACACCTTCTCCAGGTGGCTCTGGTAGTTGCGCAGTGCCTCCTCGGCCTCGGCCAGCGTGATGTCGCCACGGCCGATCAGCGCCTCGGTGTAGCGCTTGCGCGTGGACCGGTGGGCCTCGATGGTGTCGTAGAGCAGCGGCTGGGTGAACGACGGCTCGTCGACCTCGCTGTGCCCGCGTCGGCGGTAGCAGACCATGTCGATGACGACGTCCTTGCGGAACTCCTGCCGGAACTCGAACGCCAGCCGCGCAACGCGTACGCACGCCTCGGGGTCGTCGCCGTTGACGTGGAAGATTGGCGCCTGCACCATCCGCGCGGCGTCCGTGCAGTAGACGCTCGATCGGGCCGACGCGGGCGATGTGGTGAAGCCGAGTTGGTTGTTGACGACAATGTGCATGGTGCCGCCGGTGCGATAGCCGGGCAGTTGGCTGAGGTTGAGCGTTTCCGCGACGACGCCCTGGCCGGCGAACGCTGCATCTCCGTGCAGCAGCACGGGCAGAACAGTGAAGCCGTCGACGCCCTTGTCGATGCGGTCCTGCTTCGCCCGCACGATGCCCTCGAGCACCGGATTGACGGCCTCGAGATGGCTGGGGTTGGAGGCGAGGGCAACCTTGATGGTCGCGCCGGCCCGGCCTTCGTAGGTGCCCTCGGCGCCCAGGTGGTACTTCACATCGCCGGAGCCGTGGGAGCTGCTCGGATCGATGTCGCCGTCGAACTCACGGAAGATCTGGCCGTAGCTCTTGCCGACGATGTTGGCCAGCACGTTGAGTCGACCTCGGTGAGGCATGCCGATCGCAACCTCGTCGAGCTCTTCGTCCGCTGCCGCCGTCAGCACGGCATCGAGCAGCGGGATCACGCTCTCCCCGCCTTCGAGCGAGAAGCGCTTGTGGCCGACGTACTTTGTGTGCAGGAAGTTCTCGAAGGCCTCGGCAGCGTTGAGCCGCTCGAGGATGTGCAGCTGCTCGTCCCGGTCGACCTTGTCGTGCTGACGCTCGACCCGCTCCTGGATCCAGCGGCGCTGGTCCGGATCCTGGATGTGCATGTACTCCACGCCGACCGAGCGGCAGTAGGAGTCCCGCAGGACGCCGAGCACGTCGCGCAGCTTCATGACGTGCGCACCTGCGAACCCGCCGGTCGGAAACTCACGGTCGAGGTCCCAGAGCGTCAGACCGTGGTTGACGATGTCGAGGTCGGGGTGACTGCGGCTGCGGTAGTTGAGCGGGTCGGTATCGGCCATCAGGTGACCGCGCACGCGGTAGGCGTGGATCAGCTCGAGGACGCGCGCCGGCTTGGCTACCTCGTCCTGCGCGGTGTCGCTGATGTCGCGGATCCAGCGCACCGGCTCGTACGGGATGCGCAGGCTCAGGAAGATCCGCTCGTAGAAGCCTTCCTCGCCGAGGAGCAGCTGGTGCACCCGACGCAGGAAGTCACCCGACTGCGCGCCTTGGATGATGCGATGGTCGTAGGTGCTGGTCAGCGTGATGGTCTTGCTGACAGCGAGCCGGGCGAGCGTCTCCAACGACGAGCCGGCGTACTCCGCGGGGTATTCCATGGCGCCGACCCCGATGATCGCGCCCTGGCCCTGCATCAGCCGCGGCACCGAGTGGACAGTGCCGATCGTGCCGGGATTGGTCAGCGTGATCGTTGTGCCGGCGAAGTCGTCGGCGGTCAGCTTGTTGCCGCGCGCTCGACGTACGACGTCCTCGTAGGCAGCCCAGAAGGCGACGAAGTCCATGCCCTCGGCTGCCTTGATCGAGGGGACGAGCAGGGTGCGGCTGCCGTCGTCCTTCTGCAGGTCGATCGCCAACCCGAGGTTGATGTGCTCCGGCGTGAGCATGGTCGGCTTGCCATCGACGTCGGCGTAGCCCCGGTTCATCTCCGGCATCTCGCGCAGCGCCTGAACCAGCGCAAAGCCGATGAGGTGGGTGAAGCTGACCTTGCCGCCTCGCCCGCGGGCCAGGTGCCGGTTGATGACGGTCCGGTTGTCCTCGAGCAGCTTGGCCGGTGCCGCGCGGACGCTGGTGGCCGTCGGTACGCCGAGGCTCGCCTCCATGTTCGCAACCGTGCGGGCCGCGGCGCCCTTGAGCGGAGTTCCCGGTGTGGTCGGCGCAGTGACGGCTGGCTTGGCCGCGACGACTGCCGGCGCCGGCGATGCGGTCGGGGTCGATGCGGTGGGGTCGTAGTCGGCGAAGAAGTCGACCCAAACCTGGTCGACAGACTTGGGGTCGGCGAGGAACTGCTGGTAGATCTCGTCGACCAACCAGACGTTGGTGCCGAACTCGGCCATGCGATCAGACTGCGAAGCCACTTCTGGGTCGCCCCCCTGCGGCTGAATGGTGACGGTCCGGGTGATCAGACCGCCTAGGTTACGCCGGGCAGCCGGGCCGGGAAAACGCCGTCACAGTCCGAGCGCCTTGGCGATGACGACGTTCTGCACCTCGCTGGCGCCTTCCACGACCCGCAGCATCCGGAGGTGGCGCAGCACCTGCTCGATCGGTCCCTCCTTGAGCAGGCCCTGTCCGCCGAACACCTGCAGGCAGCGGTCGGCGATGGCGTACGCCCGCTCGGTGTTGTAGAGCTTGACGATCGACGCGTCGAGCATGGGCGTCTCGCCCTGGTCGCACTGCCAGGCCAGGTGGTAGGTCAGCCAGCGCATCGCTTCGATCTCGACCTTGGACTCGGCCAGCGGGAAGGACACACCCTGGAACTTCGACAGGGGTTTGCCAAAGGCCGTGCGCACGGTCGTGTGGGCGACGGCTGAGTCGAGGCACCACTCGGCAAGACCGAGGCACTGCGCGCCAATGAAGGCTCGGCCGGCATTGAGGAAGCGCATCGCCGCGAAGAACCCGAGACCCACCTCGCCGATGACGTGGTCGATCGGCACCCTGGCTTCGTCGAAGCGCAACTCCGACGGATGGGCGTCGGAGATCGTTTGCTGCTTCGCACCGACGGAGAACTGGTCGCGGGGCACCACGAACGCGGTGATGCCACCGGCTGCCCGCTTCTCCTTGTCGGTGACCGCAAACACCACAGCGAAGTCGGCCTTGTCGCCATTGGTGATGTAGTGCTTCATCCCGTTGATGACCCACTGGGCACCGTCGCGCACTGCCGACGTGCGGATGGCCTGTGCGTCCGAGCCAGCCTCCGGCTCGGTCAGCGCGAAGCACATCGACTGCTCTCCGCGGACCAGCGGCAGCAGGTACGTCGGCCACAGGTGCTCCGGCAACTCGAGCAGCAGCGGAGTCGGCGCCTCGGGGTTGGGCGGGCCGACGGCATAGGTTGCCAGCCGCATGCCAGACCGGGCGGCGTCCTCGACGAGCAGGCTCATGCCGAGGGTGGACAGGCCCCAGCCACCCACCGCCTCCGGTAGGTGAGCAGCGTAGAAGCCCTCCTGGCACGAGCGCGCCTTGACGGTCTTGGCGGCCTCCGTCAGCTCGGCCTCCCGGCCAGGGGTCCAGAAGGCCTCTCTCACCCGGTCCTCCACCGGGCGCACCTCTCGTTCGAGAAAGGCGCCGAACGACGCGCGCAGGGCCACTAGTTCGTCGGGTACGGCGAAGTCCATGCGCGGCACCGTACCGGCCCGGAAGGTGCGCCCGGGGTCGGCGTCGAAGCAGGTCTCATGCGCAGACTCGCCGCCGTCATCGTCGCCGTACCCCTGATCGCCCTTCTCCAGCCGGTGCTGGCCGCCGGGCGGTCGTCGGCGCCGGGCTTCACCAGTTACGAGTCGCCGCCGCTGGAGGGCGCCAGCGCCGGAGAGCCCACCCTCGGCTACAACCCTGAGACGGGTGCGGTGATGTTCCAGGCGTTCTTGGAGACGTTGCGGGTCACCGACTTCGACAAGCGGGGGCGCGGTACGTCGACCTGGACGGACGTCTCCCCGGGCGTTGCCAACACCACGACGCTGGACCCGATCATTGAGACCGATGTGGTGACCGGCCGGCACATCGTCAGCCATCTCACCCTGGCGTGCAGCCTCAGCGCCTACAGCGACAACGACGGAGAGACGTGGACCGAGGTGCCACTGGGTTGCGGCGCCGGCGCACTCTTCGACCACCAGACCGTCGGTACCGGACCCTTCGTCAAGGACGGCGTGCTGCGTCCGGTTGGGGCGTACCCACGGGCGGTCTACTACTGCGCCCGTGGGTACGCCCCAACCGGACGCAGCACGCCGTCCTTGACGAAGGGTCCGGTACCGACGGTCTGGTGGTCGA
>JBKJUS010000096.1:0-38844 GCA_046590575.1 Mycobacteriales bacterium | reverse complement strand
GGCGAGACCAAGCGCCTCCGCCGTACCGACGCTGACTGAAATTCACACCCAGCCCGCCACTTGGGGGCTGGTGCCGGTCCGGGCCGGCGTGGGAGCAACCAAGTGGAAGGTAGGGCTTAGGACTCGGCGCGGATGCCTGTGAAGAGGTCTTCTTCCGGGAGGGCTGACTCCACCAGGGAGCGAGCCAGCTCGTAGTCCTCGGTGGGCCAGCACTCCTGCTGCATCGCGACGGGGACCATGAACCACCGGCCCTGCGGGTCCACCTGCGTGGCGTGCGCAATGAGCGCCTGGTCGCGGAGTGGGAAGAACTCCGAGCAGTGCACCCGGGTGGTGATCCGGTCGGCGTCCTCCGGTTTGTCCTCCCACCTGTCCAGCCAGTCGGTGTACGGCGACTCGAGGCCACGCTTCACCAGTGCGTCGTGCACGGTGACGACCTTCTCCTTGTGCCAGCCGTGCATGTAGTACAGCTTGAGCGGCGTCCACGGCTCACCGGTGCCGGGGTAGCGATCGGGGTCACCCGCCGCCTCGAAGGCCTCGACCGACACCTTGTGACACATGACGTGGTCCGGGTGCGGATAGCCGCCGGTCTCGTCGTACGTGAGGATCACATGCGGCTGTTCCCGGCGAATGACCTCGACCAGTGACCGGGCGGCAACGTCGAGCTCCTCGAGCGCGAAACAGCCGGGCGGCAGCGGCGGTAGCGGTTCGCCCTCGGGTGCCTCGGGCAGACCGGAGTCCGCGAACCCGAGGTCCACCTGGCGCACGCCGAGGATGTTGACGGCCTGCACGAGCTCCTGCCGGCGTACGCCGGCCAGGTCGGCCCGCACCTCTGGCCGGTCCATGGCGGGGTTGAGGATGTCGCCGAGTTCACCCCCGGTGCACGTCACGACGACGACGTCGACGCCCTCCCGGGCATAGCGGGCCATCGTGGCCGCGCCCTTGCTCGACTCGTCGTCGGGGTGCGCGTGCACCGCCATGAGCCGAAGGCGCCCGCCGTCCGCCGCGATGTTTTTCATGCCGCGATACTAGGTGCCATGCGCGCCGCGAAGTTCACCATCTACGCCACTGGCGTGGTCCTGCTGGTGATCATGCTGTACGTCGTCTTCGTCTACGACCCGCCGCGCTCCAACCTCTCCTGGCGGACGAAGCAGGTCCAGATCGGCGACCCGAAGCAGGTGCGAGTCACCTTCGAGGTCGACAAGCCTTCGCGCACGACTGTGGAGTGCCAGGTGGCGGCGTTCGACGCCGAGGGCAACTCAGCGGGACGGCTCACCGGCGTCGAGGTGGGTCCCCGAGCTGACGGTGGACGCACGACCAGCGTGACCGTTCTCGTGCCGACTCTGCTCGAACCCGCGCACGACGCCGCTGTGGCCACCTGTCAGATTACCCGCGGCCGGTGAGGTGCACGCGAAGCGGTGCTAGCGTCAGGGGTGCCGCCGGAGACCAGAGCTTGCGATGGAGATGACTGCGTGACCGAGACAACACGCTCCACGACGTGGCTGACCCAGGAGGCCTACGACCGCCTGCAGGCCGAACTCGCCGACCTCAGCGGGCCGGTGCGCGACACCGTCGTCTCGCGCATCGCAGCGGCGCGGGAAGAGGGGGATCTCAAGGAGAACGGTGGCTATCACGCCGCGAAGGACGAACAGGGCAAGCTCGAGGCCCGGATCCGCACTCTGACCCAGCTGCTGCAGGACGCGAAGGTCGGCGAGGCCCCGGCGCAGAGTGACATCGCAGCCGCTGGCGCTCTCGTCGAGGTCCAGTTCGATGGTGACGACGAGAGCGAGACGTTCCTCCTCGGCTCCCGGGAAGACCGCGTCGAGGGCTACCAGATCTACTCGCCGTCCTCCCCGCTCGGCGCCGCCGTGCTCGGTCATCGAGCCGGTGAGATGGTGTCCTACACCGCACCGCGCGGCGCGACGATGAAGGTCAACATCGTGTCGGTGCAGCCCTACCACGGCTGAGCTGCATCCCCGGACGGAGGGCTGGCGCACGCCGGATGAACGACGAGTTCCCGGTCGAGGGTATCGACTACATCGCCTTTGCCGTCGGCAATGCCCGACAGGCAGCGCACTTCTACTCGACGGCGTTCGGGATGCGCGTGACGGCGTACCGAGGTCCGGAGACCGGCCACCCCGGGCAGGCCGAGTGGGTGCTTGAGAGCGGCGGCGCACGCTTCGTCCTCGCCACGGATCTCGCGCCTGGCGGGCCACTCGCCCCGCACGTCGCCGCGCACGGCGACGGGGTCGTCGACATCGCACTGCGGGTGCCTGACGCGGCGCGCGCCTACGAGGTCGCTGTGGCCCGCGGTGCGACGGGGCTGGCCGAGCCGCACATCCGCGAAGACGACCACGGCAAAGTCGTGACGGCCGCCATCGCGACGTACGGCGAGACCCGGCACACCTTGGTCGAGCGGACGGCGTACGACGGGGTATTCATGCCCGGCTTCATCGAGCGCACGCCCCTCGTCGAGCCACCGGCGAAGCGCTATTTCCAGGCAGTCGACCACGTCGTCGGCAACGTCGAGCTCGGGAAGATGAACGAGTGGGTTGGCTTCTATAACCGCGTCATGGGCTTCACCAACATGGCCGAATTCGTCGGTGACGACATCGCGACGGAGTATTCCGCGCTGATGTCGAAGGTCGTCGCTGACGGCTCGCGCCGGGTGAAGTTCCCGCTCAACGAGCCTGCGGTCGGCAAGCGCAAGAGCCAGATCGACGAGTACCTCGAGTACTACGGCGGCCCCGGCGTACAGCACATTGCGCTCGCCACCAACGACATCGTGCGCTCGGTCGAACAGATGAAGGCCGGCGGTGTCCAGTTCTTGGAGACCCCGGACTCGTACTACGACGACACGTTGCGGGACCGGGTTGGTGACGTCCGAGTTCCCATGGACGACCTGCGCCGACACCGGATCCTGGTCGACCGTGATGACGAGGGCTATCTGCTGCAGATCTTCACCAAGCCAGTGCAGGACCGGCCGACTGTCTTCTTCGAGCTGATCGAGCGGCACGGGTCGCAGGGCTTCGGTAAGGGCAACTTCAAGGCGTTGTTCGAGGCCATCGAACGCGAGCAGGCGCTGCGCGGCAACCTCTAACGTCCACGCCCGCCCACCCCGCTCCCCTTCGCACCGGCCCCCACTGTCTGTTGCCCCGGCCTCAACCGTCCGGCGATTCCCGCAAGGAAAACCCGACCGGTTGGAGTTAGCCCGCGGGAAACGCCGGACGGTCGGCGGGGTAACGCGGCTCTCGGGGGTCGGCCGGGGAAACGCCGGACGGTCGGCGGGGTAACGCGGCTCTCGGGGGTTCGCGCTAGGCGGCGCGGCGGCGTACGGCGGCGGCGGTCGCGATCCCGGTGAGCAGCAGGGCCAGGACGACGGGCAGCAGCGGGGCGCCGGTGGCAGGAAGCGGAGCCGGCCTCGGTGCAGGCGCGGGCGCCGGGGCGGGCGCGGGCGCCGGACGGGGAGCAGCAGCCGCACCGCCGAGACCCGGGGCGTCGTAGTCGAGGGAGTTCTGGAGCAGGGTGTAGCCGGTATAGGTGACCGCGTAGTTCTGCAGGCCGTAGGGATGTAGGAAGGCCTCGGTCGGCTGCGGCAGCAGCGCACCGATGAAACGCACCATCCCGTCGCCCATCTTGGCCTGGCCGTACGTCGTGCGCGTGGCGTCTGGCGGCGTCGCCGCACCGGTGGCGAGGTGGCCGACGACCTCCCCACCGACGGCCTCCCAGGCAGCCGTGGATACCGACCAGTTGGGGCAGTTCGAGCCGGCCGGTGGAAATGCGAATCCGATCGGGACCGAGTCGTAGGTCTGTCGCGCGACGCCGCGCAGCCCCTTCGCGAGCGGGTGGTCGCGAGTGGCGAACTCGACCGAGCCGACGTACTGGCCATCCATCCGGACGACATCCTCGTCGTTGGGCAGCAGGCCGATGGACTGCATCGCCGGCGCTGCAGCGTCGGTGACGACCAGGTTGCCGCCACGTTCGACCCACGCCTTGATGGCCGCGAAGTAGGCGTCCGCGTTGGCCGCCTCGGGCATCGCGTCGTCGGCGAGGACGAGCGAGTCGAACCGGTCGAGGGTCCGGCCGCCGCTCGCCACGATGTCGCCCACTCGGACCGACGTGAGCGAACGGTCGGCGTACCGGTTGAGGTCGGTGAAGAACTTCATCCGGGTGACCGCATACGGCTTCTGCAGCGGGCCCGTGTCCTCCGGTCCTGCCTTGTTGGCGTCGTCGTCTCGGATGATCTCTGGGTCGAAGACGTAGCCCACCGAGCCGCCGACCGGGAAGGCGTAGCGCTGCTTGATCAGCGCTTGCTTGAGCATCGTGTCGTTGATGGCGCGGATCAGGTCGACCCAGAGCTGGGCGAGCGGTCGCGGCCAGGCGGCGAGGTTGACCTCGTTGCCGGCCGTCAGCTCGGTCGCGTAGCCGGTGCCGTCGAGGCCGTCGGCGGTGTTGTAGTAGTCGATCATCGAGCCCGACGCGGAGTAGCCGAGCATGTCGTAGAGGGTGCCCCAGTGGTAGGCACCGAGGTCCTGCCCGGTGGCGTTGTTCAGCGTCTCCAACGACGACAGCACGTTGTTCTCGGCGAAGGCATCGCTGATCGCGTCGGCGTAACGCGCGAGCGTCTCCGACTTCTGGAAGTCGAACTGGCCGACGATCTGCAGGCCGGCAGCGCCGTACGTGTCCGGACCCTGGCCGTGGTTGTCGGTGCCCAGATACCAGCCCTTCTTGTCGAAGAGTTTCGCCATCACAGCTTTGCTCTCCGCCTCCTGCAGCGTGCCGTTGGGCTCGTAGATGTAGCCGGTGACCGGGAACTGCCGGTTGAGGTCGCGCCCGTTGTCATTACCCCGGGCCGCAAGCACACCCGCACCCTGCTCGTCGGAGGCGATATCGCCAGCGACCCAGCCGTCAGGGTTGGGGAAGATGTTGTGTACGACGAAGTTGTTCAGTCCGTCGACGACCCAGTCGGCCTCGCCATCGAAGCGCGGGTCGACCCAGTCTTCGATCACCCTCATGCCGCCCTCGCGGCCACCGGGCTCATTGCCGTGGATGGAGTTGACGATGAGCAGCTTCTGCTTCGGCGTCGTCACCTTCTCGTTGGTCAGGACGATGTCGTAGATCTCGCTACCGCCCTGGCTCTTGCCGATCGACGTCACCTGGATGCGGTCCGGGAACTTCGACTCGAGGTGTCGGATCGCGCACTCGAACTCGTCGAAGGCAACGAAAGTGTTGCTGACGAGTGGCTCGGGGAACACCCGGCCGTCCGGTGAGACATCTCCCTCAGCGCACTTCACCGGGCCGGCGTACGACGATGCCGCGAACGGCACGATGGCGGTCGCAGCCACCGCCGCAGACAGCAGCGCAGCGCGAGTGCGGGTGTGAATCGACATGGCATCCCCCGTGGGACTACTCGTAGGTCTGGGACGGCGCGGTGACCGGCTTCATAGAGGAGACGACGAGGACTGCGGCCTCACCGATCAGCGCCTTCTCCTTGGCGGCTGCAGCGGGCTCCTCCCAGGTGCCCTCGACCTCGAGCCACTGGTCGGCGCTCGGGCGAGGTCCAGTAAGGCCCTTCATCGCCACCTTGATCGGTCGCCCGTCAGCGGCGCAGCAGCTGAGGATGAACCGAGTGAGAAAGACCTCGTTGGTGCCGTGCGGCGTGGCGAAGCCAGTGAGCCGCACGGTCTTGCCCTCGAGCGACTTGTCGTCATCGAAGAACGTGCGCAGGTTGAACTCCCGCAGGGTGAGCGGCACCGCGCCACGCACCTCATCGGGCAGCCGGGGGAACTTCGCTCGGGGCGCCTCGAGCCGGGTGCTGTTGCGCTGCGCGGCGTAGGAACCGAGCGGCGCCGGGGCGATGAGGAAGATCGCGAGCACGGGCAGCGTCAGCAACCAGGCGATCGACGGCCCGTGGTGGTCGTGCGCGAGTCCGTCGCCGTCGTGCAGGTCGATGGCGCCCTCCCCTGTCGCGCGACGCGTCCCTTGGACGAGGGCATAGCCGCCAAGGAGCACGAGCAGCCCTCCTGCGACGACGAGCCAGGGTCCGAGAGCCGGCTTCACGTAGCGCAGGTGGGCGTCAGTGAGGCCGAGCCGCAGTGCGGCAACACCTACCAGCACCATGATCGCGTTCTGCGTTTCCTTGCTCATAAGGACCTCTTCACAACAGCCAACTTCCGATGACAACACTGGTGAGAACCGCGACGACGAAAGTCACCGGCGCGAAACGGAGAGCGAACGATCTGCCGAACGTGCCGACCTGCAGGGCGATGAGCTTGACGTCAACCATCGGCCCGACGGTCATGAAGGCGAGCCTCGCAGTCAACGAGAAGTTGCTGAGGCTGGCGGCCACGAAGGCGTCGGCTTCCGAGCAGATCGCCAGCATCACCGCAAGCACCGACAGCGTGATGACTGCGACCACGCCATTGCCGGCGAGAGAGTCGAGCACGGACTCAGGAACGGTGACGTTCAGGGTGGCCGCGGTGATCCCGCCCACGACGAGGTAGCCGCCGGCGTGCAGGAAGTCATGTCCGGCGGAGGCCCGGAAGACCTCCCAGCGCGACGCGTCCGGATCGGCCTCAGCCGCACGCTTGGTGATCCACGGGGCCTTGCCGAACGCCATCCAAAGCCAGCCGACGACGACGGCGGTGATCAGGGACGCGACGAACCTCGCCACCACGACCTCGGGGCGCCCTGGGAAGGCCACCGCGGTCGCAACCAGCACGACCGGGTTGATCGCGGGCGCCGAGAGGAGGAAGGCGAACGCGGCGGCCGGGGCGACGCCACGAGCGACCAGACGTCCGGCGATCGGCACCGAGCCGCATTCACAGCCGGGTAGGACGACACCCGCCAGGCCGGCTGCAGGTACGGCGAAGATGGGACGGTCGGGCAGCACCCTGGCGAAAAACGACGGGGGCACAAACGCCGCGATCAGCCCGCTGATCGTCACTCCGAGAACCAGGAAGGGCAACGCCTGGATCGAGATCGACACGAAGATCGTCGTCCAGGTCTGCAGCGCCGGCGAGTCGAATAGGCCGACCAGTCTCGGCTGCAGCACCCCCGCCATCACGAGCGTGAACGCGAGCAGCTCCAACGTGGGCAGTTCGCGACGCCGGCGAGGCGCCGCCGGAGATGCCGGCGACGCCTCGAGTGTGGACTCGGTCATGTCCCCACGTTACGCGATGCGACCCAGTGCCCGACGGCGACGCAGCCGCATCGCGAGCACCAGGAAGGCGCCGCCGACCAGGGCCATCTCCCAGCCCGCACCGGTCGCCGGAAGGGGCCCCGGGCGCACCGAAGCGGGCCGCGGGGCGGGGGCCGGCCGGACCGGCTTGAAGCCCCGGGGCGCTGCCGCGCCGAGACCGGCTGCGTCGTACCGGATCACGTTCTCCATGATGAACAGACCGCTGTACGTCAGGCCGTAGCTGCGCAGGCCGTAGCGGTGGTCGAGCTCCTCGCTCGGCATGGGCAGCGCGCCACCGATCAACCGGATGAGGCCCTTGCCCAGCGTCAGCTCGCCCAGCGAGGCGACGCTGGTGTCCTCGCCAGTCCCCTTCTCGATGTGGCCCACCACCGCACCGCCGGCATCGGTCAGCGCGGCGGTGTTGACGACAGTCATCGGCGACGCGTCGGTGCCGATGCCGTAACCCAGGATGGGCGCCTCGACCAGCTGCTTGGCGTTTCCGCGGAGGCCGCGGGCGATGGGGTGCTCGAAGTCGATGCTCGTTGCGTTGGGCTGGTAGACGGTGGTGTCGGTGATGGCGTCAGCCGGCAGCACGCCGAGGTCGCCGGCGACATGCACCGCCCGGTCGGTCAGCACCAGGTTGCCGCCGCGCTCGACCCAGCTCTTGAGGTTGGCGTAGTACTTCGCCGAGTTCACGGGACGGTTCTGGGCGTCACGCGGGATCTTCACATCGGCGAGCACCAGGGTGTCGAGCTGGTCCAGGATCTTCGGGTCATTGGCGATGTCGGCCGAGGAGAGCGGCGCGAACGGCTTGGGCATGTACTTGCTGGTCTCGGTGAAGAAGTCCATGTTGCTGACGTCGTAGGGCACCTGCTTGATCTTCGTGCCGTTGGCGCTCTCCGCACTGAAGCCCGAGCCCGGGCCGTTCTTGTCCTTGTCAGTGACCCGGTCCGGGTTGAGGACATAGCCCGCCTGACCACCGGTGTCGAGGACGACGTTCTTGGTGTTGAAGTCCTGCGCCTGGGTCAGCGCGTAGGCCATCGCGGTCTTGATGATCGCCCGCGAGGCGTTGATGTGGTTCTCCTGCAGGTAGACGTTCCAGGTCTTGTCCGGCACGGTGTGGTTGAGGAAGATCTCGTAGTCCATGCCGGTGACGGCGAGGTCGGTCGCCAGGTAGTCGCCGATGAACCCGGTGTCGGTGTAGCCCAGCGTGTCCCACACGGTCGCCCAGTGGGCCGGCATGGTCGGGATCGTGTTGCCCGGCACCGGGACGATCTCCTCGACGCCTTCGCGGTCATTGCCGCCGGTGGCCTCCTCGATCTCGTTCTGGATGCCGCCGTAGAGCGTCTCGTCGATGACCGACTTGGTGCGTTCGGCGATAGCCATCAGCTGACGGTGTTTCACCGAGTCGAACTGGCCGGCCGGATACATGATGTCCACGTAGGCCCGACTCGCCAGCTCGCCGTGGATGTCGGCGCCGTAGGCCAGCAGCTTGCCGATGCCGGCGTCGGCGGCTGCGCGCATCGCCTTGACGCCGAAGACCGCTTCCGGCTCGGTCATCGGGTCGCGGCTGATGTTGACACTGCCCTTACCGGGCATCTGCCGGTTGAGGTCGGTACCGGCCCCGTTGGCGCGAGCGAACGGCAACGGGCGCCCGCCGACAATGTCGCCAACCGCCCAGCCGTCCGGGTTGAAGGTGGAGAGGTAGACGACCTCCTTAGCCAGAACGTCTGCCACCTCGTACTCGTGGAACTGCGGGGTCGCGCCCGTGCCGGATGCGTAGTTGTCGACGCCGTCGACGATGGTGCCACCGTTCTCCGCGGCCATCGCGAGATCCTCTGCCGCGCGCATGCCGCCCTCGAACCCACCCCGCTCGTTGCCGTGCACCGACAATGAGAAGAAGAGCGTCTCCTTGCCGGCGTCCGGCTTCTGGTGGTCGGTCAACTTGATCACGAAGATGTCGCGGCCGTCTCCCGTGTCGCCCTGCTCGCCGGGGCGGATGCCGTCAGCCCCGACGCTCTTAGCCAGCTCGCCGTACTTGCTGGACAGGGAGAACACGGAGACCCAGCGGGGGTACTTCTGCGCCAGGAACTCCACGCCGTGCTGAAACTCGCGGAAACCGGCCGGGTTGGCGGAGTACTGGATGTAGGCCTGGGAGTTGGCTGCCTCGGGGAAGATCCGGTTGCCGCAGGCAGCCAACGGCGCTCCGCCCTTGTAGCCGTCGGTGCAGACCGGTGTCGCGAGCGCCGGGCCAGCGAGGAGACCGACAGTAAGCGTGGCGACAGCAAGGGTCAGGACGGTACGACGCACGGTGGGGCCTCCTACAGATGCGGGCATTACGTCCCCTTTCGCCGTTTGACGCCCGTCTCCTGCCCCGCGCGAACTCGCCGGCAATCTCGACTTCACCCACTAAAACCACCCGAAACGGGCCGGCATGGGGCCGAACCGGTGGTTTTAGTGGGTGAAGTCGAGGGGGGGAGGGAGGGGTCAGCCGAAGTGGAGGGGGTAGCCGGTACGCCGGAGCCAGGCCAGCACCTCGTCGCAGTGGTCCGGGCCGCGGGTCTCGAGCTGGAGGGCGACCTCGACCTCGTCGAGGTGCAGCTTGGGGCCGGTGCGCTGGTGCTCGACGTCAAGGACATTGGCCCCTGCCTCCGCCAGCAGGCCCAGCAGCCGGGCCAGCTCGCCAGGGCGGTCCGGGATCCGCAGCCGAAACGACAGGTAGCGCCCGGCGGCGATCATGCCGTGCCGAATCACCCTCATCAGCAGCACCGGGTCCATGTTGCCGCCGCTGAGGACGGCGACGACCGGCGGCTCGAACGACGACGGCGACTCGTTGATCGCCGCGACCGCGGCCGCGCCGGCCGGCTCGACCACGAGCTTGGCCCGTTCCAGACACAGCAGCAGCGCTCGGGACAGCGCCTCCTCGGACACAGTGACGACGTCGTCGACGAGTGCAGCGACGTGGGCCAGGGTGAGGTCACCGGGCCGCGCGACAGCGATGCCGTCGGCGATCGTCGCCATGCTCTCCAGCGCGACGGGTCGGCCGGCCGCGAGCGATGGCGGAAACGCCGCGGCCGTTTCCGCCTGCACGGCCACCACTCGGACGTTGGGCATCAGGGCCTTCACGGCGGCGGCGACGCCCGAGACGAGACCGCCGCCACCGGTGCAGACGACAATCGTCCGCGCCTGCGGGACCTGCGCAGCGATCTCCAGGCCGACCGTGCCCTGTCCGGCGATGACGTCGCGGTGGTCGAAGGGGTGGATCAAGATCGCGCCGTGGGAATCGGCGTAGGCCTGCGCCACGACGAGAGCATCGTCCACGGTCAGGCCAGTCAGCTCGATCTGCGCGCCGTAGGCCTTGGTCGCCTCGATCTTGGGCAACGGGGCGCCGGTCGGCATGAAGATCATCGACTTGGCGCCGGTGAGCGACGCAGCCAGTGCGACGCCCTGGGCGTGGTTGCCCGCACTCGCCGCCACCACGCCACACTCCCGCTGCTCATCGGTGAGCCGGGCGATCCGGACGTACGCCCCGCGGATCTTGAACGAGCCGGTGCGCTGCAGGTTTTCGCACTTGAGCAGCACCTCGCCGCCGACCTTGCGCGACAGCGGCCGGGAACCTTCGACTGGAGTCACGACGGCCACATCGCGCAACAGCTCGCTGGCGGCGCGGATCTCCTCGATCGACACCAGGTTTGGGTCGATCGTTCCGGTGCTCATGCGGGCATCCTCGCACCGGCGGTACGGTCACCACCCGCAGCCACGCGAGAGGGGCCTGACGATGCGCGACGTGCACCCCCTGCCCGGGGCAGACCACCTGATCGACGGCGTACGCCTGCACGTCGTCCACCACGGCGCGGGGCCCGGCCTGCCGGTGCTCTTCCTGCACGGCATCCCGACGACCTCCTACCTCTGGCGCGACGTTCAACGCGACCTCGAGCACACCCACCGCACGTACGCCGTCGACTTACTCGGCCTCGGATCCTCCGAGCGGCCGGCCCGCGGTCGATACGACATGGCCAGCCAGGCCGGGCTGCTCCTGTCCCTGCTCGACGACCTCGAGCTCGAGCGGGTCGCGTTGGTCGGGCATGACCTCGGGGGCGCCGCTGCGGTGCACCTGACGGCGCTCGCGCCCGACCGGGTCGCCGCACTCGTCCTCGTCGACGCGCCGCTGCACGCTGACGTGTGGCCGGTGGCCGCGATCAGCGCTCTGATCGCCCCGGTGCTCGGGGAGGCACAGACCGCACTGCTGCGGCTCGTCCCCGGCCTCGGTCGCCACTACCTCGAGCGACAGCTCGGTCGTGGGCTGGCGTCAGGTGAGATCGACGGCGCTGTGCTCGACCGCTATGCGGCAACCCTGCTGACCCGTGACGGCTCTCGCGGAATGCTCTCGCTGGTCCGGGCGCTGGACCCACCGACGATCGAAGCGACCCTGCGGCTCATGACGGTCGAGCCGCCACCGACGTTGGTGCTGTGGGGCGACGAGGACGTATGGCACGGCCCGGCGTACGGCCGACGGCTGGCCGCTGAGATCCCCGGCGCGTGTTGGGTGCCGGTGCCTGACGCCGGCCACCTGCTCCCGGAGGACCGCCCCGAGCGGGTGGCCGAGGAGATCGCCGGTTTCCTCGCCGAAGCGATCGCCCGCACCGCCTAGCCGGCCCGGCCACCCGTCGCCCGGCTCAGTGGGCAGACCAGTAACGCTCGCCGGCGAGGACGAGGGCGGCGGCGCCGACCAGACCGGACTCCTGACCGAGCGCCGTCGGCATGACACGAGTCGTCCGAGCGAAGCCAAGCCCGGCGTGGCGGCGGTACGCCGCCTGCAGCGGGTCGAAGAGCAGCGGCCCGGCCTGCGTCAGACCGCCGCCGACCACCACTGCCTCGACGTCGCACAGCTGCACCGCCGAGGCGATGCCGATGCCGAGCGCGGTGCCGGCCCGGGCCAGCGCCGCCACCGCCACCACGTCGCCAGCGCGCGCGTCCTCGGCGACCTCGCGCGCAGTCGCGCCCGGCGTACGCCAGCCATGGGCGACCGCCCAGGCCACCACGGCTGGCCCACGGGCCACCGCCTCGAGACAGCCGCGGCCGCCGCAGGCGCATGAGGGGCCATCCGGCTCCACGACGACATGGCCGATGTGACCGGCGTTGCCGGTGGCGCCGTCGACCAGGCGGTTGCCGAGCACCAGACCTCCGCCGACCCCGGTCGACACCACCATCCCGATCAGGTCGGATGTTCCCCGACCCGCGCCGCGCCAGTGCTCGCCGACCGCGACGCACACCGCGTCGTTGTGCACGCGCACGGGCCTTTCTGGATATCGCTCGGCGAGCCGCTCGCGCAGTGGGAAACCGACCCAGGCCGAAATGTTCAGCGGTGACACCTCACCAGCAGGCCATCGCATGGGGCCGCCGCAGCCGACGCCGACGCCGGCGATGTCGACCCCTCGGCGTACGTCGTCGAGCAGCCCCGTCACCTCGCGGTAAAGCTCCTCAGCATCAACTCCGGCGGGGGTGGGCCGCCGGGTGTGGCGATGCACCTTGCCGTGGGGACCGACGAGAGCCGCGGCGATCTTGGTGCCGCCGATGTCGAGCGCCAGGACCGGCGCACTCACTCGACATCCGGTCCGAAGGTCACGATGCTCGCGGTGAAGCCGTGCAGGTGGTTGCGACCGCCGATCGGGCCGATCTCGCCGTTGGCGAAGAAGCCGGCGACCGGCACCTGCTCGAAGTGCTGGCGAAGGGCCTGGACATCGTGGTCTGCATGGAGGAAGAGGTGCTCCCCCCGGCCGGTGCAGGTGAAGAGCAGGGCGCCATCGACAAGTTGCATCGACGGTTCGGCGCGCGCAGCGCTGAGCAGGGCATGCAGGTCCTCATCCGCAGCGTCGGCGTCGCGCACCTGGAAGCGCACGGTGCGGCCGACCTCGACCAAGTCGCCGACGAGCACCGCTTGCCGCTCGCGCTCGCCACCGAGCACCCCGCGGACCAGGAAGTCCCCGCGCTCGTGCTGCTCGGCGTACTCGTTCATGACCACCCCGATGTGCAGCCCACGACTGGCCAGGGCCTGCTCCTCCGGGCTGAGCGCAGCGAGGACCTGCTCGAGCTTGATAAGAGCAGGTACGCCGGCGAGCTCGAGCAGCGCATTGCCCTCGGCGGCGGTCACCACCATCGGCGGTCCGATCGGCCGGCAGCCCTGGCTGACGATCGTGCGCAGCCGGACCGGACCGGCGAGCATCACCCCCACCGCACCTCTGTCGACTACGCGGTCGTCGATCAAGAGCCGGGTGGAGCCCGGTCCGCGGCCGCCGCCCGCCAGGCCACCCACCAGCGGCAGATCGGGCAGGGTGTCGTTGGCCTGCTCGACGAAGCCGTCCGCGGGAAACGTGTACGGGTCAGCCAGGAGGATGCAGATCTTGTCCTCAGCGAGATGATCCGGCATGCCGACCACCGCGAGGCTCTCGCCGGTGCGGATGACCTCCAGGTGGAAGGTACGCAGGGTGACCCCGGGTAGCACCGCGGCCCAGACGCTGACCGCCGTGCTCTGCTCGACCGCCCGGGACCCTCCGATAACACCATGCGCTGTGCATCCCACGACGTGGCGAGCGCCGGTGATGTCGGCGACCCGGGTGCCGACCGCATCGACCAGCTCCAGGTCGTCGGTGTGAACGAACGTCATGACGAGGTCCGGGCGCTGCGTGCCCAACGGGGCCATTGCCTCGCGGGCCGCGTGCTCGGCAGCGGTGACCAGATCGGCGTCCGTGGACATTCCATCGCCGAATCGGGACATGTGCAGCAGAGTAACGTCAGACCATGAGCCAGCACACTCCCGCACCGGCGGCGACCACGCTCGGGGCGCTTCGCGCGAGCGGCGTGACGACCGAGCCGGTCAAGGCCGAGATTCGACGAAACCTGCTCTCCCGCCTCCGGGCCGGACACACCACATTCCCCGGGATCGTCGGCTTCGACGACACCGTCGTCCCGCAGCTCGAGCGGGCCCTGCTGGCTGGCCACGACGTCGTGCTGCTGGGCGAACGCGGCCAGGGCAAGACCCGCTTGATCCGCACGCTCGTCGGGCTGCTCGACGAGTGGATCCCCGTCGTCACCGGCTGCGAGATCAACGACGACCCGTACGACCCGGTGTGCGCGCGGTGCCTGGCGCTCGCCGCGTCGGTGGGCGACGATCTTCCCGTGTCATGGCGGCACCGGTCGCAGCGGTACGGCGAGAAGCTCGCGACCCCCGACACCAGCGTCGGTGACCTCGTCGGTGACGTCGATCCGATCAAGGTGGCCGAGGGGCGCACCCTGGGCGATCCGGAGACGATCCACTTCGGGCTGGTCCCCCGGACGCACCGCGGGATCTTCAGCGTCAACGAGCTGCCGGACCTCGCCGAGCGCATCCAGGTCGCGCTGCTCAACGTGCTCGAAGAACGCGACATCCAGGTTCGAGGCTACGCGCTGCGACTGCCGCTCGACCTGCTGCTCGTCGCGTCGGCCAACCCCGAGGACTACACCAACCGGGGGCGGATCATCACGCCGCTCAAGGACCGCTTCGGCGCGGAGGTGCGCACCCACTACCCGCTTCGGCTCGAGGACGAGCTGACGATGATTCGGCAGGAGGCGGTTCTGCCCGCCGACGCGATCGTGCCGGACCACGTGCTCGAGTGCATCGCGCGCTTCACTCGGCTGGTCCGAGAGGCACCGCAGGTCGACGCCCGGTCGGGAGTGTCTGCACGCTTCGCGATCGCGGCGACGGAGACCGCCGTGGCCTCCGCCGTACGCCGGTCGGCACTGACCGGAGAGGGCACTCCGGTGGCGCGAGTGGTCGACCTGCCAGCGGTGGTCGCGTCCTCGCGGGGGAAGGTGGAGTTCGACCAGCTCGAAGAAGGGCGCGAGGTCGAGATCCTCGTGCACCTGCTGCGCCGCGCAGTGAGCGAGACCTTCCGGGCGAGGTTGGCCGGCGCTGACCTCAGCGGGCTCGTGGCGAAGTTCGACGACGGAGGCACGGTCGAGACCGGCGAGCTCGTCGGCGCGGACGAGCTGCTCCGTCGGATCGGTCCCGTCCCAGGCCTCGCGGCGCTGCTCGCTCGGGCCGGCGTGAGTGACGGCGACGAGACGACCGGCCAGGCCGCCGCCGTACTCGAGCTCGCCCTGGAAGGCCTGCACCTGGCCAAGAAGCTGGCCAAGGACGAGCTGCCAGGCCGTTCCGTCTACGGCGGCTGAGCCTGGTGCTTGTCTGGCGCGCGCCGTGAACACCCCACAGCGATCACTCAGCCACACAACTGGAGCGGACGCGAACTCGGCTGAGCACGGCAAGGTGCTGCCGGCGGCGCCGAGCATGCCGGTTGTGTGGCTGGCTGGTCGCGGCGGAGGGCAGCGGCCGGGCGACGGAGGGCGGCGGCGGGATGACGGAGGGCGGCGGCCGTGAGTGTCCGGTACGGGCCGTGGGCGGGGGGTCCCGACCCACTGGAGCCGCCGTACGACTTGACCGCTGCGGTCGAGGAGATCGGCGACGGTGTGCTCGACGGCAGCAGCCCACGAGAGGCCCTGCAGGCGCTGCTCCGGCGGGGCCAGCGGGACCGCCGGGGTCTCGACGCGCTGCTGCGCGAGGCCCGGGCACGGCGGCGCGAAGTGCGCGAGCGCGGACGTCTCGACGGCACGTTGGAGCAGGTACGCGAGCTGCTCGAGAAAGCGCTGGAGCAGGAGCGGGCGGCGCTGTTCCCGGAGCCGAGCGACCGCGCGCGGCTGGCCGAGCAAGAGCTCGACACACTGCCGGACGACACCGCGCGGGCAGTGCGCCAGCTCACCGACTACGCCTGGACCTCTGACGAGGCGCGGGCAACCTACGACGAGATCCGCGACCTGCTGCGGCGCGAGGTGCTCGACAGCCAGTTCCGCGGCATGAAGGAGTCGCTCGCCGGCGCCGACCCGGCCGAGATGGCGCGAGTCAAGGACATGCTCGCCGCCCTCAACGCGATGCTTGATGCGGACGCACAGGGCCACGACACCTCGGCGGCATTCGAGCAGTTCATGGCGGACTACGGCGACATGTTCCCCGACTCGCCGAAGACGCTCGAAGACCTCGTCGACTCTCTTGCCCGGCGCGCCGCTGCATCGCAACGGTTGATGGCGAGCCTGTCGCAACAGCAGCGCGCGGAACTCGCCAACCTGATGTCGCAGGTGCTCGGCGACGCCGACCTGCAGAGCGAGATGGACCGGCTACGGCGTGCGCTCGAGCAACGCCGCCCCGACCTCGACTGGCGCAGCGTCGAACGCATGGACGGGGACCAGCAGCTCGGCCTGGGCGACGCGACGAGCGCGCTCGAGGAGCTGGCCGACCTCGACGCCGTCGAGGGGGCGCTGCACCAGGACTACGCGGGTGCGACGCTCGACGACGTAGACCTCGACGCGGTCGAGCGAGCGCTCGGCCGCAATGCAGTCGACGACGTGCGCGCGCTCCAACAGCTCGAACGCGCACTGGCTGAGCAGGGTTACCTGAAACGCGCAGGCGGCGAGCTCGAACTGACGCCGAAGGCGGTACGCCGGATCGGCGCGACCGCGCTCGCCCGAGTCTTCTCCCGGCTCGACGCGAGTGGCAGAGGTGCTCACGACGTCGCCGACGCCGGGGCCGCTGGCGAGCTGACCGGCAGCTCACGGGAGTGGCGATACGGCGACGAGCAGCCGCTCGACGTCGTACGCACCGTCCGCAACGCCGTGCTGCGCCGCCCCCCCGGCGCGGGCCGAGTGGCTCTAGACGTCACCGACTTCGAAGTGATCGAGACAGAGCGTCGTACGTCGGCCACCGTGTGCCTTCTCGTCGACCTCTCCTACTCGATGGCCCTGCGGGGGACCTGGGGCATCGCGAAGTCAACGGCGTTGGCGTTGCACTCGCTCATCACGACGAAGTACCCGCAGGACTCCATCTCGATCATCGGCTTCAGCGACTACGCCCGGGAGCTGCGGCCGACCGACCTCGCCGGCCTGTCCTGGGACATGGTGCAGGGCACCAACCTTCAGCACGCGCTGATGATCGCCGGGCGACACTTGGCGAAGCGGCCGGATGCCGAGCAGGTCGTCCTCGTGGTCACCGACGGCGAGCCGACCGCGCACCTGGAGCCGGACGGCCGCCCGCTCTTCCACTGGCCGCCGTTACCCGAGACGGTCGACCTCACGATGGCCGAGGTGCTCAAGTTGACTCGACGCGGGGCGACCATCAACGTCTTCATGCTGGACGACGAGCCGCGCCTCGTCGATTTCGTCACCGCTCTGGCCCGGCTCAATGGGGGCCGGGTGCTCGCGCCCGCGCCGGACCGGCTCGGTGACTACGTCGTCAGCGACTACCTCCGATCCCGCCGGGGACGCCGGTCGCGCTGAGGCCGAAGTGGTGGGCGCGCGCGCGATACAACGGCATACTGGCGAGCACCTCCCTGCGACAGACCGAAGGACACCAGACATGGACGCCAGCAACCTGCAGTCCCGGATGCGTAGCGGCTTCGGCAAGTTCGGCGGCCGACTCGCCGTCATCTTGATGGCGGTCGGCTTCATCGCCATCGCCTTCGGCTACAACGGCGCGTCGTCGGACGCGCGCATCGCAGCGCAGTTCCCTTATCTGATCTCCGGCGGGCTGGTCGGCATCGCGTTCATCACCATCGGCGCGGCGTTGTTCGTCACTCAGGCCTACCGCGAGGAGCGGATGCGCCTCGAGGCCAAGCTCGACGAGCTGATCTCGGTGATCGCCAAGGGTGGCGGCATCGGTGGCGGGCTGGGCGGCGGCCGCGTCGCACCCACGCCGCAGGATCTAGCCGGACTGGTGGTGGCCGGGTCGGCGTCGTACCACACGCCGGGCTGCCGACTGGTCGACGGACGGGAAGAAGTGGACTACCTCACCCCTGAGGAGGCCCGCTCCCGCCTCCTGCAGGCCTGCCGAGTCTGCCAGCCCGAGCCCAGCAACGTCTCCCTCAGGTAGCCCGACGAGTCCCGTCTCACCGCCGCGAGGGCCTGCGCTCAACCACTAGCCCCCGTCGGCCGAAGCCTTGTCGAGGGGTGCCATGCGCCGCACCCGTGATGGAGGCTGCCCGGTGACTGCTCCGCTCGCTCTGTCGGCAATCGGGCTGACCAAGGACTACCGGGGCCATCAGGCCCTGCGGGGACTCGACCTGCGCGTCAAGCCCGGCGAGGTCGTCGGCCTGCTCGGTCCCAACGGCGCCGGCAAGTCGACCACGATGAAGATCTGCGCGGGCGTCGCCCGCCCGAGCAGCGGCCAGGTCCACCTGGCCGGGATCGACCTCGGCGTCGACCCGGTCGGGGCCCGGCGCCTGCTCGGGTACGTTCCCGACGTCGGCGGGCTCTTCCCGCGGCTCACCGGGTGGGAGCACCTCGAGCTGGCCGCCCGCCTGCATGCCCTGACCGCAGCGTGGCTGCCCCGAGCACACGAGCTGGTCGGCTCCCTCGGTCTGGGAGACGCGGCCGGCCGGCGTACGTCGACCTACTCCCACGGCATGTCCCGCAAGCTCTCGCTCGCGATCGCCGCACTCCCTCGGCCACGGCTGCTCCTGCTCGACGAACCCTTTGACGGCGTCGACCCCGCCGGTGCGGTGGCGGTCCGCGAGATCATCGCCGACGCGGTCGCCGGCGGCGCCGGAGTGCTCTGCTCGACTCATCTGCTCGAAGCGTCCGAGCGGGTCAGCGACCGGATGATCGTCATTCGCGCGGGTACGGCGATCGCCGAGGGGGACGCCAACGCGCTGCGCCGCCAGGCCGGCCAGCCCGGCCCCCTCGAAGACGCCTACCTCGCGATCATGGCCGAAGCGGGCACTCCGCTCGGCGCCGCCGGATGACTGAGCTGGCCGCATCGTCCGGCCCGCCACAGGGCGTCCGTGCACTGCTCTGGCTGAAGAGTCGCGAGTGGCTCGGCGAGACCCGTGACCCGGCCCGGCTCGTTCTCATCGGGGCCGGCGCGTTGTGCTGGCTCGTCCTCATCGCGATCGGCTGCGTGCAAGCCGACCGGAGCAACCAGATCTCGGCCGACATCGGCCTCGCGGTCGCGGCCGGCGCGGCCTGGCCGCTGTGGGCGGTCGTGCCGCTGCTCGGCGGAGGTGGCGGCGAGATGGTGGCCGCCCATCGGCTTGCGCCTTACCCGGTCAGCGCGCGCGCGGTCTTCGGCGGCACGTGGGTGACCGCACTCACCGACGTGCCCTACCTCGTGGTGCTGCCCCTCGTCCTGGGCTTCGCGGCAGCCGAGGCAGGAGTCCTCGGCCTCCTTCTCGCCGTCGTCTTCGTCGCGGGTTGTTCGGCGACGGGGCAGATGGTGGCCTGGCTGTCGTTCCTGAGTCTCGCCGGGCGTCGTCGTACGGCGGTCTCCGCCCTGCTGCTCACCGGCTGCGTCGTCGGTGGCCTCGCCGCGCTGCCCTATCTGCTGCCTAGCGTCGACGATGTCGGCGACGTGCTGCCAGGCGGCTGGGTCAGCCATGCAGTCGACGCACTCCGTATCGGCCACTACGGCGAGTCCGTCGGCTGGGCAGTGGCGCTCGCCATCCCCGTGCCCATCGCCCTGCTGGCCGGACCGCGCCTCGCCCGCGCCGCCCTCGACCGTGAGGCCGGCGGGGGCGGCGTCGGCGCCCGCCCCTGGGGCGAGGAGACGTGGTGGGTTCAAGGCTCGGTACGTCGAGCACTCGTGGTCACCAACCTGCGCTCCGTCGGCCGGGCGGTCGGCGCGCAGGTAGCGATCGCCGGAGTCCTCGCCGTACCCACCCTCACCCGGTTCCCCGGCGTCGACTTCGTCGAGGTGCCGGTGCTGGCGATGGGCGGCATCGCCGGTCTCGCCGCGTCGACGGTCCTGGGCATCAACGCCTTCGCCTTCGACGGAGGCGGAGCATCGGTCCTGCTCACGTGGCCGGTCACTGCCCGCGAGGTGCTGATCGCCAAAGCCTGCGCCGTCTTCGCCGCCTTGCTGCTCACCCAGGTGGCGGTCACGCTGCTAGGCGCGGTGGTGCTGGGCACTCCCCTGGGAGAGACCGGTGTTGCTCTCGTCCTCGCTGTGGCTCGGACCGCAGGGCTCACCGGACTGGCCATGGTCTGGTCAGTGCGGGCGCCGACTCCCAGTGACTACGACTCGCTGCGGGCGCGCATCTCAACCCCCGGCGCGATCATGTCCTTCTGCGCGGCGGCGGGTTTCGTCTCCCTCGGCGTGAGCCAGACCGCTCGGGTAGTGCCGGGAGCCACCGGGGTGCTGACCTCTTTGGTTCTCTTCACCGCGCTCGGCTGGATGGCCTTCACGTCAGCCGCTACAGCGTTCGCGACCCCCGCCGGGATCGAGCGGGTCGCCGCCGGCGTCCAAGGCTGACCGAGCGCTATGCGGACTCTTCGCCGAGGTACGTCTTCCGCAGCTCACCGGTGCGCTCGAGCTCCGCGCCGGTGCCGTCGAAGGTGAGCGTGCCCTTCTCCATGATCAACGCCTGGTCCGCGTAGGGCAGCACACCGACGTTCTGCTCGACGATGATGACCGTCGTACCGCTCTTGTTGATCTGGCTGACGACCTGGAAGACGGTCTGCGCCAGTTTCGGCGAGAGTCCCAGCGAGGCCTCGTCGATGAGCATCAGGCGTGGCCGGCTCATCAGCGCTCGTCCGATGGCCAGCATCTGCTGCTCGCCGCCCGAGAGCGTGCCGGCCATCTGCGCCTTGCGCTCGTCCAGACGAGGAAAGTAGGAGAAGACCTCCTGCACGGAGTTGTCGACCTCGGTCGCCTCCTTGCGGGTCCACGCCCCGAGCCGGAGGTTGGCCAGGACCGACAGCGCCGGCCAGACCCGGCGGCCCTCGGGCACTAGCGCGAGCCCGTGCTTGACGATCTTCGGCGGCTCGAGGTTGGCGATGTTCACCCCGTCAAAGCGGATCTCGCCGCTCCACGTCGGCAGCAGGCCGGCGATGCAGTTGACCGTCGTGGTCTTGCCGGCGCCGTTGAGGCCGAACATCACCGCCGTCTGACCCTCCTCGACGTTGAAGGAGATCCCCTGCAAGACGGGCAGGATGCCGTAGCCGGTCTTGACGCCGTCGACCTCGAACAAGCTCACGCGCTCTCCTCCTCGGCCGCGCTGGGCGCCTCGGTCGGCGCGGCCTGCGGGGCAGCAGCCTTGCGCGAAGCCCGTTTCGCCGGTGCTGCCGGTGCCGCGGGAGCCTTCTTGACGACGGTAGTTTTCGTCGCGGCGGCGGACTTCTTCGCTGGCGACTTGCGGGCCGGCGTACGACGGCGCGGCGCAGTCACCTCGCTGCCGTCCTGACTGTCCAGCGCGTCGTGCGTGGACTCGTCGAGTGCCGCGTCCTCCGCAGTCTCCTGGGTGGCGGCCAGCGCCTCCGGGGCTTCGCCGCCGAGGTAGGCGGCGACGACCTCAGGGTGGGTCTGAATCACGCTGGGCTGGCCCTCGGCGAGCAGCCGGCCGAAGTTGAGCACGTAGACGTGGTCGCATACCCGCAGCACCAGCGGGACGTGGTGCTCGATGAGCAGCATGGTCAGGCCGAACTCCTTGCGCAGCACCAGCAGCCGCTCGCCAAGCTCGTCCGACTCATCCGGGCCCATCCCCGACGACGGCTCGTCGAGCAGCAGGATGTCGGGGTCGGTGGCCAGCGCGCAGCCGAGCTCCAAGAGCTTCAGCGTCCCGTAGGACAAGCCGCCCACACGGGTGTTGCGGATGCTGGAGAGGTCGAGCAGGTCGAGGATGGCATCCGCCTTCTCCTCGAGCTCCTTCTCTTCGCGCCAGCTCGCCGACGAGCCGGCCAGGCCGCTCGCGACGTCGTAGGAGATCTTCGCGTGCTGGGCGGTCTTGAGGTTGTCCAGCGCGGTCGCGCTCTTGACCATGCCGACGTTCTGGAACGTACGGCCGAACCCCATCGCCGCCTTCTGGTGCGGCGGCGTGCGGGTGACGTCCTCGCCGCGGTAGCGGACCGTGCCGGTGTTGGGCTTGTAGAAGCCGGTGATGCAGTTGAAGGCAGTCGTCTTGCCGGCGCCGTTGGGGCCGATCAAGCCGACGATCTCCCACTCGTTGACGTCGATGTCGACACCTTCGAGCGCCTGCAGGCCACCGAAACGGATCGACAGGTCGCGCACCTCAAGCACGGGCACTGGAACCCTCCACCACTGCCGGTCCGGAATCCTTGTCGCCGTGCAGCGTGAACTTCTTCCCACCCAGCCATCGGGTGATCGGCTGGAGCTGCTGGGCGATCCCACCTGGATTGAAGATCAAGGTCGTCAGCAGCAGGAACGCGCCGACCGCATCGGGGATGAACTGTGAGCGCTCGGCGAAGATGCCTTCGAGGAAATTCTTGATCGGCTCATAGTCCAAGAGGTAGCGAAGGCCGAGCGCGGAGAAGAGCACCGACCCGAGGACGACACCGACCCGCGAACCCAAGCCCCCCACGACCACCATCAGCACGAAGGTAAGCGCGTCGTTGAACTCGTAGTCACCGCTCGACGTTGCACCGAACCGGTAGACGAACAGCGCCCCCGCGAGACCGGCGAGCGCGCCGGAGAGCACGAAGGCGAAGAGCTTGAACGCGGTGACGTTGATGCCGAACGCGCTCGCCACGCGCTCGTTCTCACGTAGCGCGAGCAGTGCCCGACCGGCCTTGGTGCGGGTCAGCCGCCAGTCGATGTAGAGGACCACGGTCAGGATCGCGAGGCAGAGGAAGTAGTAGCGGACGTTGCTCTGCAACACCGTGGGTCGCACGGCCTCTGCCCCGGCCCCGCCGCCGGTGATCGACTCGAGCTCGAAGAGGGAGTCCTTCAGCGTGATCCCGAAGACCAGGGTGATCAGCGCCAGGTAGAGACCGGTGATGCGCAGCGCGATGAAGCCGAGCAGGAGGGCGAACGTTGCGCCGACGAGC
Source organism: Mycobacteriales bacterium (assembly GCA_046590575.1). Taxonomy (GTDB): domain Bacteria; phylum Actinomycetota; class Actinomycetes; order BP-191; family BP-191; genus DATLNF01. The sequence goes on along the minus strand of JBKJUS010000096.1, from coordinate 15,809 downwards.
ATCGCGATGAGGATGGCCAGCGCGAAAGGCACACCCTTTTCGAAGCTGACGTACGCCGCCGTGAACGCGCCGACTCCCTGGAAGCCCTGGTGACCGAGACTCAACTGCCCGGTGTAGCCGATCAGGATGTGCAGGCTTAGCCCGATGATCGCGAAGACCACCGCGTCGGTGGCCCGCCCCGCGATGTCCTCGTTGCGGCTGAGGAACACCAGGACGAAGTACGCGAGGGCGGCGTAGACAACGCCGCGAAGCAGGAGCCCCAGCAGCGTCGGCCGATGCATGGCCGCGGCCGCCCTCGCCTCGCCGACCGCCGTCTCCGGATCAGCGACGTCGACCGCCATGTCAGGCCTCCTTACCCAGCAGACCCGCGGGTTTGATGAGCAGCACCGTGAGCAGCGTGATGAAGACGATGACCCGGTTGGCGCCGGGAGTGAGGTCGGCGAGGAAGTTCAGCGAGTTGCCGAACTGCTCGATCACGCCGATGACGACGCCGCCCAGGAAGACTCCAGGCAGGCTGGTGATGCCACCGAACACCGCCGCCGTGAAGGCGGGGATCAACGCAGCAGTCGTGACGAAGCCCGGGAGGAAGACGGCGTTCTGCCCGGCGAGCAGCAGACCCGCCACCGCACCGAGGAAGCCAGCCATTCCCCACGTGAGCGAAGAGATCCGGTTGACGCTGATGCCGACCAGGCTGGTCGCTGTCGGCTCCTGGCTGACGGCCAGGATGGCGGTGCCCGTCTGAGTGAGCTTGAAGAAGGCTGCCGACGCGACGGCCAGCACGATGAGAACGGCGACGATGATCCCTTGCTGACGGGTCACCAGCAGGCCACCGCTCTGGAAGATCTTGCCGTCGCTGAACGGGCCCAGTGCACGTCCGTTGGTGCCGGTCAGGATCAGCTCGAAAGCGATCGCGAGCAGGGCGACGCCCACGGACGCGACGACGAGGGTCACTTTGGGCTGCCGGAAGAGCGGCCGGATGACCAGGCGTTCCGTCAGCAGCCCCATCGCGGTGCCCGCGATCAAGCCAACGACGATGGCGACGCCGTAGGGCAGCTTGGGCAGGAATCCCGATCCAGCAAGGACCCCCGAGGCCATGAAGGCGGAGACGGTGCCGAACTCACCCTGCGCGAAGTTGAAGATCCGGTTGCCCTTGTAGAGCAACACCAGACCCAAACCGAGCAACCCGTAAATCGAGCCCTGGATGGCGCCCGACACGAGCGGGGTGAAAACCTCTCCGTTGTAGTCGAACGCCATGACCACTGTGTGGCAGCTCCTGTCAGCTAATGGGCGCCGAACCGACGGTCTTGTATGTCCTGCTGCCACAGTCCGACTTCAGCTGCCACATCTTGGTGCCACCGAAGTGGTTGCCACCGCTGAAGGACACGCCGGGCCAGATGCCGCCCGGCAACGTAGCAGTCCCGAGGCTCTTCATGAAGTTTTCCCGCGTCAAGTTGCCGCCAGTCTTGAGCATCGCCTGCTCCAGCAGCTGCGACACGCCGTACAGGTTGAGCTCGACATCGCCCTTGCCGCCCTCGTCGAAGAACGCCTTCGGGGCCTTGTCCAGCCCGGGGTACGGCGAGAGGAAGCGACCGTCGTACTGGTTGCTCGTGCCGCCGCAGGCCAGGCCGGCGATCGTGTTGAGTCCCATGGAGATGCCCACGCCGGTCCAGATCGGCTTGTACGCCGCGTTCTGCGTCTGGCCGACGACCTTGAGGAAGAACGTCGGCTGCCCCAGGTAGTAGATGGTGGGAGCGGCGTAGGCCCGCAGCTTGTTGGAAACGTCCAGAGCGTCGCCGTCGGAGCCGGCCTTGGGGATGCCGAAGTACTGGTGCTCGATGTTGGCCTTCTTCAACTCGGCCTCGATGGCCTGCTTCGCGTCGGTGAAGTTCGGCGTCTCCGACAGCACGACGGCCCACTTGCCCGTCAGGTAGCCCTGGGCCCTGGCACTGTTCACCAGGATCTTGGCCTGGTCCTTGTAGCTCGTGCTGATCGCGAAGTAGTTGGGAACGCCGACCAGACCGTTCTCGGTGACGCCCGCGGACAGGTAGGGAGTGTTCGTGCGCTGGAGCGAACGATCGCGTCCGCAGGCCTGGATCTGGTCGGTGCCGGCACCGCCGATCACGATGAAGTCGCGGCGCGACATCTCCTGACAGACACGGACCGCGCCCGACGGCTTGTAGGTGTCGTCGAGGACCTCGACGTCGACCGTGCGGCCGAACACCTTGCGGGTCTTCCAGTACAGCCGCGCGCCGGAGATGAACTCGTCCTGCGGCACGGGCGATGCGCCACTCAGCGGTGCGTGAATGCCGATCTTGATCGTGGTCGCCGTGATGCCGGTCTTGTTGCCGGTCGTCGTCGTGGTGCCGCCGCTCGTGCCACCCGACGTGCCGCCCGACGTGCCGCCCGACGTGCCGCCCGACGTGCCACCCGAGGTCCCGCCCGACGTACCGCCGGACGTGCCACCCGTGGTGCCGCCGGTGGTCGTCCCACCGGTGGTACCGCCCGGGGTCACGCCGGTGGCCGGATCGACCACCGCACCGGGGTCGACTGCAGCATCGCCGCCGCCGTCAACTGGTGCGTCACCTCCGCCGTCCAAGCCGGTGCCGGGAACCGCGCCGGCGTTGAGCTGCTGCAGCTGATCATCCTTGAGGCCACAGCCGGTCGCGAAGACGCTGAGAAGGACGACTCCGGCGCAGTAACGCCGAATCGATCGCTTGGTCATGGGGCTCTCCAGACTGCGGGGGACGGGACGCTGGGCGACGACCCTGGGTCGAGCCAGCCTAGATCGAACGCGGCCGCGCCGCGACGGAGGTACGCGGGCGCAGGGGGGCGCCGGCCGAACGGACCGTGCGTCCGAGGGGGATGCGACTCGCGGCCCGCTGGCCACGGACCGGCACAACCGGGTCGCCGAGCACGAGGCTCACGATCCCGAGCAGCCCGACCGCCGCAAGCAGGGCCAGCCAGAAGGAGGGACCGACGGAGAGGTCACGAGTGAGCGCCGGGCGAGCCGCGACGTTGGAGATCTCCACGACGGGGGTCGGGGCGGCCGGGGCCTGAGCGACCGGCGCTGGAGCTGCCGGCACCTCGACGGTCGGCGCGAACCCGAGGTCGCTGGAACCGCTGTCCGTCCCCGGGTCGAACGTCACCTGGTCGCCCGGAGAGGGCGTGAGCACGGCCTCTTCGACTTCCGGCTCCTCGACCGAGGTGAAGGCGACCGTCGTGACGATCTTGGACGCGCCGAGGAAGGTGATCTGGAACGGGTCGTCCTCCTCGATGTCGGGACGCAGTCCCACACCGAAGTTGTCGATGAGTCCATCGACCCAGTCCTGCGCGAAGACGGTCAGGTCGAAGGTGTACGAGCCGAGCTTCTCGTCGTAGGCACCGGTCGCGGCGTCTCGACAGTCCAGCGCCGGCTTGTCGGCGTACCCAGCGCCGTCGGCCTCGCCGAACCCGACGAGCGGACGACAAGCCACGATGGCGGGCTGACCGCCGCGCGGCGTCTGACCCGGCACGGCGATTGCCGGCAACTCGGCCGACCGGCCGGCTGGGTCGATGAGCACGGTCGTGACGAAGGAGTCGACGATCGAGCCGGTCGGGATCGCGTCGAGGTTCCAGGAGAGGAAAGACTCCTTGTTGGACCGCTTCTGGGCCTCGTCGTCAGACGGGTCCTTAGGGTCGTTGGGCTGCACCTCGGCAGCCCGGCCGGCCCCATCGGTAATGGCGACCGCGAGCCCGTCGGTGGACACGCCACTTCCGGCGCGCGGCACCTGAGCGCGCACGTCATCGCTCTGGTCGTCCCAGAACCAGGCCGCGACGTCGACCGGGAGCGTGAGCTCGGCGGCGTTGGCGACAGGCAGTCCGAAAGGGAAGACCGCACCGATCGCGATGGCGGTACTGATGATCCGGTGCGTGGTGCGCACGAAGTGCCTCCGACGAGACGGGTGGGTGAGCCGAGTGTCGCTGTTCGGGTTCTTGCTGGGAAGTTCGACGACGCCACGCTGCGCTCCTGCCCACTCGCCCACGAAGGGACGAACCGGGCAGAACACGCTCATTCTGCTCTGTTCTATCGGTCCTGGGTATACCCAGATGTAACGCTGGAACATCTTTTCGACGTACCGGATCCCGTCTGGGCTCCAATACGGTGCAGGATTCGCTGCGTGCGCTGGTCCCTGCCCCGACCGCCGAGCCGTGAGGTCGGCGTCCTCGCGGCCGTCGGGTTCAGCGTCGCCATCGGCTTCGGCATCGTCGCGCCGGCCATCCCGCTCCTCGCCCGCAGCTTCGGCGTGGGCGATCTCGCGGCGTCGGCGGTCATCAGCGCGTTCGCCCTGATGCGCTTGGTCTCGGCGCTCGGCGGGGGCGCCCTCGTCGAGCGCTTCGGCGAGCGACGGGTGCTGGCGACCGGGATCGCGATCGTCGCGGTGTCGTCGGCCGCGGCCGGCGCGGCGCCGTCGTACGGCTGGCTGCTGGCTCTGCGCGGTGTGGGCGGGATCGGGTCGGCGATGTTCAGCATCAGCGCGCTGACCCTGCTGCTGCGGTCGGTGCCCCCGAGCCGGCGGGCCACGGCGAGCGGGATCTTCAGCGGGTCCTTCCTCGTCGGCGGCGTGCTCGGCCCGGCGTTGGGTGGCCTGGTGACAGATGCCTCACCCCGAACACCGTTCTTCCTGTACGCCGCAACGCTGGCGGTAGCCGGGACGATCGGCCTGCTGGCACTGCCCCGGACGCCGCTCGCCTCGACGCCCCGAATTGACGGCGGGTCGGCCGAGCCGCACACCACCCTCGGCGAGGCGATGCGTACGCCGGCCTACCGGGCGGCACTCGCCGCCTACGCCGCGCAGACGTGGACGTCGCTGGGTCTGCGGTCTTCGGTGGTGCCGCTCTTCGTGACGGCTTCGGTGGGCGTGGGTGGGCTGGGCGCCTCGCCCCGCCTCGTCGGTCTCGGACTCGGCCTGTCGGCGGCGCTCAACGTGGCCACGCTCTATCCCGCGGGCCGGTACGCCGACCGCCGGGGTCGCCGCCCGGTGATTCTGCTCGGTCTCGCGCTGCTCGCCACCTCGATGGCGCTGCTGGCGGTCGCCGACTCGACCGCCGGCTACCTTGTCGCGCTGACCGTCCTCGGACCCGGCTCGGGCATGCTCGCCGTCGCTCCGGCGGCCGTCGTCGCCGACGTCGTGACCGGTCGGGGCGGCAAAGCCATCGCGGCGTACCAGATGGCCGGAGATGTCGGTTCGGTGGCCGGCCCGCTGCTCGCCGGGGCGCTCGCCGAGCAGGTCTCCTACGCCGCGGCCTTCGGCGCGACGGCGGCGGTGGTCGTCGCCGCGCTGCTCATCCAGCTCACCGCCCCCGAGACTCGCGCCGCGGCGCCGCCCGCCGTCCCACCTCGTTCCGGGGAGAGTCCCGCCCCACCGGCCACCCTCTGACCAGGGCGCAGCTCTCCCCGGAACTCAGGGGGTCGGCGGGATGGTGGGCCGGGCGGGATGGTGGGCCGGGCGGGATGGTGGACCGGGCGGGCGAAGCCGGTTAGGGCATCGTCCAACCGCCGTCGACGGGCAGGGTGACGCCGGTGATGTAGGAGCCGGCGTCGGAGGCGAGCAGCAGCAGTGCAGCGCAGAGCTCCTCCGGCTCACCGAGGCGGCCGAGCGGGGTGCGGGCCAGCGCCATGCCGGTAAAGGTGTCGCTGGCGAGCAGCGGTTCGGTCATCTCGCTGGCGAAGTAGCCGGGCGCGAGTGCGTTGACCCGGATGCCCTTGCGCGCGCCCCACTGGTGGGCAAGATCGCGGGTGAGGCCGATGAGAGCGGCCTTGCTCGACGAGTACGCCGCCTGGGGCAAGTCGCTGCGGGTCATGCCCAGCACCGAGGCGATGTTGACGATCGAGCCGCCATGACCGTCGGCCACCATGGCGCGGGCGGCCGACTGCGCCATCCAGTAGGCACCGTTGAGGTTGACGTCGATGACCTGGCGGAACTGCTCTGGCGTCTCCTTCAACGCCGGCACCGAGGTGCCCACGCCAGCATTGTTGACGAGGACGTCGACGCGGCCGAGCTGCTCCCGGGTGGCGGCGGCGAGGGCCTCGCACGAAGCGGGGTCGCTGACGTCCGTGGCGACCGCGATCGCCCGGCGGCCATAGGACTCGACCAGTCGCTTGGTGTCCTCCAGCCGGTCGGCGCGACGCGCCCCGAGCGCCACATCAGCCCCGGCCTGCGCGAGCGCCTCGGCGAAAGCGACGCCGAGACCACTCGATGCGCCCGTGACGATCGCGACGCGGCCGTCGAGACGAAAGCGGGAGAGGACGTCGATCATGAGACCACCCGGTCCTTGAACTTCGACAGGGCGAGGCCGCCCATGCCTGCGGTGAACAGTGCCATGACCACGAAGATCGCGAGCGCCGGCATGTGCGGGACATCGGGGGTCAGGGCGTAGCGCATCCCCTCGCTCATGTAGACGAGCGGGTTGAGCAGCACGCCGTACTTGAGCCACGGGATCGGGTCGAGCGCCGCCCACGGGTAGTAGATGCAGCCGAGCATCGTGATCGGCAGCACAACGATGCTGAAGATCAGCGGCACCTGCTGCGGCGCGAACGACGTACCGATGACGAGGCCGAGGCACGCACCCATGAAGGAGGCGAGCACGAGGACAGCGAGGAAGGTGAACCAGTTGTCGATGTGTACGTCGACCTTCTGGTCGCTCGCGTGGATGTAGCGCACCAGCGGGAAGACCACGATCGCGGCGACCATCGACTGCACGGCGCCGGCCGTGATCTTGCCGAGCCCAACCGCCCATACCGGCAGCGGAGCGAGCACCCGGTCCTCGATCTCCAACGTGTAGCTGAACTCCTGCACGAGCGGCAGCGCTACCGCCTGGATGCCCTGGAAGATCATCGCAACCGCGAGCAGACCAGGCACGAGGACGGTCGCGAACGACCCACCAGCCTGCTCCGCACCACCGCTGCCGATCCCCTGGCCGATTTTCGGGAAGACGTAGTTGAAGACGAAGACGAAGAGCAGCGGCTGCATCACAGTGCGCAGCAGGAACCCCTTGAAGTTGCGTCGCAGCACGCGCAGGTCGCGTAGCAGCAGCGCGCCGAAGGCATGCAGGGCCAGGTCCCGGTCGGCACGCTGTCCGGTCGGCCGGCGTACGTCGAGCGCAGGGACGGTCATTCGCGGAGGTCCTGTCCGGTCAACGAGAGGAAGACGGCTTCCAAGGTGGGCGGCTGCGACGAGGCGTCGGTGACGTGCACACCGGCCTTGGTGGCGAGAGTGACGATGTCGGCAAGCAGTCCATCGGAGTTGCTCGCATACACCCGCAACGCGTCGCCGTCGCGCTCGACGTGGTCGACCGCGCGCAGCTTCTCGATCCGTGGCGCCAGCGTGCCGCAGTCGCCGGCGAAGCGCAGCGTCAACACCGTCTCCGCCTGCAAGCCGGCCTTGAGCTCGGCCGGCGTGCCGAGAGCGAGCAGCGCGCCGTGGTCGATGATCGCCAACCGTTGGCAGAGAGCGTCGGCCTCCTCCATGTAGTGCGTGGTCAGCAGGATGGTTTGGCCGGCCGCGTGCAGCTCGCGCAGCACCTCCCAGAGCGCAAGTCGGCTCTGCGGGTCGATCCCCGACGTCGGCTCGTCGAGGAAGAGGATCGCCGGGCGGTGCACGAGCGCACGCGCAACCATGAGTCGCTGTGCCATGCCGCCGGAGAGCTCGTAGACCGATGACTGCGCGCGGTCGGCGAGGCGAAACTGCTCGAGCAGTACGTCGGCACGAGCAGCCGCGTCGCGACGATTCATTCCGAAGTACCGGCCGTGGAACTCGAGGTTCTCCCGCACACTGAGCTGACGGTCGAGAGTGTTGGTCTGCGGTACGACGCCGATATGCCGCTTGGCCGCTGACGGCTCGGCGACGACGTCGACGCCGGCGATGAACGCGCTGCCGCCGGTGGGAATCACCCGGGTGGTCAGCATGCCGATCATCGTCGACTTGCCAGCGCCGTTGGGGCCGAGCAGGCCGAAGAACTCGCCGTCATGCACTTCGAGGTCGACGCCGGCGACGGCGTGCACCTCGCGACCGCCACTGACGAACGTCTTGCGGATGCACACGGTGCGGATCGGCGCGATACCCCTGGACATCAACGCCGGAGGTGGCTCAAGCAGGGTCATGTGCTTGGCTCCGTCGAGAGTTGGGTGATGGTGCTGGTCAGGAACCGTCGTACGACGGTCTCATCGCGAGCGCTGAGACCCGCGAAGAGCGGGGCGATCTGCTCGGTGACCAGCGTCTTGGTCCGCTCGAAGCGCGTGCGTCCAGCTGCGGTGAGATGGAGGCGGACGACGCGACGGTCGGCGGTCGAGCGCTCCCGGCTCACCATGCCCTCGCGCTCGAGGGTGTCCACGACGCCGGTCACTGTCGCGGGCGTGACGTAGCAGCGGGACGCGACCTCGCTCTGGGTCAACCCGTCCTCCTGATGCAGGCGCATCAGCACCTGCCAGCCGGCCGGGCTGAGGTCCTCTGCCTCGAGCAGGGTCTGGAAGTGCTGGCCGAGCAGCCGGCCGGTGACCACGACGAGCCGACCGAGCGGCATGACATCCAGGCCGACTTCCTTCATAGGCTGAAAGTTTGGAACCGAACTATCTGGCTGTCAACCTCCCGACCTCGCCCACGCCCGCTCACGCACGCAACCGTTGCGGTCGGTGGGGCTGCGCCGCACCCCGGTGGTCCGCCGACGCAGCAGCCAGTCCAGTTGCGCGGGCGGGCGGGCGGTTCAGCCGCTGAGCAAGGAAGGCCACCCGTCGGGCGACGTGCCGACCTCGACGCGGGTCGCGCCGACGAACGTGGCCAGGTCGCGCGCGGACCGGCCGACTGCGGCGCCGAGCGCCTTGGTCGGACGCACCCCTGACTCGAGGTGGACGGCCACCAGTCGCAGCACACCGCGCGCGCGGTCGACGGCAGCGTCGACCCGCCCCACCAGGGCGTCGCCGTGCAGGACGGGGAGGACGAAATAGCCGTAACGGCGCTTGTCCTTCGGTGTGTAGATCTCCAGCCGGAAGTGGAAATCCCACAGCTCCTGCGTACGACGTCGGTCGGCGACCAGATTGTCGAAGGGTGAGAGCAGCGTGGTGCGCGGCTGCCACTCCCCGCGATCCAGGACGTCGAGCATCGGCTCCGCCTCGGCATGGGCGTAGCGGGCCAGCCGCAGCCCCTCGACCTCGATCGGCGTCAGCTCCCCTGAGCCCACGAGCTCGTCGAGCACATCGCCCAGCCCCGGATAGCGGCCGCGGGTGAAGTACTGAGCGATGTCCCGCGACGAACAGACACCGAGCGCGCGGACGCTGCGCAGCGCGGCCCGGCGTACCGACTCACGCTCACTGATCTCTTCCCGTATCAGGTTCGGCGGCAGGCACCGCTCCCCCAGGTCCCACAGCCGCTGGCCACCGACGCGGGCCGACACCAACGCCTCGCCGCGCACGGACATCAGGTCGAGCAGCTGGCCGACGGTGCGTCCTTCGTTCCACCCTCCGGGGCCCTTCGCCGACGCGCTGTCGTCATCGAGCGCGCTGACTCGGAGCGGGCCGCGCTCGCCCAGCAGGTCGAGCACCCGCCGTCGCCGGGCGTCGTTGTCGGCCAGCCAGGTCCTCGCGCGAGTCGCCATCACGCCGTCGCCGACTGGCCAGGTGCGCATCAAGACCTGGTGGACGCCCCAGTCCTCGGCCAGCACCAACGACGCCTCATGCGCCCAGTGCTCGAACAGCGCCCGGTCCACCTCCTGCAGCCGCTGCAGCAGCCGGACGTCGTAGCGCCCGATCCGGCTCCACAGCACCAGCCGCTCCGTGCGCTCCACGGCGCGCGTCGGGTCGATCTGCAGGCAGGTGAGCCGGCGTACGACGTCGAGAATCCCCGCGGCGGTGCGCGGCAGGCGGGGTCCCGCGAGCAGTTGTGCAGTGACCGCAGCTCGGCGCGCGGTGCGGAGCGAGACGCGCCGGAGTGGCTGGCTCAGCCGAGCGCCCGGGAGAGGTCGGCGAGCAGGTCGGCTACGTCCTCGATCCCGACCGAGAGCCGGATCAGCGCGGCGTCGACCTCGAGTGGCGAGCCGGCTACCGACGCGTGGGTCATCCGCCCGGGATGCTCGATCAGCGACTCGACACCACCGAGCGACTCGCCGAGCGTGAAGACGGTCGTGCGCGACACCATGTCGAGTGCCGCGGCCTCGCCGCCGTGCAGCGTGAAGCTCACCATGCCGCCGAAGTCCTTCATCTGCTTCGCCGCGACCTCGTGCCCGGGGTGCTCCGGCAGCCCCGGGTAGAACACTCGATCGACAGCCGAATGGCTCTGCAGCAGCTCGACGACGCGCTGGGCATTGGCGCAGTGCTGGCGCATGCGGACGCCAAGGGTCTTGATGCCGCGCAGCACGAGCCACGCGTCGAACGGTCCGGCGACAGCCCCCATGGCGTTCTGGTGGTAGGCAAGCTCCTCTCCCAGCGTCGGGTCGGCGACGACCAGACCGCCGCCCACAACGTCGGAGTGCCCGCCCATGTACTTCGTCGTCGAGTGCACGACGACGTCGGCCCCGAGAGTCAACGGCTGTTGGAGGTACGCCGAGGCGAACGTGTTGTCGACGACCAGCCGCGCTCCTCCCTCATGCGTGAGTGACGCGATCGCCGCGATGTCCGCGATGCTGAGCAGCGGGTTGGTCGGCGTCTCGAGCCACACCAACTTGGTCTCCGGCCGCATGGCAGCGCGGACAGCCGACGCGTCGCCGACCGAGACGGGCGTGAACGACAGCCCCCAACGCAGCGCCACCCGGGCGAAGAGCCGATAGGTGCCGCCGTACGCGTCGTCCGGGATCACGACGTGATCGCCGGGCCCGCACATCGTGCGGAGCACGCAGTCCTCGGCAGCGAGACCGCTGGCGAACGCGAGCCCACGGGTGCCCTGCTCCAGCGCAGCAAGGCAGGTCTCGAGCGCGGTCCGGGTGGGGTTGCCCGAGCGGGAGTACTCATAGCCGCCGCGCAGCCCGCCGACGCCATCCTGCTTGTACGTCGACGTCGCGTAGATGGGTGTGACTACCGCACCCGTCGTCGGGTCGGGGTCCTGTCCGGCGTGGATCGCGAGCGTCTCGAAGCCGTAGTCGCCCGGCTCCCAGCTCTCGCTCATCGGTGTCCGCCGGCGAGGAAGCCGAGCAGGTCGCTGCGGGTGAGGATGCCGACCGGTTTGCCGTCGTCGAGGACGATCGCGGCCGTGGCCGACTCGAGCTCAGCCATGGCCGTCGACACCGGCTCACCTGAGCCGACCGTCGGCAGCGCCTTGGACATGTGCCGGTCGAGGGTTTCGTCCAACGCCGCCCGGTCGGCGAAGACTGCTTCGAGCAGGTCGCGCTCGACAACTGACCCGACGACCTCGGCGGCCATCAGCGGGGGCTCTTCCTTGACGACCGGCATCTGCGAGACGCCGTACTCACGCAGGATCGCGATCGCCGACCCGACGGTCTCGTGCGGGTGCACATGCACGATCTCCGGCAGCGCACTCGCCTTGTGCGCGAGAACGTCGCGCACGCGCGGCTCGCTGGTGTCCTTGGTGAGGAATCCGTAGTCGGCCATCCACTCGTCATTGAAGATCTTCGACAGGTAACCGCGGCCCGAGTCGGGCAGCAGCACGACCATGACCGCGCTGTCGTCGAGCTCCGCCGCGACCCGAAGAGCGGCGGCGACCGCAAGCCCGCACGAGCCGCCGACAAGGAGCCCTTCCTCACGCGCCAGCCGACGGGTCGTGCTGAAGGAGTCCGCGTCGCTCACCGCGACGATGCGGTCGACCATCGTGGGGTCGTACGTCGTCGGCCAGAAGTCCTCGCCGACTCCTTCCACGAGATACGGCCGGCCCGTGCCCCCGGAGTAAACCGAGCCCTCCGGGTCGGCGCCGACGACGACAACGTCCGGGTTCTGCTCTTTGAGGAAGCGCGCTGTCCCGCTGATCGTGCCGCCGGTGCCGACACCGGCCACGAAGTGGGTGATCCGACCGTCGGTCTGCTGCCAGATCTCTGGGCCGGTCGTGCGGTAGTGCGCTTCGGGGTTCATCGCGTTGGCGTACTGGTTGGGCCGCCAGCCTCCCGGCGTCTCAGCCGCCAACCGCGCGGCGACGGAGTAATAGGACTGCGGATGCTCCGGGGCGACCGCCGTCGGGCAGACGACCACCTCGGCGCCGTACGCGCGGAGGAGCGAGATCTTCTCGCCGCTCATCTTGTCGGGCATGACGAAGATGCACGAGTAGCCGCGTTGGGCAGCCACGATCGCGAGACCAACGCCGGTGTTGCCGCTGGTGGGCTCGACGATGGTGCCGCCCGGCTTGAGCTCGCCCGACTCTTCGCCGGCCAGCACCATGCCCAGCGCGATCCGATCCTTGACCGAGCCGCCGGGGTTGAAGTACTCCACCTTGGCGAGCACCGTCGGGCCCAGGCCGCGGGTCACCTTGGTGAGCTTGACCAGCGGTGTGTTGCCGACGAGGTCGACGAGCGACTCGTAGTAGTCCATGGCGTCGAGCGTAGCGGCCCGCTGGGCACTACCGTGAGGGGATGGTGCGTATCCAACGGGTCGTCCTGCGCGCTGGCGCGGGGGTCGTCGCGACCGGCGTGCTCGGGGCCGGCGTACTCGGCGTCGAGGCTGAGCTGGCCCGTCGCCGGGAGTACGTCAGTGCCGACAGCGCGCCGCAGGTCTCTGCCGTGATCGGTGTGGGAAGCGGACCGGCCCTGCGACTCGCGGTCCTCGGTGACTCGACCGCGGCCGGGCTCGGCGTCACGGACACTGCCGACACGGTCGGCGCCCAGGTCGCCGCCGTCCTCTCTGCCGAGTTGCGGCGGCCGGTCCGGCTGGACGGCCTGGGCGTCTCAGGTGCCCGCGCCGGAGACCTGGACCCCCAGGTGTCTCGTGCACTGCTGCAGACACCCGACGTCGCCGTCATCCTCATCGGCCCCAACGACGTCACCCACCTCACCCGTCGGTCACGTGTTCGCGCCGACGTGGCAGCCGCCGTGCGTCGGCTGCGGGCCGCCGGTGCCGCCGTCGTGCTCGGCAGCTGTGCCGACATGGGCTCCGCAACCGCCTTTCTTCAACCGCTGCGGACCGTGTCCGCGTGGCGGGGCAGGGCGGTCGGCGCCGCGGCGCGCGGCGCGGCCTCCGACGAGGGCGGGCTCGGCGTCGACATCGGCGGGCTGACCGGTGCGGCGTTCCGGGCCGACCCGGACCGCTACCTGTCCTCCGACAAGTTCCACCCCTCGGCAGAGGGCTACCGGCTCTGGGCCGAAGCGCTCCTGCCCCAGGTCCGCGCGGCGGCCGGCGTACCAGCCTCGTAAAGGCCCCGGCCACCCACCCAACCCCTCCCCCCCTCTCGACTTCACCCACTAAAACCACCGTTTTGGCCGAAAGTAGCGGCATTTCAGGTGGTTTCAGTGGGTGAAGTCGCGCGGGTTTTGGGATGTGGGTGGCGAACGATCAGGCGTCGTCGAGTAGCTCGTCTTCGACGACCGGGTGGCGTACGACGTAGGTCGAGGCGAAGGACTGCGTGGTCGCCACGATCGGCAGCGCCAGCAGAGCGCCGATCGGGCCGAAGAGTGCAAGCCCGGACAGCGCCGCGATGAAGCCCCCCGCCGGATGCACCTTCATCGTGCGCGATGACAGCGGGGGCGAGATCACGTAATTCTCGATCTGCTGATAGACCACGACGAGGATCAGGACATAGAGCGAGGTGCGCGGGCTCTGGGTGAGCGCGACGACCACCGGCAGCACACCAGCGAGGTAGACGCCGACGGCGGGGATGAACTGCGAGACCGCTCCGACCCACAGTCCCAGGGCGACTGCAGACGGGACGTCCAGCAGCGAGAAGCCGACAATGTGCACCACGGCGGAGAGCACCGCCAGCGTCACCCGATAGACGACGTAGCTCGCGGTCCGGTCGATGGCGATGTCCCAGGCCCGCAGCACCTCCCGCTGGCGACCCGCCGGCAGCAGCGAGCACACGGCGCGGCGCATCATCGGCCCGTCCTTGGCGAAGTAGAACGTCAGGGTCGCCACCGTGAGCAGCTGGAAGAGCAGCGCCAGCACAGTGGCGCCGAAGCCGAAGGCGTTGCGGGTCAGCACCCGGCCCACCTGGCCGGCCTGGCCGACCGAACCGGCCACGTCGGACTGGCTCAGGTCGATGCCGAGGCGGTCGTCGAGAAAATCGGTCGCGGCACGCGCGTACCGCGGCAGGCCGTCGATCACATCGGCCACCTGGCGTACGACGACCGTCCCGAGCAGCGCGGCGAACAGGCCGAGCACGACGGCGAGCACACCGAAGACGGCGAGAGTCGCCCGGCCTCGCGACCAGTCCCGTCGCGCCAACCGGTTCACCGCGGGCTCGATCGCGAACCCGAGGAACAGGCTCAGCCCGACGAGCAGCAGGACGTTGCGCAGCCGCACCAGGACCCACAGCAGCGCGAGCAGCGCGAGAACACCGGTGACGACGGCAAGCACGACCTTGCGCAACTGCTCGTCGAAGCGGTCGGCGGTCTTCGGGGCACGTGTCCTGCGCTGCGCGGTCGCCACGCCCGTCACTGTGCCAGGAACGTCACGAACAAGAGGTCAGGCGGCGGACCGGCAACCTACGACGATCGCGGTAGTCGGCGCGCAGCCGGCCGACCCTGCCGCCCCGGCCCGAAGTTTCGCCGTACGCCCGGGCGGGCTAGCGTGGTCGGACACTCACCCGCGCCCGTCGCGCCGTTGAAGGAGTCTCCATGCCCGAGGCCGTGATTGTCGCCACCGCCCGCTCGCCCATCGGGCGGGCCTTCAAGGGCAGCTTGAAGGACTTCCGGCCGGACGACCTGGTCGCCACGATCGTGCAGGCGGCGCTCGACAAGGTCCCCGCGTTGGACCCGCACTCAGTCGATGACCTGATGCTGGGCTGCGGCCTGCCGGGCGGCGAGCAAGGCTTCAACATGGGTCGGGTGGTCGCGACGCTGCTCGGCCTCGACGACGTACCGGGCACGACCGTCACCCGCTACTGCGCGTCGAGCGTGCAGACCACCCGGATGGCCCTGCATGCGATCAAGGCGGGAGAAGGCGACGTCTTCATCTCCGCCGGCGTCGAGATGGTCAGCCGGTTCGTCAAGGGCAACAGCGACGGCCTGCCGGACACCACAAACCCGCGGTACGACGACGCCAAGACCCGCACCGCGCAGACGGCCGAGGGGGGCGGCGGGCCGTGGACGGACCCACGCGCCGACGGAGCACTGCCGGACGTCTACATCGCCATGGGTCAGACGGCAGAGAACGTCGCGTCGATCAAGGGCGTCAGCCGGGAGGCACAGGATGAGTTTGGCGTGCGCTCGCAGAACCTCACCGAGAAGGCCATCGCCAACGGCTTCTTCGAGCGCGAGATCACGCCGGTGACGGCCCCTGACGGCACGACTGTCTCCGCCGACGACGGCCCTCGGCCCGGCGTGACGCTCGAGGGAGTCGCCGGGCTCAAGCCGGTCTTCCGGCCGGACGGCACTGTCACCGCCGCCAACTGCTGTCCGCTCAACGACGGGGCGGCCGCCGTCATCATCATGAGCGACACGAAGGCGAAGGAACTCGGCATCACCCCGCTCGCCCGGGTGGTGTCCACCGGAGTGTCGGGGCTGAGCCCGGAGATCATGGGCCTGGGCCCGGTAGAGGCAACCCGGAGGGCGCTCGCCCTCGCGAAGATGTCCATCGGCGACATCGACCTCGTCGAGATCAACGAGGCCTTCGCCGCCCAGGTCGTGCCGTCCTACCAGGACCTGGGCATCGACCTCGACCGGCTCAACGTCAACGGCGGGGCGATCGC
>JBKJUS010000089.1:0-23332 GCA_046590575.1 Mycobacteriales bacterium | reverse complement strand
TGAGCAGCGACCCGGGCTTGGTGTGAGAGCGCCCGCGCAGGCGCATCGCGGCCCGCTCCGGTGCGAGCCGGCGGTCCATCGTCGCCGCCGACATCACCACCAGGGCAGTGGCCACATCGTCGCCGACGTCGAGCTCCCCGAAGCGGCGCAACGTCGCCACCAGCTCACCCATCACCGGGGCGAGACGCTTGCCGGTCGGCGCGCCGAGCACCGCCCAGCAGAACCGCAGCACCGCAATCACCTCCGCCCCGTAGACCGGTGTCCGGGGCCGACGCGCCGGGCGCACCACCGTCGGGCGGAGCGCGGCCGCGAGGGCCTTCCGCGCGTGGTTGCGATGCCAGCCCGTGGTGGCACACAGCTCGTCCAAGATCGCGCCCTTGCCGGCCTTGCCCGCCCGCTTGTACCGGGTCGCGATCGCCTTCGTAACGGCCTTGCGCTGCCCCATCGTGAGTCCCATCCCCGGGGCCTACCGGCGAGGACCAGCCTGGCCAGGGAGGCGCGCTGCTACGCGCGCATTCCTAGATGAGTCAACGACCCCACCTACGCGCGCATTTTTCGTGAGTCAACGCGGGACGATGACGAGGCCCTGACCTGCGGGTATGCTGAGCATCCAAGCGGAGGGCGTGGGATTCGAACCCACGATGAGCTTGCACTCATAGCGGTTTTCAAGACCGCCGCCATCGGCCACTAGGCGAGCCCTCCAGGGGCGCATCCTACCGACGGTGTGCGTTGCGGCGGGCGCCAGAGCACACCGGGTCTTCCTGCCCGACTTCGCAGTTCGGATCACCCGTTCGGCCTACCAAATGTGGCTTCCGTTCGGTCGATGACGTTTACGGCTGAGCAGGTCAGCCTTTCGTCGGTCGGACGAGGTGCCACGTGACAGTCCATATCTCTGACGCGGCGATCCGTCCGGCCGCCGTGCTCCCGGTCAACGCAGCAGTGCAGATCGTTGCTGAGCTGGAAGCGCGGGATGTCTCGTGCGGCGGTGTCTGGAACGCGACCACGGGGGTGTGGCAGCGTTACGACCGCCCCTGGACCGGGCCGGCCGGGAGTCGTGGCGGCGCTGAGCTGATCGGCTCGCTCGCGGTCATCTATGACCGGCCCCGACGGCACGAGATCACGCTCTACAAGGTGACGCTGACTGCCGTCGGCCGGGAACGCGGCTTCACGGCTGACTCATTGTGTGATGACGCGTTGGGCTACGCCGGGCTCTCGCTCGCGACCTGCCCGCGGGCGGAGCTGGAGGCGTTGACGGGGCTGGACCCGTTTACCAGTCGCGATCTCGACGTACCGCGCCAACGCTCCCTCAGCGAGCTCCTCAACACCGATGTGCTCACCCTGATCGGATTGCGCAGGTCCTGACTCGGGTGGCAGCAAATCAGCGCCTGGCGGACCCGGAGGCGAAGCGTCTGGCGCCACCCCGCTTGCCAAGAAGCTTGGCCATTTCCTCCGTTCCGACGTACTCCCGGAACTCACTCACGGTGTAGCCGGTCAGTGTTGTGGCGATGCGCGCGCGGGCCGTGGCCGCCCGGGGGAACCCGAGCAGCGGTCCCAACTCGCCGAAGTAGTCGCCCGGTCTTACGACTCCTAGCTTCTCCTCGTCGCCGTCCACTCGACTGCGGAAGAGCTCGATCTCGCCACGGTTGATGACATAGATGAGAGCGCCACGCGAGCCTTGCTCAAACAGCACTTCTCCCCCCGCGAGCTGCACCTCTCGCGAACCTTGGTTGGCGGAGAGCGCCGGAGCCATCCGTACGACGCGATCGGCGAGCGGGATCATCCGCTCGTCATGGGTGGCGACCACGACCAGGCGGCCCGGTGATGCGAGCGTTCGCAGGATGCCGATGACGCTCTCGACCTGCATGTAGTCGAGGTGCGCGGTCGGTTCGTCAGCCAGCAGCAGAGTCGGGTCGTGCACAAGCGCCCGGGCAATCGCCACCCGCTGCTGCTGTCCACCCGAAAGGTCGCCCGGCCTGTGACGAAGCCGGTTCGTGAGGCCCATCTGACCAAGCAGGTCCTCGGCCCGTAGTCGCGCAGTGCGCCGGTCTACGCCAGCGGCCCAGAGCGGGGCAGCGACGTTCTCCACCGCGGTGAGGCTCGGCACCAGGTTGAAGGCCTGGAAGACGATGCCGACCGCATGCCGCCGGTAGGTCGTCAGTGCTGCGCCCGAAAGCGTCGTCACGTCACGGCCTCTTACCCGGATGCTTCCCTCGCTTGGCGCGAGGATGGCCGCGAGACATGACAGAAGCGTCGTCTTGCCGCATCCGCTGGGGCCGAGGAGCAGGACCATCTCTCCGGACTCCGCCGAAAGGGAGAAATCCTCGATGGGGCGTACCAGATAGCCGCCGCTGGCGTACTCGACAGTGAGCCGGTCGATCTCGAGCTCGGACATCACGGCCCACCGAAGGCGAGCGCCGGCTCGACGCTCATGGCGCGCCGCAACCCGGCCAGACTGGCGAGGAGACCCACGCCGAGCGCGATCACCGGCAGGACGAGCATCGCGCGCATCGGGATCTCGATCGTCAGAGGGAAAATGGGGGTGAGCAGCTGAGAGACACCAATGGCCAGCAGCGCCGCGCCGACGGACAAGACGACTGCTTGGAGGGCAAGTCCGCCAAGCAATCCGGTGGACGACCACCCGGTCGCCTTGAAGACCGCGAAGTCCCGCAGCCGCTCGAGCGCGGAGAGGTAGACCACTGATCCGATGATGAGGGCGGCGACCAGCCACAGCAACAGCTGGGTCAGGTCGAGCGACCGGATCGCGTTGGCAAGGGGTCTCAGGAGGTCAGTCTCAGTCTGGGCCGGGGACCTCGCGATGAGGCCTGGGGGGAGGGTGGTAGGCACGCCCTCCGTGATGACGGCGGTGGCGATCTGGGCGCCGGAGAGCATGGCTCGCTGTGCATCCTCAATTGGCACAAAGATCAGTGGTTGACCGGCGTTGATCGTCCGACCGCTGGTCCGCCCGACAACGGTGAAGGACTGCCCGGCCAGGTCGAACGACGCACCGATCTGCAACCTCAGCGAGCGGTCGACGACCGCCTCGCCAGCCTTCTCGGGTAGCCGACCAGCCACGCGGGTTGGCGCGCCGAGGCCGCCCGTTCGGTAACCGATGAGGTTGACGTCGGTCACCTCTGGCACGACCACAGTCTGGTGCAGGATCAGCAGTGGATCGGCTCGCCGGACGCCGGGCATCTTCGCCACCTGCTCGGCAGTCGAGGCCGGCATGGCCGCCACGGTGGTGAACGGTCCGTACACGCCCTCGCGCATGACCCACGCGTCGGCGCCGAGTCCCTGGACGGTGCGGCCGGCCTCAGCCCGAAAACTGTCGCTCAGACCGGCCAGGATCAATGTCATGGCGAAGACGAGGGCCGTGCCTATCACCGCGATCGCAAATCGACGCATGCGCCACTGCAGGTCGCGCAGGGTGGCAAGCCACATCGCAGTCCTCTCCCAGACTTCCTTGATCATCGAGCGTGGCGCGTGCAGAGGCGCCGGACCGACAAGTGCATGACACCGCGCCAGTCGGCCATCTGACAACGCCCGCCGCCCGACGGCGCGCTTTGTAGGATCGGTGGGGTGATGGAGCCCACGCCGACGTACGACGCTGTGGTCATCGGTGGTGGTCCAGCTGGCTACGCCGCCGCGCTGTGGCTGGCGAGGTACCGACGGCGCACGCTCCTCCTCGAGGACGGCACTCACCGCAACCGCGCGGTGGAGCGCACCCATGGCTACCTCGCGATGGACGGGGCGTCGCCGACGGAGGTGATCGAGCGGGCTCGAGGTGATCTTCGGGCATACCCGGAGGCAGAGATCCGCCAGAGCCGGGTGGACGGGGTGCGCCGCGTCGGTGGTCACTTCGAGGTTCAGACGGGCGACACCGTCGTGACGAGCCTGCGGCTGGTCTTGGCAACGGGCGCGGCGGACACTCCCCCAGACATTGCGGGCTTCGACGTGCACTACGGCGCGTCGGTCTTCACCTGCCCGAGCTGCGACGGATACGAGTCACAGGGTCGCGACGTCGTCACCATCGGCTGGGACGACGGGCTCGCTGATTTTTCATTGCACCTGTTCGAGTGGGCCCGTTCAGTGACGATCATCACCGACGGCCGCCGCTTCGATGGTGACGAACAGGTCCGGGCGGCCCTGGGGCGGGTCGGCATTCCGATCATCGAAGCCGCTGCTGAGTGTTTCGAAGGGAAGAGGGGTGCGCTCACCGGCGTCCGGCTGCGCACGGGCAAGATCGTGCCCACGGACATCGCATTTTTCTCGATCGGGGTGACCGCTCGCGCAGACCTGGCGAGGCAGGTCGGATGTGAGACCGACGACGAGGGCTACGTCATCGTGGATGACGAGTGCGAGACGTCGATCAACGGGGTGTACGCCGCAGGCGACCTCACCCCCGGCATGCATCTCGTGCAGGTAGCCGCGGCGGAAGGGGCTGTGGCCGGCGTGTCATGCGCCCTTTCCCTCCGAGGTGAGCGGGGTGCGCCGGGTTCTCCGCGACCGGCCCCCAGCATCGAGGCCGAGCTCGCCACGTGAAGGTGAGCTCGGCCTCAGCCGAGTAGGGCCTACTGCTTGGTGAGCTTGCGGCCGAGACCCTTGGCGACCTCGCTGGGCCGCTGCTGCTCGCCCATTTTGGCGTTCATCATCAGCATCGAGCCGGTGAGGGCAGGGATGCCCCACTGCAGGAAGCTCAGCTGCTTCTGCGCCTGCGCTACCTCGATCGGGGTGGAGGGCAGCGGGTCGGTGCCACCGGCGACCGGCACATCGCCAGCCCTCATGACCTTCTCGCCCAGGACGCGCGAGTACGCCGTCGCGCCGAGCGCTGCAGCGGTGAGCGCGGTCTTGAGCGTGGTCGCGCCCTTGACGCCGGTCTGCCCAGCGATGCGGCCCTTATTCGCTCGGACGAGCTGGAGCCCGCCGAGGAGGTGGGCGCCGATGGCCGCAGCGTTGACAGGTGTCCATCGGCCCCAGCCAGCGTTGGCGACCCGGGCGCGCTGGCGCGGGTCGTCGACGTCGGAGGCAGCACCGTTGACGCCGACGGCGCCCATAAGTGAACCGCCGAACCAAGCGGCGAGGCCAACGTCGTGGAGTGTGCGGGCGAGTGTGTTCTTCGCCATGAGGAGAATCCTTCCTCGAGCAGTTGTGGGTAGAAACTGCCTACCCAGACAGGCGGAGGTCAGACGTAGCGGAAAGGACACGGCTGCACGCCGCGCTCCGATCTGCCACGATCGCCGCTGGGAGCACGTTCGGAGCGGAGGTGTGCGCGGTGTCCGACTTCGCGGTGGTCGTAGCGCGCGAGGAAGGCCAATGGGGCGCTTCGCTGCTTCCCGAGATCCTGGCGGAGGACCTCTCGTCGCTCGTGGCCGCCCTTCGGCAGCAGCCGGGAGAGGGCGGTGTGATCGGCCTGGTCAACATCGCTGACGAGTTCTTCGTCGCCGTACGCGTTGTGGCCGGCCAGGTGCGTCTGCTGCTCAGCGATGTCACGGCAGCCGTCGCCTGGGACTTGGCCGCGCAGGTGTGCGACTGGCTGGAGGTCGAACGTCCTGGCGACGACGATCTCGACGAGGTCTGGCCGGTGGGCGACCTTTCGATCTTCGGCGACCTCGGCCTCGATGAGATGGAACTCGGCATGCTGCTGAGCGACCTCGATGCCTTCGCCGACGAGACGCTGCTGCTGATCGCCCGAAGGTTGGGATTCGCCGACAGCTATGAGCGGGTCGTTGACGCGGCGGTCCACTAAGACCGGGCTGATGACAGGCTTGTCTCGGACTCACTCCAGTCCTTACGATCGCACCAGCCACCCACCGCAACGAGCCGGAGATTGCCGTGCCGTACTTTGCCGCCGTGCTCGCCCAAACACCTGCTGGCTGGGTGGGCCGTGAGCTCGACATGACCGGTGTTGATGACCTCGATGCCCTGGCCGACGAGATGCGCGACACCGGAGACGGCACGGCGCTGCTCTTCCTGGAGGAGAACGAGGAGTACCTCGCGATCGTCCGGGTTGATGGTGACGCCGATCCCCGTACCTTCATCTCGGATGACCGCGCTGTGGGTACGTCGATCCTCGCCGAGCTGATCATGCAGGACATCGCTGCGCCGGAGGCGGTGGACGAGGAAGAGGACGAGGAAGAGAGCATCAAGCCGGAGCCGGAGGCGGTGGGTGATGCTGAGATCGTGGCGAGCTTTGGCATCAGCTCGCACACCCTGCTCGAGCTCTGCGCCGAGGAGGGTTACCTTCCCGCAGACATCATGACCGCGATCTGTGAGAGGGCTGGCTGCGTCGACATCCTCGAAGAGGTCCGCGGTACGTGACCTTCGGGCCGTCAGGCGCGACCGACGACCTGATGATGTGCCTCGCCTTGGAGGAGGCACGCGCTGCGCTCGACCACGCCGACGTACCGGTGGGCGCAGTCGTGGTGGACGCCCGCGGCGACGTGGTGGCGCGGGCGCACAACGAGCGGGAGCTTCTGCAGGATCCCTCCGCACATGCGGAGATGCTGGCCTTGCGTCGTGCGTCGGCCGCTCTCGGCTCCTGGCGACTCGCCGGCTGCACGCTCGTCGTGACTCTTGAGCCATGCACCATGTGTGCCGGGGCGTTGGTGCTTGCCCGGGTCGACCGGCTCGTCTACGGGGCGACGGACCCGAAGGCTGGTGCGGTCGGCAGCCTGTGGGACGTCGTCCGCGACCCCCGGCTCAACCACCGGCCGGCGGTGACCTCGGGTGTGTTGCCCGACGAGTGCGCGGAGCTCCTGCGGAAGTTTTTTCGCGCCCAGCGGGGTTGCGGCTAGGCTGCGCGACGGTGGAGTCGCGTAGTGGCCGAGCGCGCACGCCTCGAAAGCGTGTGAGGGGGCAACCTCTCCGTGGGTTCAAATCCCACCTCCACCGCCAGCACTTTCGACCACACGCGCAGGCCCCTGGCGCTTCGTTTCGGTTGACGGGCGTGCTTTGGTTTGACCCGTGATCCAATTCGCGCGCGGCCTGTCAGAGACCGTTCTTGGCGCGCTGGCAGAGCTGGAGCGGCGCACGCTCGCCGTTGACGGGGGGCGCCTGAAGCTGGAGTGGAGCGTGCTGAAGGCTCGCACCGGCCGCGACGTCGAAGACGTCCTGTGGTGGGAAGAGGATCGGCTGCTCGGGTTCGTCGGGATCTACGCCTTCGGGCCGCCGACCGTCGAGCTGGCCGGCATGGTCGATCCAGCCGGGCGACGCCGCGGTATCGCGACTGCTCTGCTGGACGCGGCGCTGCCCCTGTGCCGCGAACGCGGGTACAGCCAGGCGCTGCTGGTCACGCCCGGCGTGTCGGATGCAGGCCGGTGCTTCGCACTGCACCGGGGGGCGGTGCTCGAACACTCCGAACATGCGCTCGTCCTTGTCGGCGACCCGGCGGACAGTCCGGCGAACCCGGAGCTCACGCTGCGACCAGCGACAGTCGCGGATGTCGATGTGATCAGGGAGCTGCTCGGTGCAGCCTTCGGCTCGGCGCCGTCGGACTTGCTGGAGCGGCTGCAGACCGAGACATCCCGCACGCTGGTCGTCACCCTCGCCGGCCGGGCAGTAGGCACCGTGCGACTCGAGCGCGGCGACGACTCCGGTGCCGTGTACGGCTTCGCCGTTGATCCCGCCTGGCAGGGCAAAGGCATTGGTCGCGACGTCCTGCGGCGAGTGTGTCTGCAGCTCCGCGAGGAAGGAGCTCGTCAGATCCGCCTCGAGGTGGCGGTGCAGAACGCCCGCGCTCTCGGTCTATACACGTCGATCGGGTTCGCCGAAGGGACGACCGAGGACTACTACGCCCTGAGCGTGACGTGACCTTCGAGCCGAGCCGAGCGCGTCCGAAGCCATGCCGCGCGAGGTCGTCTACCGTCGTGTGCTGCGGACGCAGTTGCACGCCGAACTTGATCTGGGTGATGTGATCAAGCCTTCTCTGTGCAGAACGTTCTCTGGCGGAGGATGCGAGATTCGAACTCGCGAGGGGTTACCCCCAACACGCTTTCCAAGCGTGCGCCATAGGCCAACTAGGCGAATCCTCCGCCAGAGAGCGTAGCGGAGGGCTCGGGTCCGGGCGTTTTGCGGTCTGCCCGGTAGCGCTTGGTCTGGGCTTCGATGAGCACGACCAACAGCACGCCGTACACCGGCAAGTGGCCGATGAGCTCCCGCACCCCGAGCAGCGGCAGGGTTGCGTTGAAGGGAATGCCGACGAGTACGACGGTGAGCCGCGGCAGCCGGCCGACGACGAGCAGCGCGCCGAGGGTCAACTCGATCGCCGCTGCGGTCCAGATGAACTGGTCAGTGGTGAAGACACCGAGCTGTGCGTAGATGTCGAACGATGGCTCCAGGTCGAGGAAGGCCCGGGCCAGCCCTGGGTTGAGCAGCTTCTCGGTGAATGCGAGCAGGATCAAGGCCACACCGGTCAGCACCCGCATTGCCGTCGCCGCCGCCGGGTTGACCTCTGCGCGCTCCTCCGGCGTCGACCCGCGGCCGCGCGCAAATGCCAGGTAGACAGCCGCGCCGAGGAGGTCTGCGCGCTCCAGGATCGGGAGTACGCCGTAGAAAGGCATGCCGAGCACGCCAGCTGCGACGAGGAGCGCAGCGGCCGCCGGTCGGCGGAAGCCCGTGACAAGCATCGCGGCGGTGACGACCTCGACGACGACAAGCACCGCTCCGGCGCGGCCCTGAGTCAGCCGCATGGAGGGTGCGAGGTAACCCCCGTCGAGTGCGGTGCCGAGCAGGGCAAAGCCGGCGTGGAGACCGAGGATCCGGGGGAGCCAGGGGCGCAGGCGCACAAGCAGGTCGAGGCGGTGCAGCCGTGGCTCGCCCCACCTGCGGTCGACGTACCAGAACACCAGGCAGGCGAGGAACGCGAGCGCCAGAGCCGTCAGTGTGGGTAGGCCCCCGATGCGGTCGTACTCCACGGGGAAGCGTCGCGGGTTCTCGACGAACCACGACTCATGGGCGAGCACGGTTGCCACCGGTTCATCGTCCACCTGCTGGGACGAGCGCGCACACGGACGGTGTGGCCGACGTCACAAACTGTCCGTCGGGCACCCGACGTCGCACTGGGTGCCGGGCTCGGGATGCTGCGACTGCTCCGGGGGCTAGAGACGGCCGGTCGTCGTGCGGGGGTTCGGCGGCCGGTCTTCACCAGGGGCGGCGGGTGCCCGCGACGGGGGAACGTGGCGTTGGGCGCCCGCCGCACCCTTGTAGACTGCCTCGCAGACCCCTCGCGCGGCGTGCATCCTGTGAACCTCCCCAGGGCCGGAAGGCAGCAAGGATAAGCGGGCTCTGGCGGGTGCGCGGGGGGTCCTTCTCGGAGGCTGACGGCCTCCCATGATCGGTGGGGTGGTCGGAGGACCTGTGGCGCTGGCTCTCTACCGGAAGTACCGGTCGTCGACGTTCGCCGAGCTGGTCGGGCAGGAGCACGTCACCGAGCCGTTGATGCAGGCGCTACGCAACGACCGGGTGCATCACGCCTATCTTTTCTCCGGTCCTCGGGGCTGCGGCAAGACCTCCAGCGCGCGGATCCTGGCTCGCTCGCTGAACTGTGAGAAGGGTCCGACCCCGGACCCGTGCGGGACCTGCGACCAGTGCGTGTCGATCGCGGCTGGGACGAGCCTCGATGTCGTCGAGATCGACGCGGCAAGTCACGGTGGCGTTGACGACGCGCGCGACCTGCGCGAGCGCGCGTTCTTCACACCAGTCTCGGCGCGCTACAAGGTCTACATCATCGACGAGGCGCACATGGTCTCGCGGGAGGGCTTCAACGCGCTGCTGAAGCTCGTGGAGGAGCCGCCTGACCACCTGAAGTTCATCTTCGCGACGACCGAGCCGGACAAGGTCATCGCGACGATCAAGTCGCGCACTCATCACTACCCCTTCCGGCTCATCCCGCCCAAGAAGCTCACAGAGCTGTTGGGGGGCATCTGCGCCGAGGAGGGCGTCCAGGTCGACCCCGGTGCGCTGCAGCTCGTGGTCCGAGCGGGCGCCGGCTCGGCCCGCGACGCGTTGAGTGTGCTCGACCAGCTGCTGGCCGGGGCGGGTGAGAGCGGTGTCACCTACGAGCTCGCCCGGAACTTGCTCGGCGTCACCGACGCCGCGCTCATCGACGAGCTCGTCGATGCGGTGGCTGTCCGCGACGGGCGAGCGGTCTTCGACGTGGTTGCGCGAGTCATCGAGGCGGGACACGATCCACGACGGTTCGCGAGCGACCTGCTCGACCGGTTCAAGGACCTGATCGTCGTGCAGCGGGTGCCCGACGCGATCGAGCGCGGACTCGTCGACTGCCCGCCTGATCTGGGACCTCGGCTGGTGCAGCAAGCCGGGTCGTACGGCGCCGCCGAGCTCTCTCGGGCCGCTGATCTGCTCTATGCCGGGTTGACGGAGATGCGGGGTACGACGAGCCCTCGGCTCATCCTTGAGCTCGTGTGCGCACGCGTCCTCCTGCCCGCTGCCGCGACGGACGGAGCCGCCACGCTGGCCCGTCTCGATCGGCTCGAACGCCGGCTGGCCATCGCCGACGACGCTCTGAGCGCTGTGCCCGAACCAGCGCCGAGTGCCGAGTTGCCCACAGCGCCTGCGGCCGCAGGCGCTGCCGCAGTCACTGCTGCCTCGCCCGCAGCGCAGGTGCCGGGGGAGCGCGAAGCGACCGTGACGACCCAGGCACCGCCGTCCGGTCCCGTCGTGGACATGCCGGGAGCCTTGGACGCCGCCGGAGTACGCCGGATGTGGGAGCAGGTGCGCGAGGCCGTGAAGAGACGCAGCCGGACCACCCAGGCACTGTTGCTCGACGCCCTGGTGACGGACGTGACACCCAGCCACGTCACGCTGTGCTTCCCGACCAGCCCCCTGGTGCGACAGTTCGAGCGCGACCCCAACCCCGACAACGTCGCGGCGGCGCTGCGGGAGGTGTTCGGCGTCGACTGGAAGGTCATCGCGATCTTCAAGGACGACGCGGGCGACTGCGTGAGTGAGAGCCGGACCGCTTCGGCGGCGGCGCGCCCCCCCGCGCCGACGGCGACCGAAGCAGCGAAAGCCACTGATGACTTCGCGCCAGGTGACGAGCCGGCGGAGGAGCCTGTCGACGGCGCGCCGCAGGCACCGGTCCGGCGGACGGAGGAAGATCCTGCTGTCACGCTGCTGAAGTCCAACCTCGGCGCGCGCGTGATCAGCCAGACCGACGAGTGAACCCCTCTTGAAAGAAGGTCATGATGCGTCCGCCCGCCGGTCAGCCCAACATGCAGCAGCTCATGAAGCAGGCGCAGAAGATGCAGCAGCAGATGCTTGCTGCGCAGGAAGAGCTTGCCCAGACCGAGGTCGGCGGTAGCGCCGGCGGCGGGCTCGTGTCGGTGACCGTCCTGGGCAACGGCGAGCTGCAGTCGGTCACGATCGACCCGAGCGTGATCGACCCGGACGACATCGAGACGCTGCAAGACCTCATCGTCGCTGCGGTGCGCGACGCCAACCATGCTGTCGCCGAGCTGCAGGCCGAGAAGATGGGCCCGCTGGCCGGCGGCATGGGCATGCCGGGACTGGGCTAAGCCTTGTACGAAGGGCCAGTTCAGGACCTCATCGACGAGCTCGGCCGGCTGCCCGGAGTGGGCCCAAAGGGTGCGCAGCGGATCGCCTTCTACCTCCTTCAGGCCGACCCGGCCGACGTACGCCGCCTTGCGCTGGCATTGACTGACGTCAAGGACAAGGTCCGCTTCTGCTCGATCTGCTTCAACGTCGCCGAGCAGGAGCAGTGCCGGATCTGGCGTGACCCGCGGCGTGACCTCACCGCGATCTGCGTCGTGGAGGAGCCCAAGGACGTCATCGCGATCGAGAAGACGCGGGAATTCCGCGGGCGCTACCACGTGCTCGGCGGGGCGATCAGCCCGATCGAGGGGGTCGGCCCAGACGACCTGAGGATTCGTGAGCTGCTCGTCCGCCTCTCGGACGGGGTGGTGACCGAGATCATCCTGGCCACCGACCCCAACCTCGAGGGCGAGGCGACAGCGACCTATCTGGCTCGGCTGCTCAAGCAGCTCGAGCTACGGGTGACCCGCCTCGCCAGCGGCCTGCCCGTGGGGGGCGACTTGGAGTACGCCGACGAGGTCACGCTCGGGCGGGCTTTCGAGGGCCGGCGGCTGCTCGACGTCTGACCCTGGGCGGTGTCCGGCGGAACACCGCTAGGGGGTGGGGGCCGTGGACGGTAGGTCGGGAAGGGCGGCTGGCCGGGCCGGCGCGTCGAAGAGCGCAGATGTCGGCGCTGGTCCGCGCGACAGCAGGACCAGCGCGCCGGTCGACACTGCTAGGCGGGTGAGCAGGCCATCGTCGGCGAAGCAGTACTGGCCGGTCTCGAAGCCGGCTGGATCGGCCGATGCGCTCGGCGTCGCGCCGCCGCCCGCGCTCGGAGTGCTCGAGGGGCCGCTCGTGATGGCGGCCGAGTTCTGCCGGCGTACGTCGAAGCAGCTGGCGGGCGGCACACCCTCGGCGCTGGCCGACGACGGCAGCTCTTCCACGGCGTACCCGGCGGGGTCCGCCGCCAGGTCCGCGACGGCATCGGAGAACAGCCGCTGCACCCCGGGGTCGAAGATCTCAGGGACCGGCTCTCCGGGACGCGCCACGAGAAAGCACGAGGCCGTACCTGACTTGAGCCGGCAGGAGACGACGGTCCCGGCCTTCTGGATGTAGATCGACGGCTCGGCCCCGCGCAGCGAGACGTCCACCCGGTAGCTCGGCGGTGCGGCCACGATGCGGATCGTGCCTCGATCGCCGGACCGCGCGTCCAGGTCGTAGGTCGCGTCGTACGACGCCCGCGCCGCCAGCCCGGCGAGCTCGGCCAACCGCACTTGTGCCCTGCTCAGGCCATCGGACGCCGCGGGAGTCGGCGTCGGCTTGTCGGTCGTTCCCGAACTGCAGCCGGCGACCAGCGCCGCGACGAGAAGAGCAGCGGTCGGCGCATAGCGGAAGGTGCTCACGCGGGCGATCGTGCCATGAGCGGTTCGGCCGAGGCCGGCCAGTCACCCGTAGACTCGATCTGCGTGGTCGACATGCCGCCCGAGGAGGAGGTCGAATGCCGCTCATCGTGCAGAAGTACGGCGGCTCCTCGGTCGCCGACGCCGAGCGCATCAAGCGGGTCGCCGAGCGCGTCGTGGAAGCCCGCCGCACGGGCCACGACGTCGTCGTGGTTGTCTCCGCGATGGGTGACACCACCGACGAGCTGATCGAGCTTGCGCACCGGGTCACTCCGCTCCCCCGCGGCCGCGAGATGGACATGCTGCTCACGGCTGGCGAGCGGATCTCGATGGCCCTGCTCGCGATGGCGATCGCCAACTTGGGGCACGAGGCCAAGTCCTTCACCGGGTCGCAGGCCGGCATCATCACCGACTCCAAGCACGGCAAGGCGCGGATCATCGACGTCACCCCAGGACGGATCCGCACCGCGCTCGACGAGGGCGCGATTGTCATCGTCGCCGGGTTCCAGGGTGTCAGCGTCGACTCCAAGGACATCACCACACTGGGGCGTGGCGGCTCGGACACGACCGCGGTTGCGTTGGCCGGTGCCCTGCACGCCGAGGTGTGCGAGATCTACACCGATGTCGACGGTGTCTACTCCGCCGACCCTCGCCTGGTGCCCACCGCGCGCAAACTGCCGGTCGTCTCCTACGAAGAGATGCTCGAGATGGCTGCGTCCGGCGCCAAGGTGCTGATGCTTCGCTGCGTCGAGTACGCGCGCAACCACGGCATCACCATCCATGTCCGGTCGTCTTTCAGCGGCGCGCAGGGCACGCTCATCGTCAGCCAGGAAGAGGCAGCCAGCATGGAGCAGGCGATCATCTCGGGCGTTGCACATGACGTTTCGGAGGCGAAGGTGACGGTCGTCGGTGTGCCGGACAAGCCGGGCGAGGCGGCGGCGATATTCCGGGCACTGGCCGACGCTGAGATCAACATCGACATGATCGTGCAAAACGTCTCCCAGGCCGCGACCGGACGCACCGACATCTCGTTCACCCTGCCCAAGACCGATGGGGCGCAGGCTGTCGGCGTACTCGACAAGGTCAAGGACCAAATTGGTTTCGAGTCGCTGTTGTACGACGACCACATCGGCAAGGTCTCACTCATCGGCGCGGGCATGAAGAGTCACCCGGGTGTGTCGGCGACGATGTTCGGCGCGCTGGCCGATGCAGGTGTCAACCTCGAGATGATCTCCACGTCGTCGATCCGCATCTCGGTGGTCTGCCGCGACACCGACGTACCGCCGGCCGTCCGGGCGATCCACTCCGCTTTCGACCTTGACGCGCCTGAGGGCGAGACCGCAGCGGTCTACGGCGGCACCGGACGCTAGCTAGCGCAGCGCTCTCGCTAGAGCTGCGGTCACCTGTGTCATAGATGACACACCAGGCCGCAGCTCTCGGAGGTCGCTCTCCGCGGTTGGCTCTCCATGTTCTGGTCTAGCGGCGGTGCTGGCGGGGCGGGGGCGGGGTGACGACCGTCGACTCCTCGAGGCGCCCCTCGTCGACTGTCCACGGCGTGCCGTTCATGCCGTCCGAGAGGTCGCCGGCGACGAACCGGTCACGCGAGAAGCGCAGCAGCGGGAGTGAGACCGAACCGCCGCCGACGGTGACGATCGTATGAGACACGCCCGGCGTGAACCACTCGTCGTCGGAACCAGAGAGGTGGATGCCCACGCGGTGGCCGGCCAGGAAGCGCCAGTCCTGCGGGTAGAGCGTGTAGGACACCTCCTGCGCACCCGTCTTGGCGGGCGCCATGGCCCCGCGGGCCACGAAGGTCGCCTCGCCGTTCTCGTCGATGTCGTAGAGGTGCGCGACGACGTTGACGTACGGCGCGGTCGTGCTGATCTTCGCCTTGACAGTCACCTCACCGGCGAGGTGTGCCGCGTAGGGCAGGGGCGGGGTGACTGTCAGGTGACCTTGGCCGGCGTTGGTGCCCTCTGCCGCGTTGCCGGGCTCGTCGACATACGTGCCCTTCCGGATCGGCATGGTCCACCGCTGCGCATCGGCCGGCGGCCACGCGGCCTCGTGCCGCCAGCGACCATCGCCGTTGCCCTCCTGCACCGTGACGGTCGCGTCCTTCTTCGACGCCCGGACCCCGCGGACGTAACGGTCGAGGAAGCGCACCGACTCGTCCAGGAAGCCTTCGCGACCGACGGCGGCCTCGTGGCCGCGGACATGGGTGTACTGCCCGAACCACGCCTGCTTCGGTCCGCGCAGTGAGGACCAGATGCCCAGGTGCTGCGGCTTGGTGTTGGCGTCGGCGAAGCCGTGCGACCACAGCACCGGCACGGTGGAGCCGGCCGCCTTGAGGTAGGGCTCCTTCTCTTTCCAGAAGGCTCCGGCTCTGTCGCGCTCGGTGTTCATCCGGGCGAGCCCGTCGGTGCGACAGGTCGGGCTGGCGGACAGGCCGGCCGCCGTCGCGCCGGCGTACTGCGGTGACGTCACGGTCGAGGTGTTCTGCGCCGGGCCGACGTCATCGACGGTGTAGACACCGGTCGTGGCGTACCGCCCGGTTGCGTAGTGCACGCCGTTCATCCAGAGCGCGGTGTACGCCGAGAGCCCCGGCGCCTGAATCACTGATGCGGCGAGTCCCTTGGGCTTCGACGTGAGCGCCAAGACCTGCTGGGCGGCGTCGTAGGACTTGCCCCACATGCCGATCTTGCCGCTCGACCACGCCTGCTTGGCAGCCCACTCGACGGCGACCTTCACGTCGGCCGCCTCGTCGGGGAGGTAGTAGGAGAAGCAGCCGCCCGAGCCGCCGAAACCGCGGACGTCGACTTCGACGTAGGCCCAGCGACCCTTCGCCCACGCATCATGCTCGAAGAGCTCCGGGAAGCGCACGGGTGGTGTGCCGTCGAGGTTGCCCGGGCTGCCGGCGCCACCGTTGGGCGAGGCGTACGGCGTCGAGACGAGCAGCACCGGGTGCCGCTCGTTGACCTTCCGGTCGGCGGGGAGGAAGACCCCAGCGTGCAGCTGAGTGCCGTCGGCCGAGGTGAACCACGCGTTCTGGTAGGTGTAGCCCTCGGGCACCGGCGCCGCCGTCGCCGGCAGGGAAACCAGCGCTGCGGCTACTGCCACGAGGGCGAGCACGCTGCGGAGCAGCCGGGTCCGTCGGGAGGTCGTCGACATGGCCGAAGGCTTCGACAACTCGCGAGCCGGGACCTGCCAGGCCTCGTAGACTCCGGCCCATGAGTCGTCCACCCACGCTCGCCGTTGTCGGCGCCACCGGTGCCGTCGGCACCGTCATGCTCGAGCTGCTGTCGACCCGCCCCGACGTCTACGGCGAGATTCGGCTGGTCGCATCGGCGCGCTCGGCGGGGCGGTTGCTGACGGTCCGCGGGGAGTCTGTCGCGGTGCAGGCGCTGGCGCCCGAGGTCTTCGACGGCGTCGACATCGCGATGTTCGACGTGCCGGACGAGGTGTCCGAAGAGTGGGCGCCAGTGGCTGTCTCGCGCGGCGCCGTCGCGGTCGACAACAGCGGCGCCTACCGGATGGATCCGGACGTGCCGCTCGTCGTACCCGAGGTCAACGCCGCGGCGGCGCGGCATCGCCCCAAGGGGATTATCAGCAATCCCAACTGCACGACGCTGTCGATGATCGTGGCGATGGGCGCACTGCACCGGGCGTTCGGTCTCGAGGCGCTTGTCGTGGCGTCGTACCAAGCAGCTTCGGGGGCTGGCCAGGACGGCATCGACACGCTGTACGACCAGATCGAGAAGGTCGCCGGCAACCGGGAGCTCGGGTCGCGGCCCAACGATGTGCGCACTGTGATCGGCGACCTGGGTCCGTTCCCGGCGCCGCTCGCGCTCAACGTCGTGCCCTGGGCCGGCTCGCTCAAGGACGACGGCTGGAGCTCGGAGGAGCTCAAGGTGCGAAACGAGTCGCGCAAGATTCTCGGTCTCCCGTCGCTGCGCGTCTCGGCCACCTGCGTACGGGTGCCGGTCGTGACCACGCACTCCTTGGCTGTCCACGCGACCTTCCGCGACGAGGTGCCGGCGGAGTCGGCCCGGCAGGTGCTGCGGCGGGCCGAGGGGGTGATGGTGGTCGACGAGCCAGAGCTCGGTCGCTTCCCGACACCGGCCGAAGTGGTCGGCACCGATCCGACGTGGGTCGGCCGGATCCGCCAGGCGCTGGATGACCCGCACTCCCTCGATCTCTTCCTCTGCGGCGACAACCTGCGCAAGGGGGCCGCGCTCAACACCGCTCAGATCGCGGAGTTGGTCGCCGCGGAGCGCAGCGAGGGCTAGTGGCGGATTACGAATACCGCGCGCTGGAGCTGCCATCTCGGGCCGACCGGGAGCACGTACGGGAGGTGCTCACCATTCACGCTCAGTACGGCGACTGGGAGCTGTCCCGGCACCGAGTGTGGCCCGACGGCCGGCGCAAGGTGACGTTGCGCCGGCGGGCCCGGCCCGGCGTCGCGCCGTACCTCCCGACCTAGCGTCAGAAGGGGCCGCCGATGACCGACGACCCCTTCACCTCGTGCTGTGGTCGGGATGGGGAGATTCGAACTCCCGGCCTCCACGTCCCGAACGTGGCGCGCTAACCAAGCTGCGCTACATCCCGATCTGACGCCGGGAGTCTACCGGTCGCAAGTTCGCAACTACGAATCCAACCTCAGTGCCCGGCCAGGCACGCAACTGCGCCTCGGTGGTGGTGGAGGACAGGTGCTTGAGCGCCGGCCGAGCGCTCGGATCCTCCGGTTGCGTGCGTGGACGGGCGCGATCGAGCGGCCAGGTCAGGCGGGGACGAGGCGGAGCAGGGTCGCTTCGGGCCGGCAGGCAAAGCGCACCGGGGCGTACGGCGACGTGCCGAGCCCAGGAGATACGTGCAGCCAGGCGCCGGCGTACCGGGAGAGCCCGCGGGCCCTCGGGCGGTCGATACCGCAGTTGGTCACGATCGCGCCGAAGCCGGGCAGCCGCAGTTGCCCGCCGTGCGTGTGCCCGCACAGCATCAGCTCGAACCCGGCCGAGGCGAACCGGTCGAGGGCGCGCGGCTCGGGCGCGTGCACCAGTGCGACGTGCAGATCGCAGGACGGATCCACCTTTGCGTTCGCCACCGCAAGGTCGTCACGCCGCAGGTGCGGGTCGTCGACACCGGCGACTTCGAGGGTGCGGTTGCCTGCGGCGAGCGTCGTACGCCGGTTGGTGAGGTCCACCCACCCCCTGGCGGTCATCCCCGACACGAGGTCACCCCATGGGTTCGCATCACCGTGCACCCGCTTGTGGCCGGGGAAGAAGTACTTGAACGGGTTCTTCGGCCTCGGTGCGTAGTAGTCGTTGGAGCCGAGCACGAAGGCCCCCGGGAGGTGCAGCAGCGGCTCAAGGGCCGCGAGCATCGCGGGTACGCCGTCGGGGGACGACAGGTTGTCACCCGTGTTCACGACGAGGTCGGGGTGGAGGTGGGCGAGGTCGGTGACAAACCTCTGCTTGCGTCGCTGGCCCGGCATCATGTGGATGTCGGAGATGTGCAGCAGTCGCAGCGGCGCAGCGCCTGCGGGCAGGATCGGCACGTCGATCTCGCGCACCCGGAAGGCATTTCGCTCGATGCCCGCGGCGTAGCCGGCAGTCGCTGCGCTGAGCAGGCCGAGCGCGGCAGGTATCGCGTACGCAGGCCTCATGGTCCTCCGGGTCTAAGGTCGGGCGTCGAGCCATTATCCCTTACAGACCACCCGGAGCATCGACCGATGAGTGCCCTCAAGAACCGGCTGCACGCGGATCTCACGGTCGCGATGAAGGCGCGTGACGAGCTGCGACTGGCGACGCTGCGCATGGCGTTGACGGCGGTCAAGACCGAGGAGGTGTCGGGCGGTCAAGCGCGCGAACTCGACGACGGCGAGGTACTCGCGGTGCTCACCCGGGAGGCCAAGAAGCGACGCGAGGCGGCGGAGGCGTTCGAGGTCGGCAATCGACCGGAGCTCGCCGATCGGGAGCGAGCTGAGGGGGAGGTCCTCGAGGCTTACTTGCCGGCGCAGATGAGCGACGACGATCTGACCGCGTTGGTTGCCGCCGCGATTGCGGAATCCGGTGCGACGGCACAGGCCCAGATGGGCCAGGTGATGAAGTCGGTCACGCCGCAGGTCGCCGGTCGGGCCGAGGGCGGTCGGGTCGCTGCAGAGGTCCGCCGCCAACTCACGACCAGCTAGCCCCGGACGATCCGCAGAAGGTGGCGCGGGACCGGTGCGCCGGTTACGGCTCGGCAGTGCCGGACGGGGCCGGCGATGGTGTCCGGCTCGGGCACCGTGGCTTGTTGCAGCTCGGTGTCGGCGACGGCTGGGCAGCCGTCGAAGCAGACGGAGCCGAGGACGCACTGGGAACGGGCCTACCTGACGGAGGCGTAGCTGGGGATGCCGAAGCAGACGGAGTCGGAGTCGGCGACGTCACGACCGGCGGTGGTGGCGCCTTACCGTTGGACAGGAAGAGCTGCACAGCCGAACCGATCGCGACCTCGGCACCCGCGCCCGGGCTGGTGGCCCCGACGAGGCCGCTCGCGATGGGGAACGCGGCCACCGGCGTGCGGCTCACGAGAGCCTTGAGGCCGAGATCGGACAGAACCTTCGTCGCCTCGGTCGGGTCGAGCTCGCGCAGGTCGGGCACCCCGACCCGCTTGCCCCGGAACGCCGACTCCAAGGGATCGGTGAATGTGCGTATCGGCAGGCCGGCGTGCGCTGCGGCCATGACGGACTTCCAGATCTTCGCCGGGAAGGAGCCGCCGGTGACCGCGCGCACTCCCTTGAAGTTGACGAGAGGAAACCGCACCGGCTTGTCCGGGTGCGCCATCGCCACAGCCGTCGCGAGGTCCGGGGTGTAGCCGATGAACCAGGCGCTGCCGCTGTCCTGTGACGTGCCGGTCTTCCCCGCCGCTGGCCGGCCGATGTCCGCGCTCTTGCCGCTGCCGGAGGTGATTACCCCGCGGAGCATCGCGGTGACCGCATCGGCGTCCTCGGGTTCTAGGACCTGCCGACACGGATTGACGTCTTGGACGAGGAGCTCGCTACCGCCCGGCTCCGTGATGCTCGTGACGCCAGTAGCCGGGCAATGCTTGCCGCGGGCGGCGAGGGTGGCGTAGGCCTCGGCCATCTCCAGCGGGCTGACCTCGTTGGAACCCAGGACCATCGACGGGTTCTTGCGCTTCGCGAAGTCGAAGCTGGTGATGCCCATCGCCTGCGCGAGTGCGTGCGGTCGGTCGAGACCGGTGCGTTCCTCGAGCTGGATGAAGTAGGTGTTGACCGAGCTCGCGGTGGCCTTGGCCAGGTTGATCACCCCGAAGCCGCTCCCTCGGCCGCCGAAGTTCGTGACCCGGTAACGCCGTCCCGGGCATGCGTTCGGACCGCTGTCGTTGAACGTGGAGCAGATCTGGCCGGGGGAGTTCAGCGCCAGCGACAGCGGGATGCCCTGCTTGACGGCTGCCGCGAGGATGAAAGTCTTGAAGGTCGATCCGGCCTGGATCCCCTGGGCACCACCGAGCGCGTGGTTGACCTCGGTCTGCCCAGGAAGCTTCCCGTAGACCTGGTTGCTGGCCATCGCCAGGACGTGGCCGGTGCCCGGTTGTACGACGACCGCCACGGCGGCGGCCCGCGTGCGGTCCTTCGGCGTGAGCGTGGTGTCGAGCGCAGCTTGTGCTGCCTTCTGCAGCGTGGGCACGAGCGTGGTCCTGATGGTCAGGCCGCCTTGGAAGACCCGGGCGACCCGTTCCGCCGTCGTCGCACCCAGACGTTCGTCGTCGATCAGCGCGTCGCGGACGTAGGCGCAGAAGAATGGTGCGATCGTCGCTCCGCACTCGCTGCGGAGCTTGCTCACGCGGAGCATCTTCGCCAGGGGTACAGCCTTGGCGGCCGTCGCCTCCGCCTTGCTGATGAAGGCCTCGCGCTCCATGACGGTCAGCACGAGGTCGCGCCGTGCCGCGGACTCCTCGGGGTTCTTCGTCGGGTCGTACAGCGCCGGGTTCTTCACCAGGCCTGCGAGGAGTGCGGCCTCGCCGAGGTTGAGCGTCTCGACCCGTTTGGAGAAATAATGCTGGGCGGCGGTGCCGACGCCGTAGACCCCTTGACCGAAGTAGGCGATGTTGAGGTATTTCTCGAGGATCTCGCGCTTGGAGTAGCGCTGCTCCAACGCCAGAGCGAACTTCGCTTCCCGCAACTTGCGGGTGGTCGACCGCTCTGTCGCTCGGACGACGTCCGCGCGTTCGACGGCCGACTCGATGAGCACGTTCTTGACGTACTGCTGAGTGATCGTCGACCCGCCCTGGGTGACCTCGCCGGCTTGCTGGTTCTTCACGAACGCGCGGGTCAGGCCACGCAGGTCGACGCCGGCATGCTGGTAGAAGCGGCTGTCCTCGATCGCCAGGATCGCCCGTTGGAGGTGGGCGGGCATCTGGGTGATCGGCGCGAGGACGCGGTTCTCGTTGAAGAAGATGGTGGCGAGGACAGTCCGGCCGTCCGCGGCCAGGATGCGGGAGCGGACGGGGAGCGGGCCGTCGCGCAGCTCGTCGGGCAGCGAGAGGAAAGACTCGGCGCCGGCGCGCGCTGCGAGACCGAGACCCCCGACGACAGGGAAGAAGGCTCCGGCAGCCAGCACGCCGGCCAGGATGCTGACGAGGACGACGAGCACCAGACGGTGCACGAATGCACCGGGACCCTCATCCGCGCCGCCGTAGCTGCTCACCTGTCCTGACCGAGGAGACCGCCGGTGGGCGTCCACCCACAGGTCAAGGGTAACCGGCGCATCGACACCCGACATCGAAGGCTCGAGGTTGGTGGTCCTCCGCTAGTCAAGAGTGACTAAAGAGAATCGTCACTGCAGACGATGTTCGTCGTTGAAGGCGCTGCCTAGGTTGAAATCACCACGTAACGCCTGACCGGGACCCCGTGAGGATCTGACGATGGAGACGGCCACCGACTGGATCGGCCTCGCATCTTGCCGAGGCACCCATCCCGACGAGCTCTTCGTGCAAGGCGCGGCGCAGAATCGAGCCAAGCAGCTGTGCATGGGGTGCCCGGTGCGCACGGAGTGCCTCTCCGACGCTCTCGACAACCGGGTGGAGTTCGGCGTGTGGGGCGGGATGACTGAGCGTGAGCGTCGGGCGCTGCTCCGCCGGCGGCCCAACGTCCGGTCCTGGCGGGCGCTCCTGGAGTCGGCGCGTCGCGAAGTCCAGCGCACGGCCTGACGTGATGCAGCGGCCGAGCTGGGCGCTCAGGCCGCAGGAGGAGTAGCCAACTCTTCACCCACCCGGCGCAGGCCCTCGAGGTCGTGCACATCGGAGGCCATCGCCTCGATCTCGGCCACTGGCACTGCCGGCTGTCCGCTGGTGAAAGCCGTGATCACCGCGCGCTCCCGGGCGGAGAGCGCCACCCTGTCGGCATGCATTCGCAGGACACCTATTGCAGTCGCGTGACCCTTGTGCGTCTCAAGAACCTCCGCCGCAGCGATACTCCGCTCCGCGGTCAGCTGCGGCGCCGCGCTGCGATGTACCCGGTTGATCACCACTCCGGCCAGCGGCATGTCCTCGGCGGAGAGGCGTTCGATGAAGTAGGACGCCTCCCGCAGCGCAGCCGGGTCAGGTGCCGCCACGACGACGAAAGCGGTATTCGAATCTTTGAGGAGGTCATACGTCGTCTGCGCGCGCTCGCGAAATCCGCCGAACAGCGACTCGAAGGCGCCGAAGAACTCGCGCAGGTCGGTCAACAGACCGGTGCCCGTAATACGGGTCAGCACGCCGGTGAACGTCGAGATGCCGATGTTCACCACCTTGAGGTAGGCGCGCCCGCCAGCCTTCGCGGGCGCGAGCATTAGCTTGATGAAGCGACCATCCAGGAATCCCGTGAGCCGCTCTGGAGCATCGAGGAAGTCGAGCGCGGACCTGGTGGGCGGGGTGTCG
The DNA here is from genome assembly GCA_046590575.1 of Mycobacteriales bacterium. GTDB lineage: Bacteria > Actinomycetota > Actinomycetes > BP-191 > BP-191 > DATLNF01. The sequence goes on along the minus strand of JBKJUS010000089.1, from coordinate 467 downwards.
ACAACGATGAGGTCCCACTCACCCGAGGCGTGCAGCTGACCGAGCTTCTCCATGGCCATGTACTCCTGCGTGCCGGCCAGGCTGCTGGACAGCGACACGTAGAACGGGTTGGAGAGGATCTGCTCAGCTCGCTGGGGGTCGGCGTGCGCGACGACGATCTCGTCGAACGTCCGCTTCATGTCCAGCATCATGGCGTGCAGTTCGCCGCCCTCGGAGCCGGCCTGCGCGACGCGACGCGGTGTGTTGTCCAGCTCCGTGAGGCCCATCGACTGGGCGAGCCGGCGCGCCGGGTCGATCGTCAACACGACCACCTTGCGGCCCTGCTGGGCGGCCCGGAGGCCGAGTGACGCCGAGGTCGTCGTCTTGCCCACTCCTCCGGACCCGCAGCACACGATGATGTGCACCTCGGGGTTCGCGATGAGCTCATCGACCTTCAGCTGCGGTACGTCGGACAGGCGCGCTGCCAA
>JBKJUS010000177.1:0-4579 GCA_046590575.1 Mycobacteriales bacterium | reverse complement strand
TCGGACCACCGCCAGACGACGCGGCCGGTGCTGTCCAGCACGATGAGTTCTAGCTCCTGGGCGCCGGGGAAGCGGAGACGGTCTTCGGCGCCGTCGGGGTAGCGCCCGACCCTGTGCGTGAACGTGTAGCTGAGCTCACTTCCCGTGCCGCTCTGCGAGACGTCGTTGCCCTCGCACCAGGCGGGTGGGTGTCCCTGAATCCGGCTCTGACTCTCGAGGCTGCAGACGGTGACGCCCCCCGTATCGCCGCGGGCCGGATAGGCCGGCGAGCTGTAGCGGCGGATCAGTGGCTCCCTGCTCTGTCTCTGCCGGCGCGGCGGGTCCTCCGGAGCGGATCCGGCCGACGTTGCCTGCGCGACCGGGCCCAAGGATCCGGTCGAGTCGCCTGCTGGGGCTGCGGAGGCGTTGCCGGCACCCGCGGACTGGCTGGGGGTTGTCGCCTGCGCCTCGAATTGCGTAGGGCTGGGGGTGGGCTTGTCGGTGATCTCGATGTCGTCAGCCCGGGTCGACGGTGACCCCGTCAGCAGTGCAGCCGCGAGCAGGCCACCGACCACAGCCAGGGTGCTGCCGGACGTCACGGCCGCCGCGCGGCGACGTCGGCGGGTCGCGCGGCCTGCGCTCCACGCCGCACGGAACCCGCCCAGGGGAAGTGGAAGTGCGGCGTTGTCTGGCAGTCGGGGCCCGAGCGGGCTGCCGTCGGGGATCATCGGATGCCCTCCAGGTCGTGGGCGAGGAGGCGGCGGGCCTCGAGGAGTCGGCGCTTCACTGTGCCGGTGGGGCGATGGACGGCTGCGGCGACCTGATCGACTGGCAGGTCGGCGTAGTAGTGCAGGAGGACGCAGGTGCGTAGGCGTTCGGGGAGCCGTTCGACGAGGTCACGAAGACCGGGGTCGTGCGCGGGAACGTTGGCCGCGCGACTCACGAGCTCGGTGTACGCGCGCCGGGCGCGCTGCTCACCGCGCCAGTGGTCCCGGCACATGTTCGTCGCCACCAGGTAGAGCCAGGCCGAAGGCTCCCTCACGGTCCTGAGCCGGGCGAACAACCGGGTGAACGCCTCCTGGGTGATGTCGGCAGCAGCCTGCTGATCGCCGATCAAGCCGTAGCAGTAGGCGGCCAGGCGGGGTGCTGTGTCTGCGTAGAACCGCTCGAAGTCGGCTTCGACCACATGCCCCCCGAAGAAAGTCATGGCCGGCGACCCCACCGCTGCCCCCACCGTCGTCACGGAGTTGAGACGCTGGGCGATCACAAAGGTTCAGTCAACTTTCAACTGTGCGCAATCAAGCGATGACGACTGGGCAACATCTGAGCACCGCGGCACTACGCCCCTGGCTTAACGCAGGTCCGCTCACTCATCGTGTACGACATCCCGGTCGCGGTGACGTCCCGACCGCCAGTGGTCGTGAAGCTACGCGCCACGTTCTTCGAGACGACCCCAGTACTCGCCTCAATGAAGGGCTTCGAAAGTCTCGCACCCTGGCTGAGTGAGTCCACCTTGGCCAGGTCGACGAGTGCCGCGTGGATGCGGATCTCGTTTCGGCCACGGTCGAACACTCCGGTCGCGGGCGCGAGGTACGGGACGGTCGAGACGCCGTCCTCGCCGCCGACCTCCGTCGTCTGGCCGGCATAGATGTCGAAGAAGTCGCCGTCGGGGCCGAAGTTCGCAGAGAGGACGATTCTTGACTCGGGACCCCGCATGGAGAAGGAAAAGTGGACGCCGGTCTGTGAAGTCGGGTCGGGGAGGACCAGCTTTTTGACGCGGATTACTGCGGTCAAGGTTCGCGAGTTAGCGGCCAGGTCACCCGAAATTATGTCGACGGTCGAGCTCGGGTGTCCGACGACTCCGAATCCGGAGCGCACGTCGTCGGCGTCGTCTCGCACGATCCGGCACTTCGGCTCCCGGGCCGGAGCCGCAGCTGCGCCAGCTGCGAGGTTCACGGCGAGCACGACGGCGACCAGAGCGCCGCCGCGCACCCGATTTGCACGAGTGCAGAACAGCCTCATTGGGGTGCTCCGGCGCAGGAGCGCACGCCGTATCCGCGAAGCCCGCCGCCACCGATGAAGGTGGAGGCTGCCGGGTGTCGGCGGGCAAGGTAGGACTGGCAGCGCTGGCCGGGCCCTTGGGGATCCACTGCCGGCACGAGCCGTACACCTGGGCCGTCGAGGAAGGCCGACTGCGCCGCATCTCTGAGCGCCCCGGGGGCGAGGAAGTAGTCGTCGCGGCCGCGGTCCAGGACAAGGTCGCTTAACGGGGCCACAGCCAAGGGGAACAGCACGTCAAGGCGCTCCGGGTCGTTGCCCGCGGGAGGAACCGCGGACGTCGACTGCGGCGGCGGTCCCGTGCAGACGTGTCCGGGGTCGGAGGTGTAGTCGTGCCGGTTGCACTGGTGCGGAGCCTGCGCTTCGACCACACCCTCCGCTTGTAGCAGGACGTGCATCGCGCTGGCCTCCGGCCAGCCGGCCGCGTCGCCACGTCCCCACGACTGGGACTGACATCCCTTCGGCCCGTGCAAGTGGACCAGCGCGTACGGCGAGCCCAGCGGTCGTGGGCTAACCGGTGACATTGAGCGGCCGGCGTATGCCTCGAGGTAGGTGATGGTGCAGTCCTGGCGGCGACTCGCGTCTCCGCCGTAGAAGACGAGGTAGCGCTTGTCCTGCTTGTTGAAGCCCCGCTTGCTCAGCTCCGCTTCGACGTGACCCATCATGCGCTCGGGGAGCGGCTCGCCAGGTACCCCGACCGAGATGTCGTCGGTCGGTCGATCCAGCCCGAGGGTGTAGTAGTCATTGCGCTCCAGGCCGCGGACGAACGTGGCGTCGTACTTGCCGTCGCCGAGGATGTCGAATCGCCATCGGTAGCCGCCCGACTGCGCCCGCAGCCAGGACTGCATGCGTATCATCCCCTGCGCCAGCACATCGTTGACGTCGAGCCGCTCATCGCGGCTGTCCCGGGGCACGAAGTAGATCAGGTGTACTTGCGGGCCGTCGACGGCGTCCGGACGGTCCACCGTCGCCCGAGGAGCGGGGCCAGCGACAGACGGGCTCACGGAAGTTCCGGCCACCGCGAGACACACGGCAGCCACGACAACCCGAACTTTGCGCACCAGCGCACCCCTCCTTATGTAGGCATCATTCGGCGTCCGGGTGGCCGATCCTCCGCCGAGGACCGAACAGAGATGCGGCGTCTGGCAGTCGGCGGCCGAGCGAGTGCGCAGGTCGCCATGGCCGGCGACCCACTGCTGCCCCCGCCGTCGTCACGGAGTTGAGACGCTGGGCGCGCGCAAAGGTTCAGTCGACCTCCATGCTCGGGCCAACTGTGCGCACTCAGGCGATGACAAGCGGTTGACTATGGCCACCGTGCGAGCTTCCTGGCCTTCTGTGGAGCACCGCAAGAACCCACTCACCGCTGCCGAGGCGCTGCGGACGCCGCAGACCGCGCGGCTCAGCGCTGTCAGGGACTCGACCCGGTGCCGGCTCGTCGCCGACGCCGAGCAGTCGGCCGTCGCGCACCCAGAACACCAAAGTGCGCCCACAGGCCGGCAGCGCCGCCGTGAACGTGCCCGGTCTCGCCGAGCGTCGTACCTCGAGGCGATCCGCGACAACGCTGATCACCGGGGTCGCGCAGGAGGGCGCCATGTCCGCAGTCGAGGGTTCCCCGTCCAGCGGCGGGGGATCACAGTGATCGGTCGACGACCCTGCCACGTTGAGGTCGAACGCCGTCACGATGGCGTGATGCGGCAGCTGACTTGCGACGACCGCTGCCGCCCGCTCGACCACCCCCACGACGACGCAATGCCGTCCGGGCGCCAAGATTGGCGCCGGGACGTCCGCCGCCAGCTCGGCCCGACCGGCTGACCCGGTCAACACCACCTCGCTCGCTGGCAACGTCAGCGGCGTCCTACCGTCGACGAGTGCACTGACCCCGAAAGTGAGACGGGCACTCTCGCGCGGCGGACACGGCAGGCCGCTCGAGTTCTCTGGCGAGCAGTTGGGTGCATCGAGGATCGCCTGCACGGAGACATGGATCGTGTCCGGGGCACTGGCGAGCTCGTACGCCAATGACCGCGGCTCACCGGGAACGCCCACGGACACCCCGAGCCGTACGCCGCCACGCCAACCAGTGTCAGCGAGGCGGGGCGAAGCGCGGGGCGTGCGGTCCGAGGTCACGACGTAGACGCCAGCAGTGGCAGCGGAGGCGAGGACTGCGGTCATGGCGACGAGGAGCGCCCTGCGCATAGCGCCCTCTCGCTAGAACTGCTTGCAGATGTCAGACCCACCGACGACCTTACTGACGTGCCGCGGTAGAACTGCAGGGGTGCGGAACGGCAATGTTGCGCCATCCGTAGGACCCGTCGATTGATCCTCGTGCCGCAGGACCGGTTGAAGGCTCTGGCGGAGCCGAGTGAGGAGCTGAGGCCGCCCTGCTATCTCATCCGTCCCATATTCGAACTGATCGCGCTGCCGATCCGGGACGTTTTTCCACGCCGTGAGGGATCAGGCGCAGCGGGACGCCGGGAACCTGGCGGCCCGCACAGACTCGACAAACGCGTGGGACCGGTCGTCGTCGGGCCGGGCCGGCAGGATC
>JBKJUS010000143.1:0-2673 GCA_046590575.1 Mycobacteriales bacterium | reverse complement strand
GATTTCATGCGGCCAAACTTTTTCGTCAACACGCCCGACATACTGCCGACGTACCTACAGTCCGGCGACCGCACGATGTTCATGATGCGCGCCGCGCTTGCCGCAACCGCTTCGCCGGCCTGGGGCATGTATGCGGGTTACGAGCTCCTTGAGCACCACGCCGCGTCGCCCGGCTCCGAGGAATACTTGGCGTCGGAGAAGTACGAGATCAAGATCCGCGACTGGGCCTCCCCGCACTCCATCGCGCCGTATGTCACGACGCTCAACACCATCCGCCGCCGCCACCCTGCGCTGCAGATCCTGCGCAACCTGACACTCGTCGACACCGATCAGCCAAGCATCGTCTGCTTCACCAAGGTGCGTGGTGAGGATGTCGTCATGGTTGTCATCGAGCTTCGGCCGGCCTTCGACAAGGTCGTGCGGGTACATCTCGACCCGGACGCGCTCGGATTGCCGGCGGGGACGACGTGGCGGGATGAACTCGATGGCACTACCTGCACGTCGGATGCGGTGCCGGTGAGCGCAGCGAACCCCGCGCGCATCCTTGTTCCCACGCGTTAAAAGGTGCGTTAAAAGGTGCGTTAAAAGGTGCGGAGCGCGGCGGATCGCCATACCTTCATATCGACCCCAACGAAAGGCGAACCCATGTACATCGGTGGATCTATCTTCCTGCTCGCCATTGGCGCCGTCCTGGCGTTCGCAGTAACCGACCCCATCAACGGAGTCGACGTGGTTCAGGTCGGCTACATCATGATGGCTGCGGGCGCGCTCGGCATCGTGCTGAGCCTGGTCATCAACGGTCAGCGCCGCGAGACCCGCGAACGCCGACCGGACGACCTGCCGCCCCGCTGACACGTTCGCGGACCAAGAACAGAGGTGCGGCCAGCGCCAGCACCAGCACGGTGGCGCGATTGTCCGATCCAACCTGCTCGTGAGGCGCCCGCCATCGTCGCTCACGCCCGAAGGTCTTGCGCCCGAACTAAGAGGTCGTGTGGGGGCCGTTTCTGCGCAACTCACCCAGCAGTCGCATGCAACCTTTCTTTGCGCTCAGGCGGCGAGGGCGTCAGCGCGCGCGGGCAGCAGCAGTGCCGAGTCCCCGAACTCGTGCCAGTGATAACCCTCCGCCACCGCCGCGTCGTAGGCCCGTTGAGTGAGGGCCGGGCCAGCAACCGCCTCCACGAGCAGCAGGTGCGAGGCCGCCGGATCGTGCCAGCCGGTGATCAGACCGTCCACCACGTGCGGGGGTGTCTCGCGCGTGACCAGGTGATTGGTCCAGCCCTTCGTCGCCGCCACTGCGCCACCTTTCGCCCCAGCGACAGCCGACTCGAGGGCACGGGTCGCGGTCGTACCCACCGCCACGACGCGCCCGCCTCCGGCCCGGGTGACATTCACGAGTCGAGCGGTTGCGTCGCTCACCTCGAACCATTCCGGCTGCGGAGCCTCTCCTGTCTCCTGTGACGACACCCCCGTGTGTAGGACGATCGGTGCAATCGCGACACCGCGCGAGACGAGTCGCGTGACGACTTCGGGCGTGAACGGACGGGCCGCACTGGCCATCTCCGCACTTCCGGGAGTGGTGCCAAAAATCGTTTGGTAGTCCTCAAGCTCGTAGGGGCGGTCAAGGTAGCCGTACGCGATGGGTCGACCGATGCGATCCAAGACGGCGCGCAGGCCAGTGTCACCGGCGTAGGAAGCCCGCCAGAGTCGGCTGCCCGCACCGGTCGGCGAAGAGCCGGCGCGAGGGTAGGGGCCCAGCAGTGTGAGGGCGGCGGACTCACCAGCGCCCGCGAGAGTGAGCACCCGTCCCGCATGGGCACCCAACACGGCCCGCGCAGCATCAGGAGCCGTGCGGATCTCGACCACCCAGGTGCCGTCTTGCAGATCGGCAGCGACATGGGCGACGACCGCGATCGCGGGGGCATCACCGCCCGACAGGCGCGCGTCGACCTCGCCGGCGACGGGCTGCGAGGCATTGACGACCAGCAGGTCACCAGCTTCCAGATGTTCGGCGAGGTCATGGAACCGGGTGTGGGTGACCCGATCACCGTCGGCCACGAGTAGCCGGACCTCGTCGCGCCGCAGGCCGCGCGCCTCAGCCGGCGACGGGGCGGTCAGGTCGCCCGGAGGGGCAAACTTCGTCAAGGGGCCGATCGTGATTGCGGCCACGTCACACTCCCACAGTGGCTGATCCGTGCGCCAACTCGCTCGCCCGGTAGCGTCCGCTCGGCGGCTTCCGGTCGATGAGGTCGAGGAACGCTGGCATCACGCTCTCCGGCAACGGGCGATCGCTGATGTCCTCATCGGGGAAGGCATCCTGATGAAGCTGCGTACGCAGGTCGCCCGGGTCGACTGCCCACCAACGCACGTCGGGTTGCTCGGCTGCAAGCGTCAGCGTGACGTGGTCGAGGGACGCCTTGCTGGCCGCATATCCGCCCCAGGACTCATAGTGCTCCACCGCGGCGTCGGACGACACGTTGATGACGGCCGCTCCGCGACTCAGGAACGGGAGGAGAAGCTGAATCAGCGCCACGGGTGCCAGGACGTTCGTCTCCCAGATGCGACGCAGGTCGTCAATCTTCAGCTCGAGCACGGGCACGAGGGGGCTGGGGCCCAACGTGCTCGCGTTGTTGACGAGCAGGTCGAGACCGCCTCGCACCAACTCGGCGAGGCGCG
>JBKJUS010000046.1:0-2632 GCA_046590575.1 Mycobacteriales bacterium | reverse complement strand
GAGCGGCAAGCCCGTCGGTGTCATGCGCACCCACGAGTGGGCGCCGCGCGTGCTGATCGCCAACTCCAACCTGGTCGGCGACTGGGCCAACTGGGAGGAGTTCCGCCGCCTGGAGGAGCTCGGCCTGACGATGTACGGCCAGATGACGGCCGGCTCGTGGATCTACATCGGCACCCAGGGCATCCTCCAGGGCACCTTCGAGACCTTCGCCGCCGTCGCCGACAAGCGCTTCGGGGGCACCCTGGCCGGCACCATCACGCTGACCGCCGGGCTCGGCGGCATGGGCGGGGCCCAGCCGCTCGCCGTGACCATGAACGACGGGGTCGCGATCTGCATCGACGTCGACGACACCCGGATCAAGCGCCGCATCGAGCACCGCTACCTCGACGTCCAGGCCGACTCCCTCGAGCACGCCGTCGAGCTGGCCGTGGCAGCGCGCGACGCTCGCAGGCCGCTGTCCATCGGGGTGCTCGGCAACGCCGCGGAGATGTTCCCGGCCCTGCTGGAGAGCGACGCCCCGATCGACGTCGTCACCGACCAGACCTCCGCGCACGACCCGCTGTCCTACCTGCCGGTCGGCGTCCCGTTCGGCGAGTGGCACGACGCCGCCAAGCGCGACCCCGAGGGCTTCACCAAGGACGCCCAGGCCTCGATGGCCGCGCACGTGCGGGCGATGGTCGAGTTCCAGGACAAGGGCGCCGAGGTCTTCGACTACGGCAACTCGATCCGCGACGAGGCGCGCAAGGGCGGCTACGACCGGGCCTTCGAGTTCCCCGGCTTCGTGCCGGCCTACATCCGGCCGCTGTTCTGCGAGGGCAGGGGCCCGTTCCGCTGGGCCGCGCTGTCCGGCGACCCGGCCGACATCGCTGCGACCGACCGGGCCATCCTCGAGCTCTTCCCCGACAACGAGCGCCTGCACAAGTGGATCACGATGGCCGGTGAGCGGGTCGCCTTCCAGGGCCTGCCCGCCCGCATCTGCTGGCTCGGCTACGGCGACCGCGCGAAGGCGGGCGCGAAGTTCAACGAGATGGTGGCCAGCGGTGAGCTGAAGGCGCCGATCGTGATCGGTCGCGACCACCTCGACTGCGGCTCCGTCGCCTCTCCCTACCGCGAGACCGAGGCGATGCTCGACGGGTCGGACGCGATCGCCGACTGGGCGATCCTCAACGCGCTGGTCAACACCGCGTCCGGCGCCACGTGGGTGTCCTTCCACCACGGCGGCGGCGTCGGCATCGGCCGCTCGCTGCACGCCGGGCAGGTGACGGTCGCCGACGGCACCGCGCTCGCGGCGGAGAAGATCGAGCGGGTGCTCACCAACGACCCCGGGATGGGGGTCATCCGGCACGTGGACGCGGGCTACGACCTCGCGATCGAGGTGGCCGACGAGCGCGGCGTCAGGATCCCGATGTCCGAGTGAGGCCGCCGAAAGGCTGACACCGTCGCTCCCGATAGGTGAGGATGCCGCCATGGCCACGGGGGACAAGAAGCCGGCGCGTGCGCGCGTCGTGCTGACCGACATCAGCTCGCGGGCGTGGGAGCACCCCGCAGACAGGGGAGCGCTGGTCGCGCTCCGCAAGCTCAAGGGCTTCGACGTGCTCCTCAAGACGATGTCGGGCGTCTTCCGGGAGCGGGCCTGGCGGCTGACGCTGCTCGGCTCCGCAGTGCGCGTGGACGAGCGGCAGTTCACCCGGCTGCACCGCCTGCTGGCCGAGGTCGGTCGCAGCCTGGACGTCAAAGACCTGCCCGAGATGTACGTCCAGGCGGACCCGACACTGACGGCGCAGACCATCGGGATGGACCAGCCGATCATCGTGCTCTCCTCGGGCCTGGTGCACCACCTCGACGACGACGAGCTGCGCTTCGTCATCGGCCACGAGCTCGGCCACGCCGTCAGCGGTCACGCGGTCTACCGCACGCTGCTGGTGCGTCTGCTCGGCCTGGGCGGACTGGTCAACGCCATCCCCGGTGGCGCCATCGGCATCCGGATGGTCACCGTCGGCCTGCTGGAGTGGTCGCGCAAGGCCGAGCTGTCCGCGGACCGCGCAGGTCTGCTCGCCAGCCAGGATCCGACCGCCGCGCTGCGCACCCACATGAAGCTCGCCAGCGGCGGCATGCTCGAGGAGCTCGACGTCACCTCGTTCCTGTCCCAGGGCGCGGAGTACGACGAGGGGGGCGACGTCCGCGAGTCGCTGATCAAGCTCTCGCTGCTGCAGCAGCAGACGCACCCCTTCGCCGTCGTGCGTGCCACCGAGCTGCGTCGCTGGATCGACTCCGGCGCCTACACCGTGATCCTCGGCGGTGACTATTCGCGCCGCGAGGACGACGACGGTGCCTCGGTGAGCGCGGCCGCCCAGGAGGCGGCGGCGAGCTATGCGGTGACCTTCGAGCGGACGCAGGACACCCTGGGCAAGCTGGTCCACGACCTCGCAGGGTGGGTGGGTCAGGCGGGCGGGTGGCTCAACGACCGCTTCCGCCGCGGCGGCGGGACCGACTGACGTCCAGCGGGGCCACCGGCTGGGCGCAGATGCAGATCGGGCCCCGCACGCCATGAGGTGTGCGGGGCCCGATCAGAGGTGCGGTGCTAGAAGACCCGACGGCTGGAGCCGCCGATCGGGACGAAGTTGAGCACGAG
>JBKJUS010000159.1:0-5966 GCA_046590575.1 Mycobacteriales bacterium | reverse complement strand
GTGGTTTTGCTCATAACCCAGAGGTCGCAGGTTCAAATCCTGCCCCCGCTACAAAGGAACGCGCAGTCAGGGCCTTGATCAACGATCAAGGCCTTGACTGCTTTCCAAGCAGCCGCTGTGTCTGCGTACCGCCCGAAGGGGCCTGCCCTCTCTCCTCACTCCGGCTTCAGGAGGCGACGGCAGACCCTAGGGCGGTCAGGGATGCGTGCAGCTCCTTCCGCAGTCCAGTCCGCCGGATCTTGATGAGTAGATTCTTACGCCAGAACGTCAGCGGGTTGAGATCGACAGTGACGGTCACCCGCGAGCCGGTGCCATCAGGCTCGATGTGCCACTCCCAGTCGGCGAACGACGGGTTACCGTCGTCGGACTGCGACCGGTAGGCAAACCGACTCGACTTCGGGTCCAGTTCAGTGACAGTCGACTTGCTCACCCACGACTGGCCCATCGCTCGGACGCGCACCTTCCAAAGCGACCCTTCGTGCAACTGATCGGGAACCTCGACCACCTCGAGGATGCCCTCGTTCCACTCCGGGAGTCGCTTGACGTCTGTCACGGTTCGGAAGACGTCAGCCGGGGCGGACTTAACGCTCGCAGTGGCTGATTCGCGGATCCCCACGATTCGTTCCCCTTCGATCTCGTACCGAGCGTCTGCCGGGACGTAGCCCAGCCAATGAAGTCGGCTTCGGTTACCTCTTGGATCTTCGAGGATCCTCGACCATCTAACGCGGCGGGGGGTGTAGCAGGCGGCCGTGCACCCCCCGGCGAAAACTGTCCGGCAGGTGACAGCGCCGGTCGGTGGCTGCCACCGTGAGCTGACGTCGCGGACTCGAGGGGGTTCTTCGTGAGCGTACGGGCTGGTCAATCGCGTCGAGCGCTGTGGGTCGGATCCTTGATCATGAGGCAGCAATGTGGCAGCAGAACCGGCGCTTGACCATCCGACACCGCTAGCGCGTTCGACGGGAACCATTGTCGACCCTCCGACCGTTGCCCTTCTGCCTACCCCCGGGGGGCAGGTGTGCGGTCGCTTGCCCAGCATTCCTTGGAGTACAGCATGGCTAACACCCGGCGCTCGCCGAGACCCGCCCCGAAGCAACACGCCCGGGCCAAGGCCACTCGGCGCTCGTCCCGACGCCGCCCCGTCGTCGTCCTGGCTCTGCTGATCGCGGTGGCCGTCGTACCGGTAGCCGTGTGGGCCATACAACGGGACAGCGGGTCAGGCTCGTCGTTGGACGCGTTCCCCGGCGCCGACGCGGGGGTGGTGCACGTCCACGGTCTCGGTGTCGACCCGGGTGACGGCACCTTGTACGCCGCGACCCACCTCGGCCTGTTCCGTATTCCGGAGGACGGAAAGGCGACCCGGGTCGCCAACCGCTACCAGGACACGATGGGCTTCACCGTCACGGGCCCCGGGACGTTCCTCGGGAGCGGCCACCCGGACCTTCGGGAGGAAGACCTCCCGACCCTGCTCGGCCTGATCGAGAGCACCGACCGCGCGCAGACCTGGCAGTCGCGTTCGCTCGCCGGCGAAGTCGACTTCCATGCTCTGCATGCAGCGCACGGCAAGGTCTACGGCTACGACTCGACCAGCAGCACCCTGATGGTGAGTGCCGACAAGAAGACGTGGGACCGCCGGGCGAAGCTGCCGATGCGCGACTTCGCGGTCAGCCCCGCGGATCCGGACACCCTCGTGGCCACCACCGAACGCGGCGTCGCCCGCAGCACCGACGGCGGACGGAAGTTCACGCCAATATCAGCGCCCGCCGTGTCCGTGCTCGCATGGGACACCGCGGACGAGCTCTACGGTCTCTCGCCCACCGGTCAGGTGCTCGTCAGCACCAACGGCGGAGACACGTGGGACCGTCGGGGCGAGCTCGACGGCGAGCCGGAGGCATTCGCGATAGCCGGCGGGCGGATGTACGCCTCAATCTTCAAGGACGGCATCTACCAGTCCGACGACGGCGGGCGGACGTGGGCGCTGCGCTACCGCGACAAGTGACCGACGCGGTCGCCGGGTGCCCGCCGTCCATGGTGCTGATGATGCGCGGGATGTCCGGGTCATTGCAGCGCTGCTCCACTGATGGCCAAGGCCAACCGGATGAGCTGCGTCACGATGAGGAGAACGCCCGGACCGCGTTTCAGTGATCGCCTCGCTGACCGCGCAATTGGCCGAGGGCACCAGGTACGCCGTGCTGCTGGGTCTGGCCATCGGGGTGTTGCTGGGGGTGTCACCGATCTCGCTGCCCTCGGTGCCTGCGGTCGTCGCGATGGTCGCGCCCCGGCAGCTCGACGAATGGGGCGATCGCCGCCGATGGCCGCTGCTGCGCTCCGCACCGGCGGTGCTCGCCTTCGTGGTCGGCATGGACGGAGTGCTGGCCAGCCTGGGTGTCGTCCTCGTCGAAGTCACCGTGCTGCTCACTCGCGGCGCCGTCGTACTGCATCTTCTGGCTGCCGTGCTGCTAGCAGCATTGGGTCTGCGGCTGCTGACTCGCCGCACCAGCCTGTGCCATCAGGTCCGCGCCGTACCGCCCACGCCGGGCGCAGCCCTCGTCTACGGCACCGTCTTCGCCGTCACCGGGTGCCCGGGCTGCGGGCCGATCGCGATCGGCGTCGGCACCGCCGCCGCGGCCGCGGGTGGGCCACTGACCGCACTCGCCGTCATCAGCGCGTTCGTCATCGGCCGCGCCGCCGTCCTCCTCGCGGTCGCGGCCGCCGGCGCGCGCTTCGTCCGCGACGGCACCGACCCCCGCTGGGCGCGGCTCGATCTGATCGTCGGCGTGCTCTTCCTAGCGGGGTCGGCGTACTACGTCTTCCGGCTGCTGCACGGCGACGTCAGCACTGCGCTGCCAGGCGAGGGGACGCTGCTGCCGTGACAAGCAAGTCGGCTGACGCCCGCCGGATGGCACGGGCGGGGCGGAGAGATACCGGTCTCCGATCTGTGTTCGCCGTGCCGGACTACCGACGTCTCTGGGCGGCCAGGACCATGAGCCAGTGGGGCGATACGTTCGGCTTCGTGGCGCTCGCCGTCGTGGTCTACCGGCTGACTGGCAGCGGCCTGGGGGTGATCGGTGTCGTCGTCGCCGAGATCGTTCCGGTGCTGCTCCTCGCGCCGCTGGCTGGCGTGGTTGTCGATCGGTTGCCGCGCGTGCGCGTCATGGTGGCGAGCGATCTGACGCGTGCTCTGCTGGCGGGTGTCCTCGTCATCTGGCATGACCAACCACTCGTCATCTTCGCCGTCGCGTTCGGTCTATCCGCCGCCGGTGTGTTCTTCCACCCCGCAGCAGGCTCCGTGCTGCCCTCGCTCGTCACGAACGAACAGATCATCGCCGCGAACTCCGGAATCTGGACCGCCGCCGTACTGTCGCAGATCGTGCTCGCCCCGCTAGCGGGTGGCCTTGTCGTAACAGCCGGCCCGGCCTGGGCCTTCGGCATCAACACGTCGAGCTTCCTCCTGTCGGCCGCGGTGCTGCGTGGCCTTCACACCGACGAGCGGCCCCGTGACGTCGGCCGGCAACAGCTGTTCGCCGACGCGCGGGCGGGAGCGGCGCTCATCGCCGGCGACCGCCTTCTCCGCGCACTCGCCATCGGGCAACTTCTCGCGGCGCTCTCGGCCGGCGCCACGAGCGCGCTCCTCGTGGTGCTGGCCGCGGAGCACCTTCGAGTCGGACCAGCCGCGTACGGCATCCTCGTCGGGGCCATCGGGGTCGGGGCTGTGCTCGGCCCACTGCTCTTGCTTCGACGTATCCGCGATCCCCGCCGACCCATCCTCGTCTTCGGGCCCTACATCCTGCGCGGGCTAGTCGACTTCCTGCTCGCCTCAGTGCGGTCGCTGCCGCTAGCGGCCTCCGCCCTCGGCATCTACGGCCTCGGCACCAGCACCGGCGCCGTCACCTTCAACTCGCTGCTCCAGACACACGTGAACGACCGCAACCGCGGCCGAGTCTTCGCCAGCATGGACCTGCTGTGGCAGACCGGCCGGCTGGTCAGCCTCGGCGTGGGCGGCGTCCTCGCCGACACAGTCGGCATCCGAGCGGTCTACTACCTCGGCGGTCTCCTTCTGCTCATCGCCGGGGCGCTCGGACTAGCCGCCGCGAGGACTTCTCCTGGGACGTGCACAGCCAGCAGAATCCCCAGGCGCCAAGCGGGCAAGAGGGCTCGCTATGCCAGGACGCCGTGAGCGCGCAACTTGCCCGGGCCTACCGAACCCCGCCGGTGACGTCGAACACCCTCATCGCCGGTAACCCGTTCGCCTATCTGCGACTGTCGAGCGACCAGCCCGGTGGCATCGTGACCGCCTCGCTGTTCGCCGTCGGTCCGGACTTCCGCTGCAGCGGCGTGCAGTACGACGGGGCACGGAGGCTCGCCTCGGGTTCGGCCGACCCACGGTTCGGTGTTCGAGCGCGGCGGGACGACGCAGTACCCGACTATCACCGTCCTCGGCGGCGGGGTCGAAGCCAGCCACCTCGTGGTCCCGGTCGTCAAAGGCACGCTGGGTGGGAAGCGACCCATGGTCCGCTACCCGCAGCGCCCCTTCACACCGCGCCATTACAGAGACTGAGGCCGGGGCGGCACGGCAGTAGCCACGCCGTATGTCGTCGTGCGTTGTCGGGTCGGCCGGCCGACGCCCGCCGCGATGGCGACGAGCTCAGTGACGCTCTTGCGAGACCCGTGCTCGGAGCCGGCCATCCGGCTGATCGTCTCCTCCATCAGGGTGCCGCCGACATCGTCGACGCCGCCGCGGAGAACGGTCTGCACACCGGGTACGCCGAGCTTCACCCAGCTGGCCTGGATGTGGTCGATACGCCCGTGCAGCATCAAGCGGGCGAGCGCGTGCACCGCGCGGTCGTCCCGAGGTGTCGGGCCCGGGCGGGCGATGCCCGCTAGATAGAGCGGCGCATTGTGGTGCACGAAGGGCAGCGGCACGAACTCGGTGAAGCCGCCCGTCTCGTCCTGGATGCGCGCCAGCACCCGCAGGTGTGCCACCCAGTGACCGGGGTGGTCGACGTGGCCGTACATCATCGTGCTGCTCGACCGGATGCCGACCCGGTGTGCCGTCGTGATGACGTCGATCCAGGTCGCGGTCGGCAGCTTGCCCTTGGTGAGCACCCACCGCACCTCGTCGTCGAGGATCTCGGCCGCCGTGCCCGGGATCGTGTCGAGTCCGGACTCCCGCGCTTTGACCAGCCAGTCCTCGATCGACAGCCCGGTACGCGTCGCCCCGTTGACCACTTCCATCGGGCTGAAGGCGTGCACGTGCATCTCCGGAGCGCGACGTTTCACCTCTGCGGCAATGTCCCAGTAGGCCGACCCCGGCAGGTCAGGGTGGATGCCGCCCTGCATGCACACCTCGGTGGCCCCCATGGCCCATGCCTCCGCGGCACGGTCGCCCACCTCAGCGATCGACAGCGTGTACGCGTCCGCGTCGGTACGTCGCTGGGCGAACGCGCAGAACCGACAGCCGGTGTAGCAGACATTGGTGAAGTTGATGTTGCGGTTGACGACGTAGGTCACCTCGTCGCCGACCGTGTCCCGGCGTACGTCGTCGGCGAGGGAGCACACCGCGTCGAGGTCAGCGCCGTCAGCGGTCATCAGGGCGAGCGCCTGATCGTCGTTCAGTCCGGCCGGGTCCTCCGCCGCGCGGCGCAGCGCCGCCGCCACGTCCCCAGTCATCCGGGGCACCGCGGGGAGCGAGCTCGTCGGCGTGCCGCGCAACGCGTCCCAGTCGCCGTACACCGTGTCGAAGTCGCTCCGCCGGTCCGCGCTGCGGCCGGTGACGTCGATCGTCGTGTCGAGGTCGACCCGGCCGGCGGACGACCACCCGCTGTCGGGCTCCTGCCACGGCAGACCCACCGCGTAGGCCCCATCGCGGGCTCGACCGTCGTCACCGGCCAGCGCGCGAACGTGGGGCAGCACCCGAGGGTCGAGCCAAGGATCGGGCTCGGCGATGTACCGCGGGTAGACGGTGAGCC
>JBKJUS010000137.1:0-9885 GCA_046590575.1 Mycobacteriales bacterium | reverse complement strand
GGTTGTTCGGCGAGCAGAGGAAGACGACGTCGGGCCGGTGCTCGGCCACCGCCGCCACCGCGTCGGCGGTGGAGAGGGAGAAGTCGGCGGCCCGGTCGGCGGCGACCCACCTCGTGCCGGTGCCTTGAGCGATGAGTCGATGCATCGAGTACGACGGCTCGAAACCGAGCGCGGAGCGCCCCGGCCCGCCGAAGGCCTGCATCAGCTGCTGCAGCACCTCGTTCGAGCCGTTGGCGGCCCACACGCCTTCGACCGGGTGCCCGAGGTAGGCCGCGAGGTCGGCCCGCAGCGCCGAGGCCTCGCGGTCGGGGTAGCGGTTGAGTCCACCACCGGCATCGCTGAGCGCGACCCGGAGGTCTTCGACCAGCGCGGCAGGCGGCGGGAAAGGATTCTCGTTGGTGTTGAGGCGGACGGCGACGTCGAGCTGCGGAGCGCCGTACGGCGTCAGCCCGCGCAAGTCGTCGCGCAGCGGTAGCGCCGCAAGGTCTGCGGACGTGAGGTCTGCGGACGTGAGGTCAGTCATCCGCTAGTCGCCCGGTGCCGAGCGCGCGCGGACCGCGGCGACATGCGCCGGCAGGTCCTCGGCACCGCCGAGCGCGGCGATGTGATCGGCAACGGCAGCCAGTGCCGCGGCGTCGTACTCGACGAGATGCACTCCCCGCAGGAACGAGTCGACAGACAACCCCGCTGTGTGCCGCGCCGTGCCCCCGGTGGGGAGGACGTGGTTGCTGCCGGCAAGGTAGTCGCCGAGCGACACCGGCGCGTGCGGGCCGACGAAGATCGCCCCGGCGTTGCGGACCCGACGGGCCAGGGTGTGGGCGTCGGCCGTCAGCACCTCCAGGTGCTCCGGTGCCCACTGCTCCATGACTGCAAGCCCGGTCTCGAGGTCGTCAGTGACGACGCAAGCCGACTGGGCAGCGAGTGCGCTCTCGACGGAGTCGCGATGTCCGGCGGCTGGCACCAGCTTCTCGAGCAGCCGGTCGACCTCGTCGCCCAACGCGGCGGAGTCGGTGACCAGCAGGCACGCCGCCTGTGGGTCGTGCTCGGCCTGGGCGATGAGGTCAGCGGCGACGTGTGCCGCCTCGGCGGTCATATCGGCGATGATGCCGATCTCGGTCGGCCCAGCCTCTGCGTCGATGCCGACAATGCCGCGGACGACCCTCTTGGCGGCGGCGACGTAGACATTGCCCGGTCCGGTCACGAGGTCGACGGGCGGCACGGAGTCGGTGCCGTAGGCGAGCATCGCGATGGCCTGAGCGCCCCCTACGCGGTAGACCTCCTCGATGCCGAGCAGCGCGCACGCGGCGAGGATCGCGGGGTGCGGCTGGCCGCCGAAGTCGGCCTTGGGCGGCGAGCACACGGCGATCGATACGACACCAGCTACCTGCGCTGGCACCACGTTCATCACCACGCTCGACGGATAGGCGACGCGCCCTCCCGGGACGTAGAGCCCTACACGACCTACGGGTAGATATCGCTCGGTCACCCGTGCGCCGGGTGCGACGTCGACGACCAGGTCGTCGCGCCGCTGCGCCTCGTGCACGAGACGGACCCGCCGGATGCACTCGATGAGGGCGGCTCGGACGGCAGGGTCGAGCTCGGCCAGCGCCCGTCGCAACTCGGCCGCAGGCACAAGGAGGTCCTCGACGGCCACGCCGTCGAATCGCGCGGTGGCCTCACGCACGGCAGCGTCACCTCGGTCGCGGACGTCGTCGCAGAGCGGGCGTACGACGGCGAGCGCGGCGTCGACGTCGAGGACGGCACGGGGCAGCAGGCTGCCGAGCTCGCTGCTCCACAGTCGACCGCGCAGGTCGATGCGACGCAGCACGGCAGGACTCCTCGACGTGACAACTGCAGGGACGGGAGTCACGAGCCTACGGGCGGGCGCACCTCCCTGCCACGGGATAGCCGCGCCGCTACGCTCGCCGGGTGGCCGACGCCCTCCCGCTCTTCCCGCTCAACACGGTGCTCTTCCCGGGCATCCCGCTGCCGCTGCACATCTTCGAGGAGCGCTACCGGCTGCTGGTCCGGGAGATGGTGGAAGGGCCCGCGCCCCGCCGTTTCGGCGTCGTAGCAATTCGGCAGGGTCTCGAAATCGACGACGAACCCGACCTTTATGACATCGGCTGCGTCGCCGAGCTGCGGCGCGTGGAGCCCTACCCCGACGGCCGCTACGACATCGTGACGACCGGTGGCCCGCGCTTCCGTCTGCTGGACGTCGATGACTCGCAGCCGTTCCTGCGGGGGGCGGTGGAGTACCTCCCGGACGAGCCGGGCGTCGACGCGGAAGCCCGCGCCTTCGCCGTCATCGCCGAGTTCACCAGCTACTGGAACGCCGTCGCGGCCGCCCGCGATGAGGACGTCGACGCCCCGTCGCTGCCCGACGAGCCGGTGTTGCTCAGCTATCTCGTCGCTGCAGCTCTCGTCATCGACCTGCCGGAGAAGCAGGCGCTGCTCGCTGTACCGGACGCCGCGACGAGGCTGCGCCGGGAGCTGAGTGTGATCCGGCGTGAAACCGCGCTGCTGCACCACCTGGCCGCCGCTCCGCCGCCGCCGGAGACGGTCGGCCCCTTCTCTCTCAACTGATGCAGGGTGAGGCGTCAGAGGGTGGGGGCGGCCCAGGGGAATTCCGGCTTGGCCGGCTCCTCTGCTTTGTCGAACAGCAGGCTGAGCCCGACGTAGACCATGAGCGCGGCCACGGCCCAGACGACTACTAAGCCGCGCGCCCGCAGCTGCAGTGTGCCGTCGTAGATCGGGCAGTCGTTCTGGACCCCGCACAGCGCCGCCAGCTCCCGGTTGACGACCAGGCGACTCCCGACCGCCTGCGCGACGAAGCCGGCGAGCAGCGCTCCCACAGCAACGCCGATCGGTACGCCGACGCCGGACGCGCGTCGATGAAGGACCCCCCACGCCGCTGCGCCGGTCAGCAGGCCGACCATGAGGAGCACGACGCCGAAGCTGCCGTCCGCAGCGAAGAACTCGCTGCTCTCCGGCCGGACGAGCGACGGCCCCTGCGCGGAGAACGACACCGAGACGGTGGGGCTCACCCGCGCCCACAACAGCCCGATCGGCGCACCCAGTAACAGAATGACGACGGCCAGCAGGGCTGGCAATCTCGAGAACCGGAGCACTGCGCTCCCCCGGTGGCGCAGCAGGTCACGGCGGCTGACCGGCTCGCCAGCGACGAAATTCTGCCAGGACTCGCTCACCTGCGCCGACAGTGGCGCGGATACCGGCTCAGCCCACGGGTCAGCCAACGGGGTCGGGGTCATAGCCACCAGTGTCTCACCGGTCACCGGGAGACGGCCCGCCGGTAGGCAACGGTGGCGAGCGCGAGCGCCACCACGGCCGCACCGGCGCACACTCCGAGATCGGCGGCGATGCGTGACCACGACGGCCGATCGCCGAGACCCTGGGCGAGGGCGTCGACGGCATAGGTGCTGGGCACCAGGGCACGCAGCGCACGCAGCGGCAGCGGCATCCGGGCACCTCGCACCAGGCCGAGGAACAGGACGGCGCTCATGCCCAGCTGCCCGCAGATCGTGGCCACCTCAGGCCGCGGGGCGAGCAGGCCGATGGCCGCACCAAGCCCCGCGAGCGCGGCTCCACCGAGGATGATCACCGGCACCAGGAGCCAGAGGTGAGTGATGGTCAGCCCGTAGAGCAGAGCACCCGTCACCGCGACCACCACCGTTCCGGGCACCGCGAAGGAGGCGTACGACGCCACCGTGGCCAGCACAACCGCGGCGGGCGGCACGGGCAGCGCCGCGTAGTAGTCCAGACCTCCGTCAGCCCGCAGGTGCCCGAAGCGCTGAGCCAGCAGGTTGAGTGCGACGAAGGCGACGACGAGGACCACGGAGCCCGCGACGATCTGCTGCTTCTCGGCCAGCCGTCCGTCGTCGACCACGCCGCGCAGGAGGAGCAGCAGGCCAAGGGACTGCAGTGTCGCAACGAAGAACAGCGGGGCGCGGGCGGCGCGGGCGCGAGCGACCTGACCGGCGTAGACCGCGACGAAGGCGGCCCCGAACCCGGTGCCCTGACCTGCGATCGGTGCCACCGCACTCACCCGCGCTCCAGGTCGTGCGCTTGGCCGCCGAGTGCAAGGTAGACGTCTTCCAGGGTCGGAGTCGCCAGGGTGAAGTCGTCAAGTGCGGCGAAGGCGGCACCCGTCGTCAGCTCGCCGAGGGCGGCGCGCGCCTGGGTCGCGGGCAGCCGCACGCTCCACCGCCGTCCGGTGCGCTCCGCTAGCTCACCGAGCCGGGCGACCGTGGGGTCGGCCATCGGCGGGTCGGCTCGCCAGACCAGGTCAAGCCGCACGTCCGCGGAAACTGCAGCCTTCAGCCGTCCCGGGGTGTCGCAGGCGATGACCCGGCCGCGGTCGAAGACCGCCACCCGGTCGAGCACGGTCTCCGCCTCGAGGACATTGTGGGTGACCAGGACAACGGTCGCGCCGGCTTCGCGGCGACGCTGCAGGGCAGTCCAGACCGCGCGCCGCGCGGTCGGGTCCAGACCGGTGGTCGGCTCGTCGAGGACGAGGACAGGACGATCACCGACCAGGGCAGTCGCCACGCAGGCGAGCCGCCGCTGCCCACCGGAGAGTCGCGACATCGGCCGGTCGGCGCCGTCGGTCAGCCCGATCTCCTCGACCAACGCCGCCGCGGCTTTGCGAGCCGCCGCTCGAGGCAGGCCACGAAGGCGCCCGGTGATCTCGACGGCGACGAGTGGGGCGAGCTCGATGATGGCCCGCTCGTCCTGCGCGAGGTAGGCAGCCAACCGCGGTGCGAGCTCCGGCCGGCGTACGACGTCAGCTCCCAGCAGGGTGATCTCCCCGGCGTCCGGGCGGAGCAGACCCATCAGCTGCCGTACGAAGGTCGACTTGCCCGCGCCGTTGGGACCGAGCAGCCCGAAGACCTCGCCGCGCCCGACCTCGCAGGTGATGGAGTCGTTGGCGAGCACGTCGCCGAAGCGCCGGGTGAGCCCGCGCGCTGCCACCGCGACGTCGGCCGGACCGCCCGGCACGCCGATCTCGACCGGGACGACCATGGACTCCCTCGCGCTCGGCCGGCGGCGCTGGCGCGCTCCGGCCCGGGGAGTGCGAGCGTGTCCTACGCCGTGGCGAGGCGCAACTGAGCGCGCCGCACGGCACACTGTCTGACCATGCACCTGCCTGTGCACTTCGTCGCCCCCCTCGCCCTCCTCGCGGCCTTCTTCGCCAGCGGCTGCTCCGGTGACGGCGAGAAGCCGGTGGTCGCCGTCACGCTGCCGGGCGGGTCGCTCGCCGGGAAGGTGCTGCAGGCGGACGACGTACCCGATGGCCTGGTGCCAATCCTCGCCCAGACGGGACCGGCCGAGATCAGCCGCATCGCCGGGTTCTCTGCGGACAGCGCAGCCGCCGAGAAGTCGCTGCGCGAGCACGGCTTCGACGAGGCCTACGTGGTGCAGTACGGCGATCAGAAGTCCGGCCGCTTCATCGTCAACGTCGTGGCGACCTTCGAAGACGCCGACGGCGCCGAGGCCGACCTGACCGGCGACCTCGAGGCAGCCAGGCAGATCGGCTCGGCATTCCCGGTCGACGGCTTGGGCGACCAGGCGGGCGGTGTGCGCACGGCCCGTGCGCCTGCCTCGGGTGCACCGAGCACCTCAGCCGCGCCGTCGAACGACTTCGACCTGGTCACCGTCCGCTGGCGTCTCGGCAGCACGACGTGGCTCCTCGCCGTAGGCGCCCGGGGCACCGTCGAGCAGGAGGCTGTAGTGAAGCTGGCTCGCCTTGTCCTCGCTCGAGTCGACTCGTGACCGTCACGTCAGCGGGTGATCGCCGCAAGTGCCAGCGGGTCGGGCGCGGTGGCCATGCCGTCGACCAGCACCAGCAGCGGCGAACGCCAGACCGAAGGCTCGCGGAGCGGGTCACCTGACAGCACCGCCAGTGCCGGCGCAGCGCCGGCCGCAATCGTCCCGGTGATGCGGGAGTCGTCGAGTCGGGCCGCTGCCAGCACGGTCGCTGACCGCAGGGCGCCCAGCCGGCCGAGACCTGCATCGGCCAGCCGGTCCAGCTCACGAGGGTCGACTCCCGGCCGGGTGCCGGCATTACCGAGGTCTGTGCCGTAGACGAGGGGCACCCCCGCCTCGACCAGCGCGGCGGCGTTGGTCGCTACTGCGCCACCCGAGCCGCCGGAGAAGAAGGTCTGGATGGTCGACAGCACGGGGATGCCGGCAGCAACGATCCGCTGGACGAGATCCGCCGAGAGCAGCTCGTCCGGGACGTGGCAGAGCTCGTCCACCTCCGCGTCAAGGGCCCGCGTCACCATCTCGGCGGTGAGTGCGTGCGCGGTCACCGGCAGCCCGGCCGCATGTGCCGCATCGACCACCGCGCGCACCTCGCGGGGGCCGGGCACCGGCCGCCCCCCGGCCGGCTCGAGAGCGATCTTCACCAGGTCGACGCCGTCGGCGACGAGGGCACGCACTGCGGCCCGAGCGCTTTCGGGCGAGTCGACCGCGCGGGTGAACCCGTCGCGTCCCCAGGTGGTGGACGGATAGCCGCCCGGGGCGGTCAGCAGCGGCCCGGCGACGGCGGCCAACGGACTACCGGCCAGCGCCTTGCCGCCGCGGCTGCGCGACTGCGCGGCGAGTGCAGGCGGCGCGCCGAGGTCGCGCAGCCCCACCAGACCACCTCGAAGCCCCTCGGTCGCCGGCCCGAAAGCCAGGTGCACGTGGGTGTCGACAACTCCCGGGCCGATCCACGTGCCAGGTCCGCCAATCCGGCGTACGCCGTCAGGCACGGTCACCTCGGCGGCTGGGCCGACTCGGTCGGCTCGGCCCCGGGAGTCGAGGAGCACGACCCAGTCCGTCGCCGGCTCGGCCGCACCGCCGGTCCACACGGTGCCGAGCAGCGCGACACCGCCGTCGAGGGTGAAGGTGCCCCGCGCGCCGGTCTGCCCGGGGCGACCACTGCGGCAGGCCGCGAGGAAGGCGGCGCCCAGCCCGCCGAGCAAGCCAGCGCAGCACTGCCGTCGAGTCACCACCACCGTTAGCCGAGGCAGCTGCTGCCGAGCAGCTGTTTGAGGTCGGCGAAGAGCGACGGGGTCGCGGCAACCCGGAGAGCCTCGTCGATCTTGAGCTCGGTACGGCGTCCGCCGGACATGAGATGCAGGTGCACTTCCGTCAGGCCGGGGTGCTGAGAGAGCACCTCGTGCAGCGACGCGACGACTGGCTCGGTGCACCGCGCGGCATCGAGGCGCAGAACGACGGGTCCCCGCGGCGCCTGGGACAGCTCAGGGCGCGAAACCTCGATGGCGATGAGCTTGGCCTCGTCCTCACGCCGGTCGAGCTTGCCCTTGATGACCAGCACGGCGTCTGGAGCAAGCAGCGTCGCGCACGTCGCGTAGGTGCCCGGGAAAAACCACACTCCGATCGCCCCCTCGAGGTCCTCGAGGACGGCCTGCGCGTACTGCGCCCCGGCTTTCGTCGTCTTCTTGGCGATCGACGAGAGGATGCCAGCGACCGTGACGACCTGGCCGTCCTGCGCGGTCTCGGCGGTGAGGTCGCTGACCTTCGTGTCAGCGTGCTGAGCGAGCACGTGCTCGACCCCGAGCAGGGGGTGGTCGGAGACGTAGAGACTGAGCATCTCCCGCTCGAACGCGAGCAGTGTGGTCTTGTCCCACTCGCCGGCGCCGATGGCGATCTCGCTCAACCCGTCGCCCGCGCCGGCGCTCGCGTCGACCTCACCGAACAAGGAGAACTGACCCATTGCCTCGGCCCGTTTGGTCTCGAGGCAGGCATCGATCGCCTCGGCGTGGACCGCCAGCAGACCCTTGCGGGTATGTCCGAGCGAGTCGAAAGCGCCGGCCTTGACCAGCGACTCGACGAGCCGCTTGTTGCACACCGGGCCCTCGACCTTGCGCAGGAAGTCGTGGAAGCCCTCGAACCGGCCCTTGGCCCGGCGGGTCTCGATGACCGAATGGACGACGTTCTCCCCGACGTTGCGGATGGCCGACAGGCCGAAGCGGATGTCCGTACCGCGCGGAGTGAAGTTGAGGTCGCTCTCGTTGACGTCCGGCGGCAACACCTTGATGCCCATTCGGCGGCACTCGTTGAGGTAGAGCGCGCTGGCGTCGCGGTTGTCCTTGACGCTGGTGAGCAATGCGGCCATGTACTCGCTCGGGTAGTTCGCCTTGAGGTACGCCGTCCAGTAGGACACCAGGCCATAGCCGGACGAGTGCGCCTTGTTGAAGGCGTAGTCGGCGAACGGGACCAGCACCTCCCAGAGCTTGGCGATCGCGGATTCGCTGAACCCGTTAGTCCGCATGCCGGCCGCGAAGGGCACGTACTCCTTGTCGAGGATCGCCTTGTTCTTCTTACCCATCGCGCTGCGGAGCAGATCGGCTTGGCCGACGGTGTAGCCGGCGACCTTCTGCGCTGCGGCGATCACCTGCTCCTGGTAGACGATGACGCCGTGGGTCTCGTCGAGCACCTCGGCGAGTGGCTCAGCCAGCTCCGGGTGGATAGGTGTCTTGGGGCGCCGCCCGTGCTTGCGTTCCACGAAGTCGGTGTGCGCTCCCACCCCCATCGGTCCTGGCCGGTAGAGCGCGATGAGCGCGGTGATGTCGCCGAAGCGCGTGGGCTGCATGGCCCGCATCAGCGAGCGCATCGGCCCACCTTCGAGCTGGAAGACGCCGATCGAGTCGCCCTTGCACAGCAGCTGGTACGCCGCCGTGTCGTCCAGGCCAACATCTTCCAGCACGACGGTCTTGCCGTTGCAGTTGTCCCGGATGTGCTCGAGGCAGTCGTCGAGCACACTGAGGTTGCGCAGCCCGAGAAAGTCCATCTTGAGCAGGCCGAGCTTCGCGACCGTGTTCATGTCGAACTGGGTGATGATCGCGCCGTCGGCCTCGCGCCGCCAGAGCGGGATGTGGTCGGTCAGCGGGTCGCGGCAGATCACGACACCGGCGGCGTGCACGCCGGCTTGGCGCTTGAGGCCTTCGAGCCCTCGCGCGGTGTCGAGAACCATCTTGTCCTCAGGAGAGGACTCGTAGGCCCGCCGCATCTCGACCGCATCTCCGTAGCGGTCGGCCTTGGGGTCGAAGCAGTCGCGAAGGCCGACGTCGCGGCCCATGACCGCCGCCGGCATCAGCTTGGAGATCCGGTCACCGACGGCGTAGGGCAGCCCGAGCACCCGGGCGGAGTCGCGAATCGCCTGCTTGGCCTTGATCGTGCCGAACGTGACGATCTGGGCGACCCGCTCCTCGCCGTACTTCTCCGTCGCGTAGCGGATCATGTCGCCGCGGCGGGGGTCGTCGAAGTCCAGGTCGATGTCGGGCATCGAGACACGCTCGGGGTTGAGGAACCGCTCGAAGATCAGACCGTAGTGCAGCGGGTCCAGCTCGGTGATGCCCAGGCAGTAGGACACGGCGCTGCCCGCGGCGCTGCCGCGGCCGGGGCCGACCCGAATTCCACTGTCGTGGGCATAGCGCACTAGGTCGGCGACGACGAGGAAGTAGGACGGAAAGCCCATCTGATTGATGACGCCGAGCTCGAAGTCGACCCGGGAGCGCTGGTCCGGGGTCGGGTCGGCCCCCCAGCGCGTGCGCATGCCGCGCTCAACTTCCGCCCGCAGCCATGACTCCTCGGTGTGCCCTTCGGGCACCGGGAACCGGGGCAGCAGGTCCTTGCCCTCCTCGATCGTCAGCTCGCACCGCTCGGCGATGAGCAGCGTGTTGTCGCACGCCTCCGGGTAGTCGCGCCAGAGAGCGCGCATCTCTGCGGGACTCTTGAGGTAGAACTCCGGGGTCTCGAGCTTGAACCGACCCGGGTCGGCGATCGTGGAGCCGGTCTGCACGCACAGCAGCACCTCGTGCGCGACCGAGTCCTCCTTGCGCGTGTAGTGCAGGT
>JBKJUS010000129.1:0-13614 GCA_046590575.1 Mycobacteriales bacterium | reverse complement strand
TGCACTGCACGTGCTGAGAACCCGTCGAGCGGAGCGCGTAGTGGTCGACCTCGTCGACCGCGCCCACCGGACGGAGACACAGGACAAGAACGTTCGCGACGAACTGCTGGCATGGAGTCGCGACCGCGGCGACCAGGCCGAGGACGGAGTTCCCTACGACAACCGGGGTCTCGGCGCCGCCCGGGCGCTCATGCGCTACCCGATGCGGGACTTCGACGTGGACAGAACGGTAAAGCTGCCGCAGGCCCCGGCAGCCGACTCGCCCCTTTGCGCACTTCTCTGCACGACGCGGGACGAGCCTGCAGAGTGGCTCGTGGCCGGCCAGGCACTTGAGATGGTGCTGCTTCGAGCCTGTGCGGACAACGTGCAGGCGTCGTTCCTCAATCAGCCGATCGAGAACCCTGCGTTCCGTCAGGAGCTCGTGGATCAGCTTGGCATCACTGGGTTTCCGCAGATGGTGCTCCGTCTGGGCTGGGGAATCGGAGCGGTCTCTACCCCTCGGCGTCCGGCGGCTGATGTCACCGGCGGCGATGCACCGACGGAGAAGCTAGTGAGTTAGCTAGGCGCCTGGTCGCGATGGAAGAGCCCGCGCGAAGCACCTATCGAATTGCTACGTGCGACGGCCGCCTGAATCCGCCATCGAGCGCAGTGCAATAAGAGCGGCTTCCCCGGCGTCCTTATCGTCAAGGAGGCTGGCAGATGACGATGCAACGCGAGGCGCCCCAAGGCGGGCGACCGGCAGGGGCCCTGGTCGACCCGGATCGGCTGCGGGCGGAAGTCCGGGAGAAGTACCGCGATGTCGCGGAGCACCCGGATGGCGAGCACCACTTCAACGCCGGCCGACCGCAGACCGCCCGGCTCGGTTACCCCGCCGAGATAGTCGAGGCTTTGCCGGATCCGGCGGTCGAATCGTTCGCCGGGGTCGGCAATCCATTCTCGCTGCGCGACCTCCAGCCCGGTGAGCGGGTCGACGTCGGGTCGGGTGCCGGTCTCGACTCCTTCGTCGCCGCCGCATTCGTCGGACCGACCGGCCGAGTCGTCGGCGTCGACATGACTCGGGAGATGCTCACCAAGTCCCGCGCGAACAAGGAGCTCGTTGGCGCCACCCAGGTCGAGTTCCGCGAGGGGTTCGCCGAGGATCTGCCCGTCGAAGACGGGTGGGCTGACGTGGTGATCTCCAATGGCGTCATCAACCTCTGCGCCGACAAACACGCCGTGTTCACCGAAATCCTGCGCGTCCTGCGCCCGGACGGTGTCCTCCAGTTCGCCGACATCGCCAACGGCCTGCCGGTGCCAGATGACGCGCTTCGCAACATCGACCTCTGGACCGCTTGAATTGCCGGTGGCCTGCCGTGCGCAGGATGGCAGCAGATGCTCGAAGAGGTCGGCTTCGTCAATGTGGAAATCGGCCAGCCCGTCGATACATTCGGTGGAGCACCGGGTGAGGCCAACGCCCGAGCCTTCGATGTCTACGGCTACGCGTTCCTCGCCCGTAAGCCTTCCTGACTACTTGCTCGACCACGTGCGCAATCCGCGCCATCACCCGTCGGCCCGGGCCTCCAGCACGATCCGCACGCCGATCCGCTGCTGGACATGCGGTGGAAGCAGCCGCCGCATGAGCGCTACCAGGTCGTCGGGGAAGGTCGGCTCCCGCTCGAGATCAGCGAGGCCATAGGGCATCCGCTCGCGAACGACGACATCGATGAACCCGGCCCGCTCCATGCTGTCGACGAAGGCACGCTCCGTCAGGGCGCCGGCCACTCAACCGGCCCATGCAGAGGGGTGCACCAGCACTTCGCTCGGCAGGTCTTCCTCGTCGAGCGTCATGTCCGCCACCACGATCCGCCCATCCCGGCGCAACACGCGCCGCGCCTCCGCGAACAGCCGCGCCTTGCGTGCCGAGAGGCTGACAACGCCGTTGGTGAGCACCACGTCGACGCATCCGTCGGGCAGCGGCAACCCCTCGACCTCCGCAGCCACGACACCGACCGTCACCCCGGCGTCCTGCGCATTCGCGCGTGCGCGGACGCACATCTCAGGGAGAAGGTCCACGCCGATGACGCGGCCCGTCGGGCCCACATCGCGAGCGGCGAGGATGAGGTCCGGCCCCGCGCCGCAGCCCAGGTCGAGGACTGTCTCGCCGCCCTTTAGACCGGCGTACGCGCCGGGGTCACCGGTGCCGAAGGCCCATCGCACCGCCCCAGAGGGCAGCGCGGCGACGCGGTCCGGCGCATACGGCTCCACCGATCGGGTCGGAGCAGCGTCACGGTCGATCCCGCGGTAGACCGACCGGATCAGCCGCTGGATCTCAGCCTTGTACATCAGATCGGTCACGAGCTGTCCTCGAGACGTGCGATGAGCTCCTCGAACCGGAGCGCGGCGTCGGCCGGCAACGCGGCGTCCGGCTGCCCGGAGAGCACCCCACGCAGCTCGTCGGCAAATCCGGCCTCGCCGCAGCAACGCCGGCACAACACCAGGTGGGCCTCGAGCGACGCAGCCTCTTCCGGAGTCGGAGCCAGCTCGACGTACCGCCACAGTTGGCGGACGGCCTCCTCACACGAGATCACGCCGAACCTCCTCTGAGCAGATCATTGTCTACGGCGTAGTCCCACAGTCGCCGCTCGAACAGTTTTCGCCCGCGGTGCAGCCGCGCCAGCAGCGTCCCCATCGGCACGTCGAGAGCGGCCGCGACCTCCTTCGTCGGGTAGCCCTCCATGTGCACGAGCGCCAGCGGCACTCGGTAGCGCTCCGGAAGGGAGGCGAGGACCTCCCGAAGATCCTCGCTGCCGAACCGGCAGAGGAAGTCAACATGCAGGGAGTCGGAGTACGGGAACGGGTCAGCCGCGGCAATCGTCCGGAAGAGCGAGAATTCGTCGACCGGATCGACCAGGACCTCCGGGTGGCGCGAGACCGACCGATAACGGTCCTTCGCGCAGTTCAGCAGGATCGCGTTGAACCAGCGTTCGGCGGCTACGTCGTCCCGCAGGTCGGGGAACCGGCGGTACGCGCGAACGAGACAGTCCTGCACGAGGTCCTCGGCATCCTCCGCGACCAGGCGGCGGGCCATCGCGTAGAGCCGCGGCAGGTGGACCCGTGCGAGGGTTCCGAAGGCCGTTGCGTCCCGAACCTCGGCCACACTCAGTTCGCCGTACGCGTTGACTCGAGTTCTTCTTGCACCAGGGCGGCAAGCGCGCGGAGCTTGTCGAGCTGGGCTTCGTCGAGGACCCGGGGGCGGTTGTCGACGACACAGAACGAGCCCACGTGGCTTCCGTCAGAGAGAACGAGGGGTACGCCGGCGTAGAAACGCGTCCGTCCCGGACCGGTCGCCGCCGGGCTGTCGGCAAAGCGCGCGTCCTCCAGCAGGTCAGGCACCTGGAAGACGTCGTCGCCGAGGATCGCATGCGCGCACAGAGACACGTCGCGAGGTGTCTCCTGGACGGAGACGCCTTGGCTGGACTTGAACCACTGACGATCGGAGTCGATCATCGACACGAGCGCGACAGGTACGTCGAAGTCCTCGCACGCCTGCCTGGTGTAGCGGTCGAAGCGCTCCTCGGGCTCGGTGTCGAGCACGCCCAACGCGCGGAGGGACCGGAGGCGGCTCTCCTCGTCCGGTGGTTGTGGCGCCGCCTGCCACCGGCAGGCACGACGAAGCACCGCCGCCCGCAGTTTCGTGCGGACGTGTCCCAGCGTCGCAGGCCAGACGAGCCAGTCCGTGATGAACGAATCGGCCTCGACCGGCGGCCGGCCGCGGGTCAGGGCGACCACAGCGGTGTGGGCAGCGTGTGCACTGCTGCCGACCGTCTGACGTAGCGCGCCGATCGTGTCGTTGCCGTCGTCGTGGTCAACGACCACAACGGTGTTCACTGCGTCAGTTGGCTCCGGTATCGGAGACGCGTCGATCACCGGAAGATGCTCGGCGTCGGCCGCTGCCAGGACCGTGGCTTGCACTGCCGGATCCGCTGCTGCAACGACGACTGACGCGGACAGGTCCGCAAGTGCCGGCGAGAAGGTCGCCGACTCTGCGGGGCTGCCGGACGATGCCGTCATCCCCACCCGGCGCCCCACCTCGAGCGTCATCCCTTCTGCAGCGGCAACGACGCTGCCCGCAAAGCCGACGGCGGCGGCGTACGCCTGCGCCCGTCGCACCAGGGCTTCTACCGCGTCGTCGTCGCGCATCGGGTCATGGTGGAACAGCACGAGCTCGCGTACGCCGGCGAGCCGAGCCGCGTCGACGACGTACTCCACAGTGCTGTGGCCCCAGCCGGCTTTCGCTGCGTACTCCTCAGCCAGGTACTGGGTGTCATGGATGACGACGTCAGCGCCGCGCAGGAACTCGACATGACCGGCGTCGCCCGGGTTGGCGTTCAGGTCTCCGCCTGCGGCGAGCGCTCGGTCGTGAGGCTCGTGGTCCGACGCGTAGGCGACCGAGACACCGTCAGCCTCGATCCGGTAGCCGAGGGTAAGTGCCGGGTGGTTCAGGTAGTGGGTGCGAACAGACAGCTCTCCCACATCGAGCTGGCCCTCGACGAGGTCGTGGAACGTCACGCTGGCACCCAGCTGGTCGATCGACACCGGGAAGTACGCGTGCTGCATCTGGCCGGACAGCGTCTCGGCCAGTGACTCCCCGAGACCTCGCGGACCGTAGACGTGCCAGTCGTTGCCGGGCAGGAACAGCGGGGCGAAGAAGGGCAGTCCCTGGATGTGATCCCAGTGGGTGTGACCGATAAACAGGCTGCCGCTCGCCGGCTGACCGCGCTCAGCCGCTTCGCTAACGAGGGCCTGGCCGAGCAGCCGAGCCCCGGTGCCGCAGTCCAGCACCGCTAGTGCTCCAGCTTCCGAGCGCACCTCGATGCACGACGTATTGCCGCCGAACCGGACCGTGCCCGACCCCGGCGTCGGGATGGAGCCACGAGTGCCCCAGAAGCGAATCTTCACGCCGGTTCAGCCCACTGCGAGGAAGCGAGCGAGCGCACTGCCGCGCCTAGGACAAGACGTCTCATCGGCCCCCCTGCGTCATCGGACGGCTGCCATCGTTGCAGGTAGGTCGCGCGATGAACATGGCCTCATGGCGCGGAGTCGCGAGCTGCTAGGCGCTGGTCGCGAGGTAGTAGCGGAGCAGGTCGGCGTCAGCGAGCTCGCCGGGCTCGCCGGCGAACTCGATGCGACCCCGACTGAGGACGAAGACGTAGTCAGCGAGAGCGAGCGCGCGTTCGGCGTACTGCTCGACCAGCAGCAACGCCGCTCCCTCGGCAGCGAGCTTGGCGAGGAAGAGGTAGATCTCGTCGATGATCACCGGCGCCAACCCCATCGACACCTCGTCGAGGAGGACGAACCGCGGGTTCTGCACGTAGGCGCGGGCCAGCGCGAGCATCTGCTGCTCGCCCCCGGAAAGGGTTCCGGCTACCTGCCGGAGGCGCTCACCGAGACGGGGGAAGGCGGTGACGGCGCGGTCGATCGCCACGGATTCACCGTGTGGAGCGAAGACGGTCAGGTTGTCGCGCACCGACAGCGACGGAAATACGCCGCGTCCTTCTGGCACGTGGCAGAGCCCGCGGCCGACCAGATCATGCGGCCGTTCCTTCGTGACGACCTCACCGTCGACGCAGATCTCACCGCCGACCGGCGCGAGCAGGCCAGAGGTCACCCGAAGCAGCGTGGTCTTGCCCGTGCCGTTGGGGCCGAGCAGGGCCACCACTGACGCGGGCGGCACCGCAAGGCTGACATCGCGTAGCACGATGGTGGAGCCGTAGCCTGCTGTTATCCCTCGCAGCTCGAGCATTCACGCCACCGAACCCAGGTACGCGTCGCGTACGACGGCACTCCCCCGCACCTCGGCCGGAGTGCCCTCGAACAAGGGCCGGCCGAAATCGAGGACGTAGAGGTGCTCGCAGATGGTGAGCGCGAGCTCCATGTCGTGCTCGACCAACAGAATCCCGACCCCCCGGTCGGTCACCGCGCTGCGGAGCACATCGGCGAACGCCAGGGTCTCCGTGCGGTCGAGCCCCGACGACGGCTCGTCAAGGAGCAGGATTCCGAAGTTCCCGGCCAGCACGCGGGCGAGCTCGACCAGACGTCGCTGACCGGTCGAGAGAGAGCCGGCCTGGCGACCCGCGAGGCGCTCGATCCCGCATGCGGCCATAGCCGATGTCGCCCGCTCCGCCACCTCGTCGCGCTGGCGTCGGGTGGCGAAGATTTGACGAAGCGGGGACCCACCGGCGAGGCCGGCTTCCCGGCCGAGCGCGACGTTGTCGGCGACGGTCAGGGAGTCGAAGAGCGCGATCCGCTGGAAGGTACGACCGAGCCCTCGGCGAGCACGTGCGGCCGCACCAAGCCTGGTGACGTCTTCGTCGAAGAGTCGAATGCTGCCCGCCGCCGGCGTGAGCAGCCCGGAGCAGGCATTGAAGGTGCTCGTCTTGCCGGCGCCGTTAGGTCCGATGAGTCCGGTCACCCGTCCGGCGGGCGCGGACAGCGAGACCCCGCCCACGGCGACGTGGCCGCCGTAGCGGACTTCCAGCTGATCGGCGACGAGGCCTGCGGTCACGACGAGGCTCCCGCCTCGACCACGCGAGATCGCACGGGGCTGCGGGCCAGCCGCCATCCTGCCCGAGTGGCGAGCCCGTCGACCCGCTCGCGCACGCGCAGGTTCGCCGTGCCGAGGAGAGCAGCCGCGATCGCCGAGGCACCGAAGACCAGCGGCTGATAGTCGGCAAGCAACGTC
This sequence comes from Mycobacteriales bacterium, assembly GCA_046590575.1. Lineage (GTDB taxonomy): Bacteria > Actinomycetota > Actinomycetes > BP-191 > BP-191 > DATLNF01. The sequence goes on along the minus strand of JBKJUS010000129.1, from coordinate 6,893 downwards.
TCGCCGTACGCCGGAAGCACGGCGAAGGCGAGCGCGGCGATCACGGCGGTGCTGACCAGCCCTCGACCGCCGAGAGCGAGCACCGCCAGCCACAGCAACGACTGGAGCGGGGAGTACGCGACACCACTGACTGAGCCGCCCAGCGACGCGAACAGTCCGCCGGCGATCCCGGCGAGAAATGCCGAGATGCAGAACACCAGCACCTTGGTCACGTTGGTCGCGACGCCGAGCACGGTGAGTGCCTCCGGGCCATCGGACAGCGCAACGAGCAGCCGACCGAGTCGGGCCCGGCGCAGCGACACGACAAGCACCGCGGATGCCCCGGCGATCGCCAGCGCCAGGTAGTAGAACCGGGTGTCGTCGGCCAGGCCGATAACTCCGGGCCGCGGCGCGGTCCGAGTGCCGCCCGCGCCGAACATGACCGCGCTCGGGTAGACCATCCGTTCCAGCAGGATGCCGAGCCCGAAGGTGGCCAGTGCCAGATAGACCCCGGACAGTCGCGTCGCCGGCACAGCAACCGCCGCACCGAGCGGAACCACTGCCAGCCCAGCCAAGAGCAATGCGACCAACCAGGGCACCCCCGCGCCAGTCGTGAGGTGAGCGAAGGTCGTCGCACCCAGCGCCGCGAACGCCGCGTGGCACAGAGACACCTGGCCAGAGAGGTTGACGAGCATCGCGAGCGAGAGGAAGGCGATCGTGAAGATCACGGCGTTGGTGAAGATTGGCAACCGAGCGCCGACAACCCACGGGACGAGGAGTGCGGTGACTACCGCAGCTGCCGTAGCCACATAACGCAGCCGTCCGGAAACAATGTGTCCGACCGGCCGACGAGCGACCGGGGCATCGCCTGTCTGCGGGAAGCGGCGCCGTGGCGTGGCAATCAGCACGATGAAGAGGACGAAGAACGGCAGGCTCGCCGGCAAGCCCTCGAGCAGGTTGATCGTCCCGAGGTAGCCGGTCGCCAAGGCTGCGACCACGCCGACCACCAGCCCGCCGAGGTAGGTCCCGAGCAGGCTCGAGAACCGGCCGATCGCCGCGGCGCCGAATGCCTGGACCACGAGAAAGGTCAAGAGCACCGCGTCCAGCCCGATGGACGGCGCGATGAGAATTCCGGACGCCACGGCGAACGCTGCACCGATCGACCAGGCGAGCCGCTGCACGCGCACCGGGTCGGTGCCGGCGAGGTCGAGCAGATCGGGGTCGTCGACCACCGCGCGCATCGCCGCCCCGAGCCGCGTAGTGCGGAAGAGCAAGGCAAGCCCGGCCGATGCAGCAGCGGCGATGACGACGACGATCATCTGGTCGACACCAACCCGGGCGCCCAGAACCCCGACGGTCGAGTCGGGCAGGAACGGCGGGAAGAACTTCGACTCGGTGCCGTACCTCACCGCCGCCGCGCCCTGCACGGCCAAGAGGAGTCCGACGGTCGCCACGATGCGCCCCGACTGTGACGCGCCTCGTAGCCCTCGGGCCAGCCGCTCGAGCCCGAGCCCCGCGACCGGCGCGACGAGTCCGACGCACACGACCGCGGCGACCGGCCACGCGACACCGCGAAGCTCGTGCAGCTCGTAGAAGGCGTAGGCCCCGAGCGCGGCGATCGCCCCGTGCGCGAAGTTGAAGATGCCTGACGTCTTGAAGGTGAGGACGAGGCCTGTGCCGGCCAGTCCGTAGACCGACCCGGCAGCGAGTCCGACCACGATGAAGGTGAGCACCTCGGTCACGGCCGACACACCCCACAGGGCATTCGGCCGCCCCGCTCAAGCTCCGCGCGGACCTCTGCGGTAGCAGTCTTGCCCACCACGAGGGAGCAGCCGGGACGGTGAAAGCGCCGCCCGCCTGCCACGGCAACGAGATCGCACTCATCCGACGTGACGCGAGGCGCGACGCTGATGGGTCGGGCAGTCGGCAGACGTCCGAGCCGGCCGCGGTGACCCGCCAGCCTGCGCCGTCCGGCGAAGACGATGGCCAGGTCGGCAGACAACGCAATGAGCAGGCCGGCGATCCCGAGGCTGAGCCAGCCGAGCTGGTCGGCAGGCACCCGCTCTCCACCCGCACCGATCGTCGACGCGGCGATCCCGGCGAGTCCGACCACGTTGGCCGCGATGCCAGCCGTGACAGTCGACGGCATGCTCGGTCGAGTCACGCCCGCGTGGCCTGCGCCGACATCGGGTCGAGCCGCTCTGCCGCCGCCGTCTCGGCGCGGACAACCTCAGTCACCAGCTCCTCGATTCGGCCGGCCAGCCGCTGCTCGACGTCGGACTCGAGCGTGTCGAGGTGCCGCCACTCGTCGCGCAGATCGGCTGAGAGCCACAGAGTCGCGCCGACGCCCAGCAGGAAGAGCCCGCCCAAGCCGCCGGAGACGAGGTACGGCAGCTGCTCAGCCGGGTAGACAGCCCCGCTGACCCCAATCCAGCCGAGGACGACGCCGATGCCGCCGGCAACCACGCAGACGGCTCCAGCAGCTCGATCCCACTGGGCGCGCAAGTACTTCACGACTCCCATACGCCTCGCACCCCCCAAGTCCGCAAGGCGGCGGCGCCACCGAGCATCAGCACCGCCGCAGCAACGAGCGGCAGGTAGAAAGACGTCGGCCACACCTCGGCCACCCGGCGTACGGCACCCAGGGCCGGGCGGCTTTGGGCGACCGGCAGCGCCTGCACTGCCGGCGCAGGAGCGTCGACCACGGGTGTTACGGGTCCGGCTGCGGTGGTATCACGCGAGGTGTCCGCCAATTCGAAGCCGCCGCTGGTCGCCGGGGGCCTGGTCGACGTCGTCGCCTTCGGCATCGCGCCGCTGACACCGACCCGGGCCGCGGTTCGCCCGACGGTGTAGCGCACGGTGGAGGAGCCCTGTCCCGTCAACGACACCGGTCGGGTCACCGTGATCTCGATCGCCGGGGACACCACGCCGTCCTTGGACTCCACCGCGCGCACCCAGCTGATCACGATGCCCTGGTCCGTGAGCGGCTTGAGCGCCGGGTGGCCAGGCCCCAACGGCACCCCCGTCCCGAGCACCGAGATCCCGTCAGGAGTGAGCTCGACGGCTTGGGTCCCGACCCGCGCCCCACTGACACTGGTCGAGGCCGTCCGAGTGAGAGATCCGTCGGGGCGCCGCGCCACCGCCGAGTGCGACTCGACCCGGCCGAGCACCAGTGGCCCGACGGTCAGCCCGGACACCACAGTGTCGGCCTGTGCGGTCAGCACGCCGTCGGGCCGGTGCGCCACCGTCGCGACGGTGTCCACGGTGCCTGTGCCCGCGCTGGCCAGCTGCCCCCGGCTGCTGGAGGTCGATAGTCCGCTGCGCGCTGCGAGCACGACGGGACCAAACATCTTGTCGTCCGCGGCCATGGTGGGGTGAGAACTGCTCGCGATGAGGGGGTACGTCGGCAGCGGCAGCCCCGTCGGTCCCGAGGCGAGACCGGTTGCGTTGGCGACAAGTGCGCCGGGCCACGGCGCGGCAGAGAAGGCAGTGCTCGAGCCCAAGCTGTCGAGCAAGGCCTGCGCGCGTGGCGCCCCGCCGTCCATCACGTTGTCGTTGACCGGACCCCCCGGCACCCGGGCCGCGATGTGCAGGCCGTCGGCGTCTGCGACAGCGGAGAAGGACGCCCAACGGTCCAGCGCTGACACCGGCGCCGTACCCAGCGCCACGAGCGCAGCGCTCAGAGCCGCAGCAGCGGTGAGGTCTCGGGTGAGTCTCCTCATGTCGGCGGCTGGCAGATCGGGTCGACGCCGCCGGTCGACACCCAGGCGGACTTACGCAGTTCCATCGGGAAGTAGCAGTAGCGCGGCGGGGCAGGCTTGCCGCGGATGAAGGTGAGCGGCGAGGTCAGCCCGCCGAGTGTGTCGTCCTTGATCTTCCAGAGACCACTCATGATGTCGTTGCTCGTCGGCGTGGCGCCGATGTTGGCCGCCACCTTCTCGAACAGCTTGGCGGCGGTCCAGCCGGACGACGCGTGGCCGGAGAGCTCGACCTCCGGGGCATATCGCTTCATTACTCGCTGGAACTCCGACGTGGCAGGAGTGTTGTCGGACACCCACGGGAAGGTCGACGCCCCGAAGTAGCCGCCGTCCAGCGCCTTGAGCTGGGTCATCTCGTCAGAGGTCTGCAGCACGGCGTACCGAGGGTGGTAGCCCTGCTGGTCGCACGACGCGGCGATCCGCCGAATGCTGTTCGCGTCGGTGGCGAGGAGGAACCACTCGACCCCGGCCCGCTGCGCCCGCAGGCATTCCGACGTGAAGCTGGGCTGCGCGACGGACACCTGAGCGCGGTACTTCACGTCGAGGCCGAGCTGGGCCGCATTGGGCTGCCAGAGCCGGTCTGCGTCCTTGCACACCTGCGCCTCCTGACAGGAGACCCAGCCGATGGCCGCACCCTTGCCGGCCAGCCGAGCCGTGTTCACCATGTGCAGCCAGATCAGCGCCGCCGCCGCGCTGGCCTGCGGGAACATGACCGGGCTCTCCTGCCAGAACGAGCTGAGCCGGTCTCCGCCGACCACCGGGATCTGCTTGGCCTCCAGGTAGTCGACCGCGCCCTTGGTGAGCGTGAAGGCCCCGAGGAGCCCGACGAACGCGACGACCCCGCGCTGTTCGACGAGCTGCTGGACCGAGGCGCGGAGCCGGGCTGGGTCGTTGCCGTCGTCGACGACGAGCACCTCGACCGGGTGGCCGTTGAGGCCGCCACGCTCGTTGGTGTACCTCGCCCAAGCCTGGATCGCTGCGACGCTCGCGCGTTGGGTGCCGCCGACTCCGGACATGGTGCCGACAACGCCAATGCGCACCGGAGCCCCGCGGGGAGGCAGTGCCAACGCTGGCTGGCCGGACGTTGGGTCGGTGCTCTGCGCGGGCGCCGCGGCCCGCCCACCGGACCGGGTGACAGCCGCCTTCGGCGACCCGGATGGTCCGCTCGGACCGGCTGTCGCGACAGGCTCGGTGCCATCGGGCGCCCCCGCAATGATCGATCCAGGCTCCGCCGGCGAGCCGTCGGCCGAGACGACGGTGGACTCACCGGCGCCCGCAGCGCGCTCGATGTCAGCAGCGCTACGCCGACTGGCGCAGGCGGACGTTCCCAAGGTGAGGATGAGGAACACGGCGAGCACCGCCCTCGGCCGTCTGCCGTGTGCCATCGCCGTAACCTCCGCGTTTCCGGCGAAACTACGATAAACGAAGTGCAGCGTCAACGGTACTGCGTCGACGGGGCGAGGGGGCCTGCCGCACTTACTGCCGCCCCACGACGAAGGTCACCACCGTCGTGCACGAGCCGCCGATGTTGAGGGTGGCGACCCGGCGTGCCCCCTCCACCTGGCACTCGCCGGCGTTGCCGGTGACCTGCCGGGACGCATCGAGGAGCATCCGCACTCCCGTGGCGCCAACCGGGTGCCCGAGGCCGATCAGGCCGCCGCTCGGGTTGACTGGCAGTCGACCGCCCTTCTCGATGGTGCCGTCCTCGACCGCGCGCCAGGACTCCCCCGGCGGGGTGATCCCGAGGTGATCCAGCGCGGCGTACTCGGTGATGGTGAAGCAGTCATGCGTCTCAACTGCATCGAGGTCGTCGACACCAGCGATGCCGGCCCGCTTGTACGCCTCCTCGACCGCCAGTCGCAGGTGCGGGAAGACGTAGGCCTCGTCACGACTGCGGGCGAGCTTGTCCGCAAGCAGCAGCGGTGCGGTGCGGTGGCCCCAGCCTTCGATGACCGCCACGTCCCGCAAGGTCGAGCCGTGTCGCCGGGCGTATTCACTGGCGTATCGCTCCGACGCGAGCACCACGGCGGCGCCGCCGTCGGTGAGCCGACCGCAGTCCTGCTTGCGGAGGCGCCCCTCGACGACGGGGTTGAGCTCGTCATCGGGCCCGAAGCCGGCCGGGTCGAGCGTCCATTCGCGCGTCTGCGCATTGGGGTTGTGTCGGGCGTTGGAGAGGTTGATCTCAGCGATGCGAGCGAGGTGCTCGTGGGCGAGCCCGTAGCGGTCGGCGTACTCGTCGGCGATCTGGCTGAACATCGCCGGCCACGGCCACGTCGCCTCGGTCGCCTCCCGGCCCACCCACGCGGCCGAACCGAGGTGCTCCGCAGCAGTCTGGCTCGAGACGTTGCGCATGACCTCGGCTCCGACGACCAGTGCGACGTCATAGCGACCGGCCTCGATGTCGGCCATCGCCGCAAGCACTGCAACGCTGCCCGACGCGCAGGCCGCTTCATGGCGCGCAGTCGGGATCGTCGCGAGGTCGGGATGGATCGACACCACCATCCCGCCGAGCTGGGCCTGACCGCAGAAGAGCTCACCAGCAAGGTTGCCGACATGTCCCACCTCGATGTCGGCGGCCGGCACTTGGGCAGCATCGAGGGCACCGTTGACCGACGCAGCAAGCACGTCATAGAGGCCGTCAGGGCCCGGACCCCAACGCTGCGCGAAGTCGGTCTGGAAACCGCCGAGGACGTAGACGGACTGGCCGCTCATGACGTCGTACCTGTCACGTCGACGCGACGAGGGATCGGAGCTCGCGCTTGAGCACTTTGCCGAGCGGGTTGCGAGGGAGGGACTCGACGACTTGGAGCCGCTCGGGGAGCTTGTACGACGCGATGTTCTGCTCCCGCAAGTGATCCACGATCTCGTCGAGCGTCACCTCGACACCGTCGCGAGGTACGACGAACGCGCAGGACCGCTCGCCCATGACGTCGTCCGGGCAGCCGACCACCGCGACCTCGGCGACCTTCGCGTGACCCTGGATCAGGCTCTCGACCTCAGCCGGTGAGATGTTCATGCCGCCGCGGATGATCATGTCCCTGGCCCGGTCGACGTAGCAGAAGTAACGAAGGTCACCCTGCTCGTCAGCGGCCAGCTCGAAGACGTCACCGGTGCGGTAGAACCCGTCCTCATCGAACGGCTCTGCCCCGGATGCCG
>JBKJUS010000018.1:0-5569 GCA_046590575.1 Mycobacteriales bacterium | reverse complement strand
GTCGCCCCGGGCAGTCATGTCGGCGTCGACCGCCGTCGCGATCTCCCGAAAGGTGCCGCCGGAGCGCACCGCGCTGAGGATCGTGTCGCGGTAGGCCAGGTCGTCGGCCTTCGCAGCGTCGTGCGACGGGTTCGCGCCGACGGCGAAGGAGATCGCCGTGTCGACGAGATAGCCCTCGAACATCGGCGACGCGTCGAGGACGACGGCGTCTCCCTCCGCCAGCACCCGGTCGGTCGGGAAGAACGACTCCGTGGTCCACGGTGCGTCGGGCAGCGTCGTGCGATCACCGAAGAGTGCAACCGGCAGGTGGAAGTAGCGCTCCGCGCTTTCCCGCCGGTAAGCCTTCATCGCCCACCGCGTCGCATCCCGCTCGGTGACTCCCGGAGTGATCTGCGCGGCTACTTCAGCGAGTACGCCGTACGACACGGCCTGCCACCGGCGGAACGCCTCGAGGTGGGAGTCGGTGAATCCCTCGAACTCAATCATCGGCCGAGAGTAGCTCGCACCAAGACGGTGTCACAGCAGCATCGCCGTCGGCCAGCGGAGCCCGCCATTACCGTCGACGTCCGAGGCATCGCGCTGGAGGTCGGCGCGCCCGAGGGAGCCGCAGACATGATCGCGGCCCTCTTTTCGACTACCTGACCGTGAGCTCGACGCGTCGGCGAGTCAGCCGGCCCCGGCCGCCGCGCCGTCGAGCAGCGCAAGCTGCTCCACGCCGAGCTCGCGAAGTCGGTACTTCTGGATCTTGCCGGTCACCGTCATCGGAAAGTCAGCCGTGAAGAGCACATAGCGCGGCACCTTGAAATGTGCGATGCGCCCACGGCAGTACTGGCGAATCTCTTCAGCAGATTCCTCGTGGCCGTCGCGGAGCTTGACCCAGGCGAGGATCTCCTCGCCGTACTTCGCATCCGGTACGCCGACGACCTGCACGTCGGCGACAGACGGGTGCGAGTAGAGGAACTCCTCGATCTCCCGCGGATAGACGTTCTCGCCGCCCCGGATGATCATGTCCTTGGACCGCCCGACGATATTGAGAAACCCCTCCTCATCCATCGTCGCGAGGTCGCCGGTGTGCATCCACCCGTCGTCGTCGATGGCCTCGGCGGTCTTTGCCGGGTCATTCCAGTAGCCGGACATGACGGAGTAACCGCGAGTGCAGAGCTCGCCGGCCTCACCCCGCGGCATGGTGGCGCCGCTTTCCGGGTCGACCACCTTCACTTCGACGTGCGGGTGCACGCGACCGACAGTCGATACGCGACGATCAAGGGAGTCCCCTGCTTCCGTCTGCGTGGACACGGGGGAGGTCTCGGTCATGCCGTAGCAGATAGTCACCTCGTCCATGTGCATCCGACTGACGATCTGCTTCATCACCTCGACCGGGCACGGCGAGCCAGCCATGATCCCGGTGCGCAGCGAGGTGAGGTCGTAGGACTCGAAGTCGGGGTGATCGAGGATCCCGATGAACATCGTCGGTACGCCGTACAGGCTGGTGCACCGCTCGGCCTGCACTGCCTCGAGCACCGCAGTCGGGTCGAAAGCTGCGTCGGGGATGACGATGCACGCTCCGTGGCTGGTGCAGCCGAGGTTGCCCATCACCATGCCGAAGCAGTGATAGAAGGGCACCGGGACGCAGACCCGGTCAGCATCGGTGTAGCCACATCGCTCGCCGACGAAGAACCCGTTGTTGAGGATGTTGCGATGCGACAGTGTCGCGCCTTTCGGGAACCCCGTCGTGCCGCTGGTGTACTGGATGTTGATCGGGTCGTCGGGCCGCAGGCTGGCCTCCCTCCGGCGTACCCCGTCGGTCCCCGCCGCTCTCCCTGACTCGACCAGGTCCGCCCACTCCGGCGACCCGAGGTACAAGGCCGTCTCGAGCGACGGCACCGATGGGCGCACCTCGTCGACCATGCTGCGGTAGTCCGAGGTCTTGAACGCCGGCGCCGCGACGAGCACCCGGGCGCCCGACTGGCGCAGCACGTACTCGAGCTCGGAGGTGCGGTACGCCGGGTTGACCGTCACCAGGATGACGCCGAGGCGGGCCGTGGCGTACTGCACGAGCACCCACTCCGCGCAGTTGGGGCTCCAGATGCCGAGGCGGTCGCCGACCTCGAGACCGAGGTTCAGCAGACCGGCCGCGATCTCGTCGACCGCCCGGTCGAGCTCGGCATAGGTATAACGCAGCCCTTGGTGGCGCGACACCAGCGCTTCGGCCGCCGGCCGACCGGCTGCGGTGGCCGCGAGGTTCGCCCCGATCGTGTCATTGAGCAGCGGTGGCGTCGTGGCGCCCGCCGATGAGGACTCCGGCGTCACGACCGGCGCCATACGACTGGGTTGATCTCGCTGGCGGCGAGCTCACCCGGCGCAACGCCGGGCAGCCACTTCGCGTAGTCCTTCTCGTGCCAGTGGTGTTGCGGCTCGATGCCGCGCAGGCCATCGGCGTACCAGATCACCGTCATCACGGCGCGCAAATGCGGCGTGGGGTTGGGCGGGGCGGTGTGCAGGGTCCAGCCACCATGGAACGTCGCGTCGCCCAACGACATCGCGCCGTGGTTGTGCAGCGGAATGCCTTTCTCCTTGACCAGGTCCTGGAAGTAGCGCTCCGACGTGTCGGAGAGGGCTAGGTCACCGAGTGAACCGAGCAGGTGGCTGCCCGAGGCGAACGTCATGCTCCCCATCTCGGCAGTGACGGGGACCAGCGGGATCCACATTGTGATGATCTCGTCGCCGTCGAGCGGGAAGAAGTACTGGTCCTGGTGGAACGGCGTGTTGGCGCCACCCGCCGGCTTGAACACCGCCTGGTCGTGGTAGATGCGCAACGCGTCGACACCGAGCAAGTCGGCTGCTACCCGCGCGAAGCGCGGAGCGAAGACGAACTCGCGCACCCGCTCGTCGAGCTGCCAGAGATTCTGAATCTGCATGATGGCGTCGCGGACGGTCTCGTCCTGCTCGATCGACTTGTCCTCGTCCGAGTGGGCCATCGTGACGTCCTTGATCACCGGCCCCCACGCGCCGATCTCGGCCGAGCTCGCAATGCCCCGGACGAGAACGTGTCCGTCGTCGCGGTACGACGCGATCTGGGCTGGCGTGGCGGGGCACTCTGCGGTGAGGTCAGGCAGCTCAGGATCCATCGGCGAATCGTACGACCGATGTTCGCTAACGATCAATCACTCAAATTCGCACACGATGGCTAGCGGCCTACGGACACCAGGTCGCGGCTCAGCTCCCTCGTGCCGGTCACTCCGAGCAGTTGGAGGGTTCGGCGGTAGTCGTCGCGCAGCAGCGTGAGGAGGTGGTCGACGCCTGGCTCGCCAGCGGCCATCAAGGCGTAGAGGTAGGGCCGGGCGATGAAGGCTGCCGTGGCGCCAAGCGCTACCGCGGCGGCCACGTCCGCGCCGGACCGGATACCGCCGTCGAGATAGACCTCGGCAGCACCGCCGACCGCGTCGACGACGTCGGGGAGCAGGTCCAACGGGGCGATGGCCCGGTCGAGCTGGCGCCCGCCATGGTTGGACACCGCAATCCCGTTGGCACCCGCGGCCGTTATCTCCTTCGCGTCATCCGCACGCTGAATGCCCTTCACGACGATCGATCCGGACCACACCGAACGCAGCCACTCGATGTCGCGAATGGTCACGGCCGGGTCGAACACCGTGTTCATGAGGCCCATCAGGTCCTCGGCCGCGCCGAGAGACTCGAACGCAAGGGGCTCGGTCGTCAACGCGTCGAACACCCACCTCGGCCGCGACGCCATGCTCAGCAGCGTGCGCAAGGACAGGGTCGGCGGCATGGTCAGCCCGTTGCGGACGTCGCGCAGCCGAGCGCCGGCCACAGGAACGTCGACCGTGAGGACCAATGTCGAGTAGCCACAATCCGCCGCGCGCTCGATCAGTTCCAAGCTGCGAGACCGGTCGCGCCACACGTAGAGCTGGAACCATCGATCCGTGTCCGGCGCTACGGCCGCCAGCCGATCCACCGACGTCGTACCGAGGGTTGACAGCGTGTAGGGCAAGCCGGCCCGACCCGCTGCACGGGCGACCGCCGGCTCCCCTTCGGTGTGCATCATCCGGGTGAACCCCGTCGGGCCCAGCACCACCGGAAACGGAATGCGCTTGCCCAACACCGTCGTCGAGGTGTCGACGGAGGACACGTCCCGGAGCACGTGCGGGTGGAAGACCACGCGGTCGAACGCCTCCGTGGATCGAGCCATGCTCAGCTCGCGTTCGGCGGCCCCAGCGACATAGTCGTAGACCGCGCCGGGCGTGCGCCGACGCGCCATGCGCTGGAAGTCGGCGACGGTGCGGACGCGGGCAAGCGGGTCCCGAGTGCCTCGGCGCAGCGACGGCTCGACGAACCGGCGTATCTCCGACCACCGTGGTGGCTGGCGCACAGTCACGATCCCTCCTCGACGAACGCTTTGAGCGCAGCCATCGCCTTGCGCGCACTGGGTCGCTTCACCGGCAGGTAGACGAGGGTGAAGAGCAGGCGCTGGGACAACGTGAGGTCTCCGTGGATCTCCCGCTCCACCCGAGCGCCAGTGCCGGCTGGCGACACGGTGAACCGGTGCTGGTAGCAGCCCGTGGCGTCGGTTGCGGTGAACGCGAAGCGCCGCGGCGCGTCGTACTCGGTCACCACGAGGTCAGCGGTGAAGGACTTGCCCTTCGAGGTCGCCGTCGACCGATAGCACTTGCCCGGCGCGACCGGCGTGCTGTCGGCAGGCGTTACCTCAATAGGGTCCGCCGCCCATGACGTGTGCCCGGTGAGGTCCGCGACCGCGGCGAAAACCGCCGCCGGCTCAGCATCGATGTCCGTCGCGACTCGGTACGTCGGCATGTGCACCCCCTTCGCGGCGCAGAGTACGCCAGTACGGCGCCGGATAATGGGCGTGACCTCGGTCGGCCCGACATGGGACCGTGGTGCTCATGGGCCATCTGGAGGTCAGCCACCTCACCTACTCCCTTTCGGACGGCAGAGCCCTGCTCGACGACACCTCGTTTCGTGTTGGTGAGGGCCAGCACGTCGCCCTCGTAGGGGCCAACGGGGCCGGCAAGACGACGCTGCTGCGGCTGATCAGCGGTGACCTCGTGCCGGCGTCGGGCGCGGTCACTGTGGGCGGCCACCTGGGAGTCATGCGGCAGTTCATCGGCTCGATCCGCGACGACTCGACGATCCGTGACCTCCTGCTCGGTCTTGCCCCGACGGCGGTGCGCAACGCCGCTGAGGTGCTCGAGAAGGCCGAGCTGGCGATGATGGAGGCCGACGACGAGCGCACCCAGATGCGATACGCCGACGCGCTGTCCGGGTGGGGCGATGCCGGCGGATACACCGCCGAAGTGCTGTGGGACACCTGTACGACGTCGGCACTCGGCTGGTCCCTGACCGACTGCGAGCACCGGCTTGTCCGGACCCTGTCCGGAGGTGAGCAGAAGAAGCTGGCCCTTCAGGCGCTGCTGCGTGGCGACGCCGACGTGCTCCTGCTCGACGAACCGGACAACTACCTCGACGTCGCCGGGAAGCGCTGGCTGGAAGACTCGCTGCGCGCCTGTCCCAAGACGGTGCTGATCATCAGCCA
>JBKJUS010000155.1:0-11158 GCA_046590575.1 Mycobacteriales bacterium | reverse complement strand
TCGCGGCACGCGATGTTCGTCCGGCTCGAAGGCGCCCTCGGCGAGGAGGCAGCACTCATTCTCATGGAGCACCTGCCGCCGGTCGGCTGGGCCGACGTCGCCACCAAGCGCGACCTCGACCAGCTGCACACTTTGATTCAGCGCGACATCGCGCTGAGCCAGGCTGCGCTGCGCGCCGAGATGAGCCAGCTCTCGGAGCGCATGTTCGACCGGATGAATGCGCAGACCCGCACGCTGGTGTTCAGCGTCCTCGGCTCCCTGGCGACGATGGCTGGGGTGACTCTCTCGGCTGTCCGGCTTGGCTGAGGCGCCACCCGGGCGCGGGTTTTGGCCGGGTGGGCTGGGCAGCGCGCGTCGAACCGCACCCGGGCGATGACCATAGTCATCTGACCATGGTACGATTGTCTGCCGTGGAAACTATGTCGATCTCCACCTTCAAGGCCACCTGCCTCGCTGTGCTCCAGCGCGTGCAGGACACCGGTGAGCCCGTACTCGTCACCAAACGCGGACGCCCGGTCGCGGAGGTCGTCCCGCACTCGGCCACCGAAAGCTCGGCTCGCCCACTCGGTGCTCTCGCCGGTACAGCGACGATGTTCGACGACCTCGTGGCGCCGGTCCTCTCCCCCGACCAGTGGGATGCCCTGCGGTGAAGCTCCTGCTCGACACCCACGTCTGGCTGTGGGCGCTACTCGAGCCGGACCGCCTCAAATCCCGCGTCCGCCGCACGATTGCCGACCGCGGCAGCGAGCTGTGGCTCTCGTCCATCAGCATCTGGGAGGCGGCACTTCTGGTCGAACGAGGGCGGCTGACGCCCAGCGGTCCCGCTGCCAGTTGGCTCGACCAGGCGCTTCAGTCGCTCCCCGTACGCGACGCACCGCTGACCCGTGACGTCGCGCGGGCCAGCAGGTCCCTCGCCTTGCCGCACGACGACCCCGCGGATCGCTTCATCGCTGCCACGGCGCACGTGCACGGCCTCACTCTGGTGACGGCCGACCGTGCCCTGCTGCAGTCGACGGCGTACGCCGTCCTCCCCGCCGGTCGCCGTCAGCCCTAGCTGGGGCTCGCCGAATTTGCCGTTGCGGGGTCGGGCCGGCGGGCTTACCGTGGTCGGACACGAGGAGGGAGGTGGTCCGGTAGATGCATATACCCAGGACACGTGAGGTGGCTGCCCGCTAGCCGCCAGACCAAGGCCTGACGGATCCACCCGCACGCCTTCGTCGGCGTACGGCGGATACCAAGGCAGACACCGCGCCCCCGGGTGCCGGCACTCGTCCAGCCGGCCCTCGCGACACGCAACAGCGTCGTCGTCGAGGAAGCACCCGGGGGTTGTCTGCGCTCTGGCCCGGATTACGCCGGCGGGGCACAGTTACGCCGGCTGCTCGACGACCTGCGCAGCGATGACCTGCGCGACGGTACGGACGTGCCAGCGCACGCCCTTCGTCGTACGGCGGCCCTCGCTGTTGAGCAGCGCGGCGATCGTGTGCAAGGACGCGCCATCGGCATGCATCGCCATGATGAGCTCCTCCGAGCTGCCTGGACGGAGGAGTAGCGCGACGCGAGGTTTCGATGGAGCGGGAGCCGCACTCGTCGCCAGCAGACCAGAGCTCTCCGCCGCGTCGGCCCAGTGGAGGACCTCGGCCGCAGGCAGCGCGCGGGCCCACAAGAAGCCCTGCGCCTGCGCGACACCGAGGGAGCGCAGCAGGGCGAGCTGCTCGACGGTCTCGACACCTTCGGCGATGACGACCTTGCCAGTGTTGCGCGCGAGGCTGACCACCGACGCCACGATGGCGTCGTCATCGCGGTGGGAGCCGAGCCCCGCGATGAAGGACCGGTCGATCTTGATGAAGTCGACGGGAAAGCGGCGTAGGTAGGACAGCGACGAGTAGCCGGTGCCGAAGTCGTCGAGAGCCAGCCGGATGCCCGCGCGCCGGAGCGTCGCGAGGGTGTCGGTCGCGTGCGGCTGGTCGAGCAGTGCGCTCTCGGTGACCTCAAGGATGATTCCCTCGGCCGAGGCGCCGGCAGTGGCGAGCACCCGCAACGCCCAGGGCGCGAAGCCCGTGTCGGCGAGCTGGCGCGGCGAGAGGTTGACTGCGATGTCGATCCGCCGCGACAGCTGCTGCCAGAGCGTGGCCTGGGCCGCCGCCGCGCGGAGCACCCAGGCGCCGAGGTCCTCGATCAGCCCCACCTCCTCGGCGAGGGGGATGAACGCCGCGGGCGAGAGCAGCCCGAGCCGCGGGTGCTGCCATCGAACGAGGGCCTCGACCGCCACCATGCGGCTGGTGACGAGGTCCACCACCGGTTGGTAGTGCAGCACGAGCTCATCGCCATCAATCGCCCGTCGCAGCTCGTCCTTGCGCGACGCCTGCTCGTCGTCGACATCGGCACCGAACGCCTTCGCCGAGGCGCGCGTCGCCGAGCGCTCGGCGGCGGCCAGCAGGGCATCGGCGCTTCCCCGCGGCGCCGTCGCCAGACCGCAGCGCAGGGTCACCGGAATCGCCGCCCCGCCGATCACCACGGGCACGGACACAAGCGTCACCAGCGCGGCAGAGCGGGCGCGCGCGTCTTCGGCAGATCCCACGCCGTCGAAGAGCACGGCGAATGCGTCACCGCCGACGCGGGCCACGCTGTCGGTAGGCCCGCACCCCGACTGCAGGCGTTCTGCCACCGTCTGGAGGTAGCGGTCTCCCTCGGCGGAGCCCACCGTGCCGTTGACGATCGCCATGCCCGTCACGTTGAGCACGACGAGTGCCGCGTGGTCCCCCGTGCGACCCGCGCGAGCCAGTGCTCGCTCCATCCGGTCGAGCAGCATCGACCTGGACGCAAGCCCGGTCATGGGGTCCCAGGCCGCGGAGGCGCGTAGCGCGATGACAGTGGCAGCGAGCTGCGCTTGGGCGTGCAGAACAGTGAGGGCTTCCGCGGTGAAGACCCGCGGGGCACGGTCGAAGATGGACACCGCGCCGATCACCTCGCCGGCGTGCATGAGCGGCTCGCCGGCGTACGCCCTGACTGCACCCGCGATCACCAGCGGGTTCTGCGCGAACACCGGGTGCTCGCGTGCGTCGGCGACCCGAAACGCGGAACCGGTGCGCACTACCTCCGCGCAGAAGCTCAGGTCGTCCGACACCTCTGTGCAAGCAGCGCCGATGCCTCTCTCGGCCGGGTAGGTCTGTCGACCGGGAGTCACGACGGTGACGACCGCAGTCGGCACCCGACAGCCGACCGCAAGAGTCTCGACTACCGCATTGAGGCCGCCGTCACCGAGGTGGCCGACCAGGTCGAGCCGGGAGATCACCGCGAGACGCGCCGGGTCGGTGATGCGGTCCGGGATGCCCTTCATCGTGGTCGTCGTCCTCAGCGGGAGCAAGACGCGACGGGGTGCACCGTTCGTGCGATGGTCCTGACGCGTGCGATCTGCGAAGTTTCCCATGGATACAACCGCCGCGCGGCTAGATGCACAATGCCGGCGTCGTGATCGAGACCGAGCTGGAGTCCGCGCTCCAGCCCTGGATACTTGCGGCGACGTAATAGGTATAGGTGGTGGCCACCAGCACAGGCGTGTCCGTGTACGTCGTCGTCGTGCGCCCGGACACCGTCGCCAATGGCAGGAATGCACCCACCCCGATCTTGCGGTAGATCTGGTACCCGGTCGCGAATGTCGACGTCGTCGCGGTCCACGTCAGCACCACCCTCGGGATAGTGAGCACACAGCCGTTCGCGGCGGCCAGCCCGGTGGGTGGCGCGAGCAACGCGGAGCTCACCGAGATCGCCGGGGAGGCGGTGACGTCGTTGAAGACTGCCTGTGCCGGGGTAGCGGAGAGGACCGCGATGCTCACGAGCAGCACCGCGGCCGACCGCGCAAGGTCACGCCGTCGAGTCATCCGGACGCCACACCGAGATGAGCAGCCAGCCGAGCAACATCAGAGGAACCACGCGGGTGAGCGCGAGTTGCGCATTTGGGTCGCGCAGCGCGGCGATCGCGTGGCCGGCAAGCGGCACCGCACCGCGGGCCCGCCACACCGTCGGCGCGTCGATCGTGAACGCGCCCCACGGATCGTCGGCGTTGTTGGCGTCGCCCTTCGTGACGACCTTGGGCTTCGCCCCGGTGTGGTCGACACTGGTGACGCGGTGGGTGACGACCGGTCGGTCCGGGGTCGGCGCGTTGAAGGTGATGACGTCGCCCGCCTTCAGGTTCGATGCCGGCTCCTCGGTGACGACGACGACCGCGCCGGGCGGGAAGTGCGGACGCATGCTCGCGGTGAGCATCGTCAGGGTGCGGTAGCCGGCGATATGCGGGCCGACGGCCAGAGCGCCGAGGGCGAGGACGGCGATGAGGCCGACCAGGTCGAGCGCGACGACGGCCGTACGACGCAGCGGGCGACGCTTGCGGAACAGGCCGTGCGGCGCACGGTAGGTGCGGAGCTGGTTGCGGCCCATCGAATCTCGCCTCCCTCTCACACCCGAGAGTGGGGGCCGGCCTCCCGGACGACCCCCACCTCGCTGGGTCTAGGTGCTAGGTGCTACTTGTTCGTCGCGGCGCGCTGGGTGCCGGTGAACGTGAAGGCGACCGTGCTCGCCAGGTTCTGAAGCGCGTTGCCCGCCGCAGCCGGCAGGGTGACTGTCATCCGGAGGTTGTCGGTGGCACCGGCAGTGGTCAGTGAGTCGAGGCCGGTGACCGCCACAGCGCTGCCGATGATGTCCCGCTCAGCCATCACGGTGGTCGTCACACCGGCGCAGGTGTAGGTGTACGCCGGGGAGACCCCCGCCTCCACCCAGGCGACCGAACACTTCTCGATCTTTGCCTGCAGACCGGTGGTCGCGGTGGTATCGAGGGCAGAAGAGGTCGACGCGACACTGGTCAGAGTGACGGTGGCGAGCGGCGAGGTGCTGGTGCCACCGGACAGCGTGAACGCGCGCTGCATCGTGTCGCCGGGGACGACGTCAACAGCCGCGACAGTCAGCCGGTTGGCCGCGCCGACCGCGCCGAGGTTGAGATCCACGATGCCGGAGTCGACCGGCAGCGAGGCGCTGGTCGTGTCGGTGAAAGTACCGAAGGTGCCGAGGCCGGCGACGCCGGCCGCGGTGCCGAGGGCCGCGACGGTGACGGCCAGCTTGCTCTTCAGGGTGAGAGACATCGTGATGCTCCTTTGCGAGGTGCAGGACAGTTCCCGGCGTTAGGGAATAGTTCGTCCTCACCACCCTGCGAGCACATAGCACGAGCGGGTCATCTTTGGCGTCGCACCGGGTAGTTCCCCCGCCCGACTAGGCTCGGCCATATGGCGCAGACCGGAGGCACCCTGGTGCTGGTTGCGGCATTTCTGGCGATTGCTGCGGGGGCTGGTTACGCCATCTGGCGGCTGATGCGTGGAGCAGGTGGCTAGTGGACTTCACCATCACGGCCGAGCAGCAGGCTTTCCGTCGCTCCGTCCTCGACTGGGCACGCGACGTGGTCGCGCCGGGCGCGGCTGACCGCGACCGCGACTCACGCTGGGATCCGGCGGTGTGGACGTCGCTCGCCGCGCAGGGTCTCGCGGGGTTGCCAATTCCGTCTGCACTCGGCGGCGCGGGCGCCTCGATCGTCGACTGCGCTCTGGCCAACGAGGCGATCGGCGAGGGCGGCCGCGACGGCGGGCTCACCCTCTCCCTCGGTGCCCACTGGGTCATCGGCGCAGTGCCGATCTGGCTGCACGGCACGGTCGCGCAGCAGCAGGAGTGGCTACCCGGGCTTTGCGACGGCGGCATGCTTGGGGCGTGGGCTTCCACCGAACCGGAGGCCGGCTCCGACGCCGGCTCGATCCGCACGACCGCCGTACGCAACGGCTCCGACTGGGTGCTCAACGGCACGAAGATCTTCATCACCAACGGCTCGACCGCGTCGGTGTGCACCGTGCTCGCCCGCACCAACCCGGACACGGGTCCAGGGCAGGGGTGCAGCGCTTTCCTGGTCGACACGACCAACCCGGGCTTTGCCGTCGCGCGAGACCTCGACAAGCTGGGCTGCCGGTCGTCGCCGACGTCGGAGATCGTGCTGACCGACTGCCGGGTGCCGGAGTCGGCAATGCTGGGGCCGGAGGGTGAAGCGCTGTGGCGCATCGCCTTCGAGTGCTTCGACTGGGAACGCACGGTGATGCTCGCATCGATTGTCGGCGGGATGCAGGCGACACTGACGGACGCGGTGGCGTACGCCAAGGAACGGAAGCAGTTCGGCCGACGTATCGCCGACTTCCAGGTCATCGCGCACAAGTTGGCGGACATGAAGATCAATCTCGAGATCGCGCGTACCGCCGTCTACCGGGCGGCCTGGCTCAAGCAGACCGGTCTGCCGCACTCGGTCGAAGCGTCGATCGCAAAGGCGGTCGTCGGTCGGGTGTCCGTGGAGAACGCCCTCGAAGCGATCCAGATCCACGGTGGCTACGGCTACACCAAGGACTTTTCCGCCGAGCGGGCGCTGCGTGACTCGAAGCTCGCCTCGATCGGCGGCGGCACGACCGAGATCCAGAAGATGATCATCAGTCGGGCCCTGCTGGCTGATTGAGCCTCAGCGTCGCGGGTGAGTTGTCCGGCATCGGTGAGTCAAGCGCGTTGTTCAACTCCGCGGTACGACGCAACACTCGGCGCGCGTCTTCGGCGTACTGCGGAGATGAACGGCCCGGCCGACTAGCGGACGCTCGCGATCGTGTAGGTGACAGTGCCGCCGTAGACCGCGCCGACTGCAGCGGTCGTGGGCACCTTGACCCGGTAGCCGACGCGCGCGGTGGAGATCCCGGCGCCGGTCGCGGTGCCGCTCGACATGACGGCCACCGGGCCGGTCAACGCCGCTGCGGTCACCGGGCTCAATCCGTTCACGGTCAACAGCGGTGCGAGTGCCACGTCCGGTACGACGTCGGTGACGCTGACCTGGACGTTGGCCCCGCCGAGGTCGGTGACACCACCAACGGCGGCGTACGCCGCAGTGACGGTCCAGCCAGCTGTCGAACCCGTCGTGTCGGTCATCGTCAGCAGCGTCGTACCGGCGGGTGTGCTCCACGATCCCGGTGATGGGTTCAGCGCGACAGCCGCGCCGGCCCCCGCGATGGTCAGTCCACCGGCGACGACCGTCGCGGTCAACGTGTCCACGACCGTGCCGGTCCCGGCCGCCGCAAAGGCCGTCTGCGGTGCGACGCCGAGCGCGCAGACAGCGGCGAGTCCGGCGGCGGTGGCGGCCAGGTGGCGACGGCTCATTGGAGGGTCCTCGAGTGTGGATCCGTGGCACATCGAATGTGAGCCAGGTCCTCAAATATCGGTGGATCCTGCTCCACAACGTATGGCCCGTTAGAGCCATTCTCCCTAGTTCACCGGGATGACAGTCGCCTCATCATCGCGGTCGTTTCTACGCCGAGCGAGGAATAACCACAGCAGCGCCAGCAAGAGGAGCAGGAGTAGCAATCCGGCTGCGACGACGGAGAACGGCCAACGGCTCACGCCGACGGCACGACCCGCGGACCCGCCGGGGTAGTCGAGCGTGACCGTCAGCCGCGAGGACCCGATCGGTACCTTGCGGACACACGGCAGGTCGACCTCGACCGCCGCCCCTGGAGGGAGACCGCCGACCTTGCCGGCCGGATAGCTCACGGGCTTGCGGCCGAAGCCCGGGTCGACCGTGATCGTCGCAGTGGGGTCGAGGACTGCAGTGCCGTTGTTGGCATAGGCGATCCGCGGGCACGCCTGCCCCTTGCTCACCGGAGCGCGCAGCTTCGTGATGGTCAACGATGGTTGTAAGGCAGCCGCGCCGCTGCCCGCGACGGTGAGGTAGATCCCGACCGCGACGCGGGTGCCGACCCGGAATCCGCCACCTGAGACGGACTCGACCGGCTCGACGACGACCCCACCGATGTGCTCGCCGGCCGAAGCGCCGGCTGGGACGACCACCTCGAAGCTGACCGTCTGCTCCGCGCGCGGGCCGAGGATGATGCGACGGATATCCAGCCGAATCCACGCGCCGACGTCCTTGGCTGTCTCGCCGCTCGGCGTGAAGCCGAAGCCGCCGCCCCGGGCGGGGATGGCATCGGCGCCGTAGAGCTGCACCGTCTCCGTCGTGTCGCCGAGGTTGCGGGCCACCAGGACGCCGCGCTTCGTCGCGCCGATGTCGACGCGGCCAAACTCGAAATGCGAGCCCGAGGGGCTGATCCCCGGCGTACCCGGCTTGGGGGCGAGGGCGACGCCCATCGGCTCCGGGGCACTGCTCGGTGTGGGCGTCTGGGCGGAGGACGGCGACCCGGCCAGCAGCGTCGCAAGCACGGCGTAGCCGAGGGCCGGCCGCCACCTGCGTCGCACCGTCAACTCAGATTCTCCACGTCCGCACCGGTCGGGTTGATCGCACGGTACGCCGCGACCGCGCAGACGCGCAGACGAATCCGGCGTACCGTCCGGTGCCATGGAACGCTCCTTGGTGGTCAAGATCACGGCCGGTGCGGACGCGCCCGAGCGGTGCGCGCAGGCGTTCACCGTCGCGGCGGTGGGGGTGGCGTCGGGACTCTCCGTGTCACTGTGGCTGACTGGCGAGGCGTCGTGGTTCGCCGTGCCTGGGCGGGCGGCGGACTTCTCGCTCCCGCACTCGGCGCCTTTGGTAGAGCTCCTCGAAGCGGTGCTCGTGGGCGGGCAGGTGACGCTGTGCACCCAATGCGCGGCGCGGCGGTCCATCACTGCGGAGGACGTGCTGCCCGGCGTGCGGATCGCCGGGGCACAGGCCTTCGTCGGCGAGATCACGGCCGACGGCGCCCAGGCGCTCGTCTACTGACGTCGCTCGGCGAGTTGGGGCCCGCACGGCCTGTGCGGGCTCACCAGAGCGTCACCTTGCCCCGGCGGTCGTGGTCGCGGAGCCGACGATCCTTGGTGACAAGGTGCCACCCGTGCTCGACGGCGGTCGCGAAGATCAGCCGATCGGCAGGGTCGCCAGGAAAGGACGTCGGAAGCGCGACCGCAGCGCCGGCGATCGCCGGAGTGATCCCCAGGGTGCGCACCTGAGTCGCCAGCTCCTCGAGCCACGACCGGATCGGCACCGTCACCGTGATGCGTTCGTGAGCGGCGAGCCAGGCCAGCTCGAACCAGCTGATGGCCGCCACTGCCAGGTCGTCAGCGGACTCGATAGCGGCCGTCGCCTTGCGGCTGAGCCGGGCCGGCTCGGCGGACAACCAGTGCAGGACGTGAGTGTCGAGCAGCACAGTGCTCACGCCAGTTCCCACGCTGCCCCGGTCGAGAAGAGCTCCTCGTCTGTGGCCGCACTTCTCGCCACGCCCTCCAGCCGGCCCCGAAGAGCATGCGGGCCGGTCGCCGGCACCAGCCGGGCAACTACCCGCCCGTGCTTGGTGATCTCGACTTCGTCCCCGTCCGCGACCTCGTCGAGCAATGCCAGAATCCCTGCCTTGACTGCGGTCGCCGTCATCCGTCGTACCATGTGACCATATTAATGACCGGTCATTATCGTGGTCAATCAGCCTCAGGTGTCCCCGGCGGTGCTGGCCACCGACAGAGTGCGCGCTAGCCGGCTACTGGTCGAAGTCGAGGGTGACAGTGGGGGTCGTGGGGTGCGACTGGCAGGCGAGCACGGTGCCGACGGCGACCTCCTCGGCTTCGAGGGCGTAGTTGCGGTCCATCTCGACCGCGCCGACCACGACCTTGGCGCGACAGGTGCCGCACACGCCGCCCTTGCACGCGTACGGCGCATCGCCGCGCGCCTTGAGCGCAGCGTCGAGGATCGACTCGGCGTACGGCGCGAGCTCGAAGGTGGTCGCCCGGCCGTCGAGGACGATCGTCACGGTGCTCGTTGCGTCGTCGGCGCTGGTCGCCACCGCAGCGGGGCGCGTCCGCACCGGCTCGCCCTCGACGTGGAAGAGCTCGAGGTGCACGTGCGCCGGGTCGACACCAGCATCGAGCAACGTCGCCCGCGCGGTCTCCACCATCGCGAACGGCCCACACAAGAACCATTCGTCGACCGACTCCGCGGGCAGCAGTGTGGCCAGCAGCCGCTGCAGCTTGGGCCCATCGATGCGGCCCGAGAAGAGCTCGACGTCCTGCGGCTCACGCGAGAGCACATTGATGAGCACGAAGCGCTCGGGATAGATGTTCTTGAGGTCCTGCAGCTCCTCGAGGAACATCACGCTGCTCGTCGTGCGGTTGCCGTAGACGAGGGTGCACTTGCTCAACGACTCGACCTCGAGCGTCGTCATCAGCAGCGACAGGACCGGCGTGATGCCGCTGCCCGCAGCGATGAAGGCGTGGTGACGCGTCGCCGTGGGGTCGAGCGCGACGTGGAAGCGACCGGTCGGCGTCATCACGTCGACCTCGTCGCCGGGCTGCAGCTCTGACGTCGCCCACGTCGAGAACACACCGCCGTCCAGCCGCTTGACCGCGACCCGCAGCCGGCCTGGGGAGACGGGCGCGCAGATCGAGTAGTTACGACGGACCTCGGCCCCGTCGATCGTCGTACGCAACGTCAGGTGCTGGCCTTGGGTGAACCGAAACTCTTCACGCAGCTCGGACGGCACGTCGAAGGTGATCGTGACGGCGTCGTCGACGAGGGGCTCGACGGCGGCGACGGTGAGTTGGTGGAAGACGGCGTGCCGCCGGGTGACGGCCGCCTGTGGTGGACCGTCCGGCGTTTCACCCACGGGAAGTCCGAACGAGGCCGACTTCCTTGCGGGAAACGCCGGACGGTCGGGAGATGGGGGGCGGGCTGGGCGGTCGGGACATAGCTCAGATCGCTTTGAAGTGGTCGAAGGGCTCGAGGCACGCGCGGCACGACCACAGCGACTTGCACGCGGTCGACCCGAAGCGGCTCACCTCGGCCGTGTCTGGCGAGCCGCACTGCGGGCAGCGCACCGACAGCGCGAGGGCGATCGGCGCGCGACCGCGCACAGCCGCGTGACCGGTGGGCGGCGCGATGCCGTAGGCGACGAGCTTGCGCCGGCCGGCTTCACTCATCCAGTCGGTGGTCCAGGCAGGAGCGAGGACGAGGCGTACGACGACGTCGGCGTACCCGGCTGCGGTCAGCGCCGTCAGCACGTCAGCACGGATCGCCTCCATCGCCGGGCAGCCGGAGTAGGTCGGGGTGATCGTCACCTCGACCTGACCGACGGCCGACACCGTCACGTCGCGCAAAATCCCGAGGTCCGCGATGGTGAGC
>JBKJUS010000142.1:0-7552 GCA_046590575.1 Mycobacteriales bacterium | reverse complement strand
GACAGGTGCGGCTCCCGGTCGAGCAGCTCACCGGTGTCGACGAGCGCGTAGAGACGCGGCGCCTGGTCCCAACCGCTGACAGCGACATGCATCTCGATCTCGACCACGACGTTGGTCAAGGTCAGGTCGTCCACGGCCGGCCTATGCCTCGGTCGACAGCGGCATCGGCAGCTCGGCGAAGGCCACCGGGTCGCACTCGCGAAGGAGGTCAGCGCACCGGGCGGCCTCAGCCGTCTCCTCGATGTCAGATGCAGCGCGGCCCAGCGCGTTCAGCGACCGGAGGAAGCCGCGGTTGGGCTCGTGAGCCCACGGCACCGGGCCATATCCTTTCCAGCCGTTGCGGCGCAGCGCATCAAGGCCGCGGTGGTAGCCGGTCCGGGCGTAGGCATAGGACTCAACGACCCGCGCTCCGGCGTACGCCCGGTCGGCCAACACCCCCCATGAGGCGGAGTGCTCGGGGAATCTGGCAGCGACTGCCGCCGGATCGTCCCCTCCGCCGAGGGCAGTGTCGGCGTCAGTTGCCGGCGGGAGCAGCGTCGGCGGTGGGCCGCCCAGGAGATCACCGTGGATCGTCATGCGTGCATCATCGCGCCCTCCCCCAGCTCTCGCGAACTAGGAGTTTGCGGGACGGCGTCGGATCGAGACGACGGAGCCGGTGGGCATCGTCAAAGAGGGTGCGACCGGCGAGGCGTCCCGCGACGAGGGCAGCGACGGTGCCGGCCCCGAGATACATGTACATCACGATGATCTGGTAGCGGATCGCCACCACGGGCGAGACGCCAGCGATGATCAACCCGGTCATCGCGCCGGGGAGCGTGATCAGGCCGACCACCTTGGTCTGGTCGATCGCCGGTGCGATAGCTGCCCGCAGCGCCAGACGCAGATGCGGCTCGAAGGCCTGCGCGGACGGCAACCCGAGCGCCAGCCGAGCCTCGACGACCGCGCGCGACGTCGACACCTCGTCCGCGACCCGCGAGAGCGACAGCGACGCACCAGTCATCGCGGCGGAGACCACCATTCCGCCCAACGGCAGCACGATCCGCGGCGTCGCGTCGATGACCTGTGCGCCGACCAGCAGCCCGAGAGTTGCGACGGCGGCGGCGCCGATCGCCAGCGTCGCCGTACGCCGTCCGTGCGGCAGGGTCATGGCCCGACCGCGCGCCGTCTGCCCGGCGAGCAGCACCATCCCGGCCACCCAGCCGAGGGATCCCGGCAGTCCGGTCTCCTCGAAGAGGAAGCGCAGTGCGTACCCGACCGCCACAAGCTGCACCGCGGCCCGTACCGTCGCGACGAGGAGGTCGCGGGCGAGGCCGAGGCGCTGCCGGAGTGCGACATACGCCGTGACCGCGACCAGCAGCAGGGTGAGGGCGACGCCCCAGATCGGCGGGACCGGCACGGATGTGCGCGTCGTCTCAGCCGCAAGGAGCCCAGTCCCAAACAGCCCAGTCGCAATCAGCACACTCACAGTGCTCCGCGCAGGAACTCCTGCGCCCGCGGGTCCTGCGCGCCGGCCAGCATGTCCCCCACCGGGCCCTGCTCAGCCACCTGCCCGCCGTGCACCACGATCAGGTCGTCGGCCAGCCGAGCGGCCTGCCGCAGGTCGTGGGTGACCATCACCACCGTCATCCCGTCATCGGCGAGCGCCCGCACAGTGCGTTCGACGACGGCGACCGCGAAGGGGTCGAGCGCGGACGTCGCCTCGTCGAGTAGCACGACCTCGGGACCGACGGCGAGCGTGCGGGCGAGGCACATCCGCTGCGCCTCGCCCCCCGAGAGCTCGGTCGCCGTGCGCGTCGCGAAACTCGCCTCGAGGCCGGCTCGGGCCAGCAGGGCGATGGCCTCGTCCTCGGCGAGCGAGGGCCGGCCGGCCCGAAGGTTGTCCAGCACCGTGCCGGCGAAGGGCGTCGGCACCTGCTGCAACAGGCCGACCCGGCGACGGAGGTCGAGGACGTCGTACGACGCGAGCGGCTGGCCGTGGAAGGACACGACCCCGTCGTGCGGCTCCTCCAGCCTGTTCAGCAGACGCAGCACGGTCGTCTTGCCGGAGCCGGACGGCCCGACGATCGCCGTGACGCGCTGCGCGCCGATACGTGCGCTAAGGCCCTCCAGTGGGTGCACGTGGTCGTCGTCGGAGCCACGTCGCGTCGCGATGTCATCGAGAGCGAAGAGGACCGTCACTTCGGCAGCGTATGTCGCGGCGGCCTACCGTCTGCGGGTGACCTCTTACTCCTCTGCCGTCGCGCGCTGGCTGCTGGGTGCGTCGGCTCACCCGGGAGGACAGGCACTGACCCGTCACGCCGCGCATCTTGCCGGGGTCGTCGCGCAGACGTCAGTGCTCGACGTCGCCGGCGGAGCCGGCACATCGGCCACCTTGCTGCACGACGAGCTCCACGCCCGAGTTCTCAGCGTGGACATCGAGCGACGATCGGTGCGAGCTGCGCGGGGGCGGGGTGTGTCCGCGGTTCAGGGCGACGCACTCGAGCTGCCGGTGCGCGATGGAGCATTCGATGTCGTGCTCTGCGAGTGCGCCGTGTCCACTTTTGCCGCGCCGGCGCGGGCAGTCGCCGAAATGGCTCGCGCCCTCGCGCCAGGCGGTCGACTAGTCATCACCGACATCGTCGCCGAGTTCGACCTGCGACGGGCGCACCCGACCGTCGACGCCGCCGTGCGTCGGCTCACCGGACCCCTGCCGGCGGCGGGCTACGCCGATCTCGTGGCCCGCGCCCGCCTCGAGCTCGTGCATCAGGAGACCCGCCCCCACGACGCTCGCGAGCTGGTCGGCAGGGTGCGCGCTCGCCTGCGCCCCCTCACCATGGCGCCGGCTGTACGCCGGCTCCGCGCCATCCTGCGGGAGGCGGAAGAGGCAGTCGACGGAGGCAGCCTCGGCTACAGCCTGCTCATTGCCCGAAAGCGGCAGTAGCCGGACTGCGCCGTGCAGGTCACCCGCCAGTTGTGGCGAAGGACTCCCGACAACCCCCACAAGTCCAGGAGAGCCATGCGCCGCGTCGTACTCACTGCCACCGCGTTCATGGCAATCGGCGCGCTCGCGTTGCCATCGTCCGCCGCGCCACCGCGGAAGCCGATCACCAAGACGTACACGGCGACTGCTGCTCCCAGCGGGGTCGGTCTGGCTTTGCTCTGCACCGGCTTGCCGACACCCACCGACAAACATCGTGAACCCTTCACAGCACCGGCAGCCGGCACGCTGAAGGTCACTCTGTCTGGTGCCGTAGGGGACTGGGACCTGGTTCTCCTCGATGCCGCCGACGAGACGATCAACGAATCAGCGGCTCTCGGTCCCGGCGACGAGAGCTACAGCCAGAAGATCAAGAAGGCAGGTGCCTTCACCATCCTGTCCTGCAACGGCCTTGGTGGGCCCACCGCGACGGTGACCTACACCTTCACCTTCGCCAAGTAGCCGTCTGGCTACGCCGCCGAGAGGACTGCGGCGGCGCGGTCGGCAGCAGTGGGCAGCGCGCCTACGTGCCACAGCGCACCCCGTCCGAGTGAACCTGGGCTCGCCCTCCGTTCGCCGGAAACCCCGTCATTGACAGATATCGAACATGTGTTCGACACTCGATCGATGACGCCCGTCGCCACCGCAGTCCCGGAGGTGGCCCATCTGGCCGCACCCCGCGGTGGCCGACACCCGCTCCTGCCCGTCGTCCCGGCGATCGCTCCCCTGCTGCCCGGCGGTGCACTGCGACCGGGCACCGTGATCTCCGTCACCGGCTCGACGTCACTGGCTCTCGCTCTGCTCGCCGCCCCGTCGCAAGCCGGGTCGTGGTGCGCGGCGGTCGGGGAGCCCGGTCTCGGCCTGCTGGCTGCTGCCGAGCACGGCATTGACCTCGAGCGACTCGTGCTGGTGGCGCATCCCGGCCCGGCCTGGGCCACTGTCGTCGCGACGCTGGTGGAGGCCCTCGACGTCGTGCTGGTGCGGCCCGGGAGAGGCGGATCGGAGTCCGACGTACGCCGCCTCGCGGCCCGGGTCCGCGAACGCGAGGCGGTCGTCATCGCCCTCGGCGAGTGGGCCGGGGCAGACATCCGGTTGACCCAGACCCGCTGCCGCTGGGAGGGGCTGGGGTCCGGGCACGGACATCTGCGGGCCCGGCGGGTCGAGGTGCAGGCCAGCGGGCGGGGGGCGGCCGCGCGGCCGCGGTCGGCGGTCCTCTGGCTGCCTGGACCCGAGGGTCGGGCCGAGCCGGTGATGGCCACGGCACCTGCGCCGGTCGGCGTACCGGACGACGTGTCGAGTGTGGTTGTGCAGACGGCGTGACCGCTCCGATCCGGACCCTCGTCGTCGACTGCCCGGACTGGCCGCTGACCGCGGCCGGCATCACCCCCGAGGTGCCCGCCGTCGTCGTCGTCGCGCAGCGGGTGGTCGCCGCATCCGCCGCGGCGCGCGCCGCCGGCATCACCACCGGGCTGCGCCGCCGGTTGGCCCAGGGCCGCTGCGCCGGCCTGGTCCTCGTGCCCGACGACCCGGACCGCGACGCGGCCGCCTTCTCCCCAGTCGTCGCCGCGCTCGAGCTGATCGCTCCCGGCTTCGAGATCGTGCGGCCAGGGCAGTGTGCACTGGCTTCGCGCGCGGCGTCGCGCTATGTCGGTGGTGACGAGCCGCTGGCCGCCGCTGCCGTCGCTGCCGTGGGGCGGGGTGCCCGGGTCGGCATCGCCGACGGCCCCTTCGCCGCCGAGCTCGCCGCGTACACCGTCGGCGCTCCGTTTCCCGGGACCGACTCCGCCGCCCGGCCGCCAACCGGCCATCCCGTTGTGGGGAGCTGCGCGGTCGTCGGAGCGACCGGGATCCTCCCCACAACGTCGTTGAGCCGGTGGGTCGTCGTACCGGAGGGGAGGTCGCGGCAGTTCCTCGCGCCGTACGCCGTCGACGTGCTGCGACGGCCGGCGCTGACCGACCTGCTGCATCGGCTCGGGGTGCACACCCTCGGCGACCTGGCCCGCCTGCCGTCGGCCAGCGTGGTGAGTCGCTTCGGACCGGACGCCGCTCTCGCCCACCGACTGGCCCGTGGCCTCGACGAGCGGCCGGTCACCGCGCGAGTGCCACCGCCGGAGCTCACCGCGCAGCTCGAGCTGGACCCGCCCGCGGCCCAGGTGGGGCACGTGCTCTTCGCCGCCAAGGGCCTGGCCGACCGCTTCGCCGCGGGCCTGGCCGACCACGGGCTGACCTGCCAGCGCATCAGCATCGAGGCCGAGACCGAGCACGGTGAGCGGCTGGCCCGGCTGTGGCGCCACGACAGTGCGCTCACCGCCCCGGCCATCGTCGACCGCATCCGCTGGCAGCTCGACGGCTGGCTCTCCGGCACGGCGCGCTCCCCCGACGGCGCACCCACCGGCGGTCTCGCGCTGATCCGCCTGGTGCCCGACCAGGTGGCGGCCGACACCGGCCGACAGCTCGGGCTGTGGGGGCCTGAGGAGGCGCTCGACCGGGTAGCCCGCGCGCTTGCTCGAGTGCAAGGCGTGCTCGGTCCGGACGCCGTGACGACCGCTGTGCCGACCGGCGGCCGTGACCCGGGTGAGCGCGTCACCGAGATCCGCTGGGGCGATCCCCGGGTCGCCTCCAAGCCGGCCGATCGGCCGTGGCCCGGTCGGCTGCCGACTCCTGCACCCGCGACGGTATTGACCGACGCGCAGCCCGCCCGGGTAGTCGGCAAGGACGGGACGACCGTCGAGGTGAGCGACCGGGGCGCGGTGACCGCCGCGCCCGCGCGCTTGTGCGTGGGCGCCGGCGCCGGCGGCTGGCTCGACGTCGTCGGCTGGGCCGGGCCGTGGCCGGCCACCGAGCGCTGGTGGGACCCGCACACGACCGACGTACGCAGCCGCTTCCAGCTGACCACCGGCGACGGCTCGGCCTGGCTGGTCACCGCCCGCCCCGACGGCTGGTGGGTCGAAGCGGTCTACGACTGATGGCCTACAACAACCCGCCGATCCCATGGTCGGAGCTCGAGCGGCGACTTTCGGACCGACCGCTGCAAGCGCCGCAGGTGCCCGACGGTGGCGACAGCCCGGCCTGGTCGCGCAAGCGGGCGCCGTACGTCGCACCCGACCTGCCAGCGACACCGGCTGCACAGTCGCCGTACGCCGAGCTGCACTGCCACTCGACCTTCAGCTTCCTCGACGGCGCGTCCTCACCAGAGTCACTCGTCGAAGAGGCCGCGCGACTCGGTCTCACAGCTTTGGCGATCACCGACCACGACGGCTTCTACGGTGTGGTCCGCTTCGCCGAAGCCGCGGCAGCCGTGGGCCTGCCGACCGTCTACGGCGCCGAGCTGTCCATCGGCCTGACCACACCGCGAGCTGGCGTGCCCGACCCCGAAGGACACCACCTCGTGGTCCTCGCCCGCGGGCTGGAGGGCTACGCCCGGCTGTCCCGCACCATCAGCAAGGCACTGATGGACGGCGGGGCCAAGGGCAAGCCGGTGTACGACGTCAGCGCCCTCGCCGAGACCAGCGGCGGGCACTGGCTGGTGCTGACCGGCTGCCGAAAAGGTGCCGTGCCACAAGCGGTGGCGGCCGGAGACATGGCGGCCGCGGCGCGCGAGCTGGCCGACCTCGCGCAGGCCTTCGGTCGGCGCAACATCGCGGTGGAGCTGTGGGACCACGGCGACCCGGACGACAGCGCCCGCAACGATCGCCTTGCCACCCTCGCTCAGCATGCCGGGTTGCCCACCGTCGCGACCAACAACGTGCACTACGCGACGCCGACCCAGCAGCCGCTCGCCGCCGCGATCGCCGCAGTGCGCGCGCGCCGCAGCCTCGACGAGATCGAGGGCTGGCTGCCGGTGCACGGCGGCGCGCATCTGCGGTCCGGCGCAGAGATGGCGCGGCGGTTCGCCCGCTACCCCGGGGCGGTGGCCCGAGCAGCGGAGATCGGCACAGCGTGCGCCTTCGACCTCGCCCTCGTCGCACCGAAGCTGCCGCCGTTCCCGGTGCCGCGGTGGCACACCGAGATGACCTACCTGCGCGAGATCACCGAGCGCGGCGCGATGCACCGCTACGGACCGCGGCACGCGCCACGAGTGAAGCGCGCCTACGAGCAGATCGACCACGAGCTCGCGCTGATCAATCAGCTCGGCTTCCCCGGCTACTTCCTCATCGTCTGGGACATCGTGGAGTTCTGCCGGCGTAGCGACATCCTCTGCCAGGGACGCGGGTCGGCGGCCAACTCCGCGGTCTGCTACGCGATCGGCATCACCAACGTCGACGCGGTCAGCTACGGGCTGCTCTTCGAGCGGTTTCTGTCGCCGGAGCGCGACGGGCCGCCGGACATCGACGTCGACATCGAGAGCGGCCGACGGGAGGAGGCGATCCAGTACGTCTATGCCAGGTACGGCCGCAACCATGCCGCGCAGGTCGCCAACGTCATCACCTACCGCCCGCGCGGGGCGGTGCGCGACATGGCCCGCGCGCTCGGCTATCCGGCTGGGCAGCAGGACGTGTGGTCGAAGCAGATCGACCAGTGGGGCCGTACGCCGGTAGCCGGCCCGGACATCGACGTACCGGCTGATGTCACCGCGCTGGCCGAGGAAGTGCTGTC
>JBKJUS010000123.1:0-3188 GCA_046590575.1 Mycobacteriales bacterium | reverse complement strand
AGCCGACGATGTGTCATCCAATTAGCTGATGACGTGCGAGTGGGGCAGGCAGGGCTCGAACCTGCGACCGAGGGATTGTGAGGCCGCTCGGTGCCGTGATTTCTGCTGCGCCCCAGTACATTTGAGCAGGTCACGTGTCGTGTGGCCATGCAGCTGATGATGCCACGTCTCGCCCTCTGCCGCGAGGTCTGTGAGCAAACTGTGAGCAAGCCCTGGTAGGTGAATTCGTAGCGCTCCCCGGAGTACCCGCGGGCACGGACACCGCCGCATGATGCCCGTCACCACACCCCCACCGTCCGGGAAGACGGGGCCACTTTAGAATCCGGCTCGTGACCTGCGGGTGCGGGTCTGAATCCCGAGGATAACCGTCCGGCCTTAATCCCGACTCAGCTCAACCTCCGCTGCACCACCGCCGTGGCGAGCTCCGCCAGCGCCGCCGGTAACTCGACCCCAGACCGCTGCCATAGCCGGGCCAGGATCGTCGAGCCGGGGGTTTCAGACATCGATGACCTTGCCCGGGTTGAGGATGCCATCCGGATCCAGCGCGGTCTTGAGCAGCCGCATAACCTCCACCGCCTTACCGTGCTCTTCTATGAGCAACTCCTTCTTGCCGTAGCCGATGCCATGTTCGCCGGTACAGGTCCCGCCCATCGCGAGCGCCCGGCGCACCATTCGCAGGTTCAGCCGGGCGGCCTCCTCTTGCTGGGCGAGGTCACCGGGGTCAAGCAGGAACAGCACGTGGAAGTTGCCGTCACCGACGTGCCCGACCACGGTCGACAGGAGCGAGGAGGCGTCCAGGTCGACCTTGGTCTCGGTGATGCAATCGGCGAGCCGCGAGATCGGCACGCAGACGTCCGTCGCCCAGCCCTTCGCCCCGGGACGCAGCGACAGACCGGCGTAGTAGGCGTTGTGGCGCGCCTGCCACAACAGGCTGCGGCCTTCGGTGGTCGTGGCCCACTGGAATGCCGCCGCCCCGTGGGAACTGGCGAGAGTCCCGACATACTCCGCCTGCTCGCGCACCGATGCCGGCGTGCCGTGGAACTCGAAGAATAGGTGCGGCTGCTCAGGCAACGTCAGGCCGCTGTAGGCGTTGCATGCTCGGATCTGCGATTCGTCGAGGAATTCGGCGCGGGCGACCGGCGTCCCGCTCTGGATCACCTCGATGACCGTCTCGACCGCCGCGACGACCGATGGGAACGCACAGGTGGCGGCCGAAACCGCCTCGGGTAGTCCCTGCAGGCGCAGCGTCACCTCGGTCACGATGCCCAGCGTCCCCTCGGCGCCGATGAACAACCGGGTCAGGTCATAGCCCGCGCTGGACTTGCGTGCCCTGCCGCCGGTTCTGATGACCCGGCCGTCTGCCAGCACCACCACCAGCGCCAGGACGTTGTCCCGCATCGTGCCGTAACGCACGGCACTGGTACCGCTCGCCCGGGTAGACGCCATACCGCCGAGTGAGGCGTCGGCTCCTGGGTCGACCGGGAAAAACACCCCATGCTTGCTGAGCCGGTCGTTAAGGGCCTGCCGGGTCATGCCGGCCTGAACGGTGACGTCGAGGTCGGCGACGTTCAGCTCCACCAGGGCATCCATGCGGGACAAGTCCAGGCACAGCCCACCCCGCAGCGCGGCGATGTGGCCCTCAAGAGATGTCCCCGCACCGAACGCCACCACGGGAAAGCGGTGCGCGCCGCAGATCCGAACCGCGTCGGCCACGTCCTCGGTGGACTCGGCGAAGACCACCACGTCCGGCGGGAACGGCGGATGCCACGACTCGTCGGTGCCGTGCTGCTCCAAGACCGCACCCACGATGGACGACTGCGCGCCGAAGCGAGCTCGCAGTGCCTCCACAGCGGTACGCACTGTCGGTCGGACCGTATCGGTAGTCACCCGCCCACTGTGCCGCCTACCGACAGGAGCGTCTTGGTCACGTCCTACAAAACCCGACCCGAGAAACAGGGCGGCGCACCAACGCCATACCAATCACCGAACGATGCGAAGAGTGGAGTTGACCTGCGACGAAGGGATCATGAGGCCGGTCGAGTCCGTAATTTCTGCTGGCGCCCACTATATTTGAGCAGGTCACGTGTGGTGTGACCATGCGGCCGATGATGGCACGCCTCGTCGTGTATCGCGAGGTGTGTGAGCAAACTGTGAGCGCGAGGGTAGGCGGCGCCGATTAATCCAACTGTTGCTGGTAGCCCTACCGAGGGGTTGGGCGGTAAACCTTCAGGCCTGATTCGGAGCGGTCGCAGAGAGGGCCAAGCGGGTAACCGCCGCGCTAATGATCACATCGTCCGCGAGCATTGGATCGACCAGGCGGAGCAGCATGAAACCCCGCAGCAGAGCGAGGAACTCGCGGGCCAGGATTTCAGGATCGGCCAGCAAGGTCTCCTCGCATAGCACTGCTGTATGTCGGATCCGATCGGTCAGGTCATCAAGCTGATCCTCTATGAAAGCAGTGACGGCCTCTCGCACGTACGCCTCGTGATCTGCGGCGAGCAACAGGTGCAGCTGCACCCTCAACAGCTCACGCGTGCCGAGCGATGCGTCGTCGAGCATGTGCATCGCTGCGGCGGCGGAGGTGACGAAGAACTCACGAACGGAGCCGGCAGCGGCTGCAATCTCGTCTAGCTTTGGGTAGCTGGCGAGCGCGTAGCTACTCGCGGCGTGTACGAGATCCTCTCGACTGCTGAACTGGTGGTAGACGGCGCCACTCGTGAATCCAGCGCGAGACGCGACGTCCTGGACGGATGTACCCGCGGTGCCGCGCTCCGCCATGCGTTCTACTGCGACCTCAAGAAGGCGCTGCCGACTGCGCAACCGCTGCTGCGCTCGCGTACCTGAGGCGATCTCGGCTGGCATCACAGTCATGACAACCCCTCCTTGACATTCACATTGAGAAGTCTATGTTGCGTAGACTTCACTATGTCAGAAGTAGTGCGCCTTGTCCTGCAGCGACGATGACACCTGACTGGGCTGATATGACTGGGCTGATATGACTGCTCTAACTGATGAGCCGCTTCATCAAGGTGCGGAAGGCGCGCTGGATCGGGTGCCAGAGATCCTGCGCGAGTCGGTTTCTAGAAGCGGCACGCCTGGCGCAGCGATCGTCGTCGTTCAGGGCGACCAGGAAGTCACCTGCCTCGCAGGGGTGACCAGCGCCGCGCACCCGCTGCCGGTTACCGCCG
>JBKJUS010000055.1:0-22251 GCA_046590575.1 Mycobacteriales bacterium | reverse complement strand
GGCGTGGACCATCTTGGCGCCCGCGTCCTGGTGCTGGCCCGCGCCGGCGAACGCGATCGACAGGGTCTCGCCCTTGGCGTGCTCGCCCATGAGGTAGATGGCGGGGTATTTCATCGTCACCTTGGAGCCGATGTTGCCATCGACCCACTCCATCGTGGCGCCGGCCTCGCAGACGGCGCGCTTGGTGACGAGGTTGTAGACGTTGTTCGACCAGTTCTGGATGGTCGTGTAGCGGCAGCGGCCGCCCTTCTTGACGATGATCTCCACCACCGCGGAGTGCAGCGAGTCGGAGGAGTAGATCGGCGCGGTGCAGCCCTCGACGTAGTGCACGTAGGCGTCCTCGTCGACGATGATCAGCGTGCGCTCGAACTGCCCCATGTTCTCGGTGTTGATCCGGAAGTAGGCCTGGAGCGGGATGTCCACGTGGACGCCCTTGGGCACGTAGATGAAGGACCCGCCGGACCACACCGCGGTGTTGAGCGCGGCGAACTTGTTGTCCCCCACCGGAATCACCGAGCAGAAGTACTCCCGGAACACGTCCTCATGCTCACGCAGTGCCGTGTCGGTGTCGAGGAAGAGGACGCCCTGCTCCTCGAGATCCTCGCGAATCTTGTGGTACACAACCTCTGATTCGTACTGTGCGGCGACCCCGCCGATGAGGCGGGCCTTCTCGGCCTCGGGGATGCCGAGCCGGTCGTAGGTGTTCTTGATGTCGGCCGGCAGGTCGTCCCACGACTCCGCCTGCTTCTCCGTCGAGCGGACGAAGTACTTGATGTTGTCGAAGTCGATGCCGGACAGGTCCGATCCCCAGGTCGGCATCGGCTTCTTGCCGAAGAGCTTCAGGCCCTTGAGGCGCAGCGCGAGCATCCACTCCGGCTCGTTCTTCAGCGCCGAGATGTTGCGTACGACGTCCTCATTGAGGCCACGTCGCGCGTTGGCGCCGGCCGCATCGGAGTCCGACCACCCGAACTTGTAGGTCCCGAGACCTTCGAGCTCGCGGGTGTTATCGACAGTCACTGGGAGATCCCTCCGACAGGTGCAGGGACGTACGGGATGTGCGTGGTGCAGACCCCGTCGCCATGGGCGATGGTGGCCAGGCGCTGGACGTGGGTGCCGAGCAGACGGCTGAACGCCGCCGTCTCCGCCTCGCAGAGCTGGGGGAACTCCGCGGCCACATGCTGGACCGGGCAGTGGTGCTGGCAGAGCTGTAGACCGGATGGCCCGGAGCGCACTGCGGCGGCGTAGCCATCGGCCGAGAGCGCTTCGGCGAGCACCGTGGCCGGGTCGGTCTCCGGGGCAGCCTGGACCAGGTCGGCGTAGCGCTGCTCGACGGCGGACACCCGCTGCTCGGCGAAAGCTCGCACTGCCGCATCGCCGCCGGTCTCGGCGAGGTAGCGCAGCGCTTGGACGGCGATGTCGTCGTACGTCGTCGGCCCGGCGGCGTGGCCGGCGTCGGTCAGCATGAACAGCCGCGCAGGTCGGCCCCTCGCCCGGCGGCCGTAGACGCGTGCCTCGCGGCTGGTCAGGATGCCGCTGGTCACCATGGCGTCCAGGTGCCGGCGTACGGCGGCTGGGCTCAGGCCGAGTTCCTCGGAAAGAGCGGCAGCTGTCGAGGGCCCACGCTCGAGCAGGAGGCGGGCAACATGGTCTCGGGTGCGGCCGTCAGCGGAGTCGCGCGGGCCACCACGCTGTCTCGCCGTCACGGTTTTCACAACGTGATTGTGCCCTAATTCCAGGCTCCGGTCGAGTCGGCCCAGTCGGACGCCGCCGGGTCGATTCGATCCGGCTGGCGGCCCTGCGTATCCTCACCTGCGCCGCAGTGCCCCACCGCGGCCCCCGAGCCGTCGAAAGAGGCTTCCCATGCGCCGCCGACCCACCGCCGTTGTCCTGGCCGCCCTGGTGGCACTGCCGCTGCTCGCTGGGTGCGGCGACACCACCCGGGACAAGGCCAACCCCGACACCGCCAAGCCGCTCCCCGTCGCCTCGATCAACCCCACCGTCTTCCCGGCGCCCGGTGCCGAGCCGAGCGGCGGCGCGAGCGCGTCGCCGTCCGGTGGCAGCGCGCCGAGCGCGCCGAGCGCGCCGGCCGGGGGTGGCGACGAGGTACGGGCGCTGAACACCAACGTTTTCGACCCGGCCGAGCTGACGGTGAAGGTAGGAGCGACGGTGACCTGGTCCAACGAGGGCAGCTTCCACACGGTCACCGGCGGCGACGGCGCTGAGGATCCAGCCTCGCCGATCGGGAACCAGACGCTCGCTGACGCCAGCGCTACCCACAAGGTGACGTTCGACAAGCCCGGCACCTACCAGTACTTCTGCCAGCCGCACGCCTCGCTCGGCATGAAGGGCACCATCGTCGTCGCGTGACGGCGTTGGCACCCGTGCTCGGTCCAGCCGTCGAGGTCATCGACCTGGTCATGCGCTACGACGGACGCGCGGTCGTGGCCGGACTCTGCCTCACGGCCACCCGGGGGCGGGTGCTTGCCCTTCTCGGTCCCAACGGAGCCGGCAAGACCACGACTGTCGAGACCTGCGAAGGCTTCCGTACGCCAGACTCCGGCGCTGTCCGGGTCCTCGGCCTGGACCCGTCGCGGGACCGGCGTGCCCTCGCCCCGCGGGTGGGTGTGATGCTTCAGTCGGGCGGGGTGTACCCCGGCGCCAGCCCGGCCGAGATGCTGCGCCTTGTCGCGGCGCTGCATGCACATCCGCTCGACCCGGATGACCTACTCGAGACGCTGGGCCTTGCGGCGGTCGGGCGTACGTCGTACCGGCGCCTCTCGGGCGGACAGCAGCAGCGACTATCCCTCGCGATGGCCGTGGTGGGACGTCCGGAGCTGGTCATGCTCGACGAGCCGACATCGGGCCTCGACCCGCAGGCGCGGCTGGCCACCTGGGACCTGGTGCGCGCCCTGCGCGACGACGGCGTGACCGTGCTGCTCACCACCCACGCCATGGACGAGGCTGCCGAGCTCGCCGACGACGTCGCGATCATCGACCACGGCCAGGTCGTCGCCAGCGGCACTCCGGCAGAGCTGACGCAGTCGGGAGCAGAGGGGTCATTGCGCTTTACGGCATCGCCCGGCCTAGACCTCGACGACATGGCGAGCGCACTGCCGCTGGGCCTCATCGCCGAGGAGGTGCGGCCCGGTGCCTATCTCGTATCCGGCGGCGCGGACGCGAACGCCCTTGCTGCCGTCACGACGTGGTGCGCTGCGCGCGGTGTGCGCATCGTCGAGATCTCCCTGCAACGCCGCACTCTCGAGGACGTGTTCCTCGACCTCACCGGCAGAGACCTACGGGCATGACTCGACTCGACTACTCCCCCCGCTCAGGTGCCGCTCCGGTCGCCCGGATGCTGGTCGCGCAGACCGCGATGGAGCTGCGACTGACGCTGCGACGCGGTGAGAGCCTCCTGCTCACCTTGGTCATCCCAGTGGTGCTGCTCACGTTCTTCGCTTCCGTCGACCTCATCGAGACCGGCGCCGACGACCCCCTCGACTTCCTCGTTCCCGGCGTGCTCGCGCTGGCGGTGATGTCGACGTCGATGACCGGGCTAGCGATCGCGACCGGCTTCGAGCGCTCGTACGGCGTGCTGAAGCGCCTCGGCGCATCTCCCCTGCCCCGGGCCGTCCTGCTGGCCGCCAAGACGCTCGGCGTCCTTGTCGTCGAGGTGATCCAGTGCGTGCTGCTGTGCGGCGTCGGACTGGCCCTCGGCTGGCGACCGGGCGGCGGGACCAGCGCAGTCGCCGCTACCGTCGTGCTTGTCCTGCTCGGCACCGCCTGCTTCTGCGGGATCGGGCTGCTGATGGCCGGCCTCCTGCGAGCCGAGGCGACATTGGCCGCAGCCAACGGTCTCTACCTCATCCTGCTGCTGCTCGGTGGTGTGCTCTTCCCGCTCTCCCGCCTACCCAGCGTCCTGCGCAGCGTCGGCGAGATCCTCCCCACTGCTGCGCTCTCCGACGGGTTGCGCGACGCCCTTGGCGTCGGTGGCGGTCTGAGCGCTCGGCCGGTCGTCGTACTTGCCCTGTGGGCCGCGGCATCGCTCGGTCTCGCGTCAGCGACCTTTCGGTGGGAGTGAACCAGGCTCAACGGTTGCGCAGGTGCGCCGAGGTGACCGCAACTCCACACAACCGGAGCTCTCGGGGCCCGCGACGGGTCCTCCCGTGCTCAGGTCCACCCAGATCCGTGCCGGTTGTGTGGCTCAACGGTCGCGCAGGTACGCCGAGGTGACCGACGCAACGTGCCGGTCAGACTCAGCTAGCGGTAGACGTGCACCGGCGTGCCGACGGGAAGTAGCGGGAACAGCCGCGCCATTCCGGACTTGGTCACGCGAATGCAGCCGTGGCTGGCCGGGAAGCCGGGCACCGACGGACTACCGTGGATCGCATACCCTCCGACGAAGTACGCCGGCTGGAAGAGCTCTCCGAGACGGCTGACCCGGACGCCATTGATCTTGCGGGTGACCCGGAAGCTGCCGACCGGCGTCACGGCCCGCGATGTCACGCCGTCGACGGTATAGAGCTCGTCGTTGCCGGACGAGACCGCGAGAATTCGCTGAAGGACGCCGTCGCGGGAGAAGTAGAGCACCTGGCGAGTTAGGTCGACCTCGACGGACAGCCCGCGTGTCGGGTAGCGAAGCCGGGGTGTCAGCGGTACGCCGAGCCGGCTGCGGGTCACGGCGTCGGCCACGCCGGTGCGCGGCAGCGCGTGGACCTTCTGAAAGGCCATGACGGCAAGACGCAGGTCATAGCCGTATGTCGTGCTGATCGGGCCGACGTCATAGCGCAGGTCGGCGAGCTGACGAGCCAACGACGCCACGTCAATGCCCACCGACCCCTGACGCAGAGTCCGCAGGAGGGTGACGAGTCGCAGCGGCGGGCCCGCCGTGCCGTCGTGCCCAGCCGTGCGCAGCGCGACGGCACGCAGCACCTGCTCGCCGACGGCCGTGGTACGTCGGGCGAACTGGAAAGATCCAGCGGCGTCGACGGTGGTCACCGCTACGGCGCGCCAGGAGCCGCTGATCAGCTGCTCGAGCCGGACCTCGCCGCCGGCGACCCGCGGGGTAACCCGCCCCGCAACCAGAGCAAGGTCGCCTGGCTCGACCACACTGGGCGACACCGCACCGACGAGCCCGTGCCGGGCCGCAACAGAGCCGCCGGAGCTGCTCGCCGCCGCGGTGAAGGGGTCGCCGTCGACCTTCAGCAGGAAATCGGTGTGGCGCACCACTCGGTAGGCAAGGCGCACCACGCCCGCGTCATCCGTCGTTCCAGCCGACGTGCCGAAGTACGACGTCGACCCCCGCGGACGGGTGAGGAGAGTGACCTGCGTTCCGGCGAGGGGTGTGCCGTCCCCACGCTGCAAGACCCCGGTCGCCGTCACTACAGCGCCGTGCGTCACCGACCCGGCGGAGAGCCCAAGACGCAGTGTGGTCGTCGGGGGCGCTGCTGGTACGACCGTGACCGACACTGCGGGACCGATGCTGCCGGTGGAGTCCTCGGCCCACACGCCGTAGGAGTAGGCCGTGCCGTTGGTCAGGCCTTGGTCGACGACTTCGGTCACCAGCGCCCGGACCACTGCAACGCCCTGGTCCGGACCGGTGGGCGCCGATGTCCCCTCGACGCGACGCACGATGACGAGCGCGGTGTCGGTCGGCAGCGCCCAGCGCAGACCGACTGCGGAGTCGCCGGCCCGGGCGGCGAGCGTAGTGACCGCGCCCGGCGGCTCATCGACATCGAACGGCAGCGACGCCGAGCCGTCCGGCGTGGCGAGCACGACGTCGCCATCGACAGCGCCGGTCGGGACCGTAGCTCTGACGCTGGTGTCGTCGACGACCGTCCACGCAGCGGGTGTACCGGAGAAGTTCACCGCCGACGTGGCAGCTAGAGCAGAGCCGGTCAGCGTGACCGTCGCACCCGCAGCAGCCGGCACCGGGCTCACCGACGTGAGCGTCGGCGGGTCTGCGGCCCGGGCCAGCGCTGGCGAACCGAACATCAACGCACTGGTCATTGCCGACAC
Organism: Mycobacteriales bacterium; assembly: GCA_046590575.1. GTDB lineage: Bacteria > Actinomycetota > Actinomycetes > BP-191 > BP-191 > DATLNF01. The sequence goes on along the minus strand of JBKJUS010000055.1, from coordinate 16,236 downwards.
CACGAGGCCGCGGCGGGCAACGCCAGCCAGCACGCGCATCAGTGCAGGTTGGCAGTCTGATCCGGATGTGCGTCGTGCGCACCGTGTCCGCTGAGCACGGTCTGCCGGTATTCGCGCACAGACTCGACCCCCCAACCGACTGTGGTGAGCACCACCATCACAAGACCGGTCAACGCGAGGCCAGTGTGGAAGACGAGGCCGAAGACCAGCAGGGCGCCGGCGACGGCGTACAACGCCGGCATGAGGCTCGGACCGGGCAGGTGCAGGGTGGCGAGGTTCAACGGCGGGTCGGGCTCCGACGGTTCGCGGCTCACCCCGTGCTCATCAGCCCACGGGATGTCGTCGGCCTCGCCCCGGGCGTTGCGCAGCATGATGAAGAGGAAGAAGCAGGCGATCGCGAAACTGGACAGGATCGTCGCGCCCTGCACGCCGTCGCGGGCCTTCTCTCCTAGATGACCAGTCATGAACAGAGACATCGCGATCACGGCGAAGACCGCGATGCCGACGAAGATCTTCGCGCCGGTCTGCGTGGTGCCGTCCCGTGGGCCCCGCAACCGCTGCGGCGACTGCCACGGCTCGATGCCCGCCATCCGCTGCCAGTGCTCCTCGTCCGGCTTGACCGACAGCGCAAGACCCTGCGGCCAGGAGTCGTGCAGGGTGACGCCGGCCAGCGCGACCGCTGTGCGCGCGTCGGCTACATCGTGCACGGCAAGATTGCCCCAGTGGCCGTCCGCCCCGACCATCGCGATCTCAGCGCGCCCCTGGCCGACGTGCTGCACCAGTGCCTGCGCGCCGTGATGCGCGCGGGCGAAGGACTGCACCGCCCGAGCCGCCTTGACGGTGCGCGGGTCGTAGACTGGCTCGTCGATAGCGTGCGCGACCTCCCGGCGATAGTCCTTGACCGACTCGAGTGCCCAGCCGACGGTCACGGCCACGATGAGCCCGAGACCGACGAGGGCGACGGTGTAGTGCAGGACGAGGCCGAGGAACAGGACCAGCCCGGCCACGCCGTAGAGCGCAGGGAAGATGCTCGGCCCCGGCAGATGGATCTCGCCAACAGCCTCGTGGTGCGTTGGCTCCGGCAGGTGCAGACCGTCGAGCTCGCGGGCGCCTTGCGGCCGAAGCAGCAGGAAGAGGAACCCGCAGGCGACGGCGAACGTCGCGAGAAGAAACGCGCCCTGCGTGCCCTCCTTCGATCGGTAGCCGCTGAAGAAGGCGGTCGCGGCGAGCAGGCCGAAGATGCCGATGAAGCCGAAGACCCGCGACGCCGTACGCACTCGGTCTCTCCTACTTCAGCACGTAAAGGGTGAGGAAGAGCATCACCCAGACGACGTCGACGAAGTGCCAGTACATGGAGGCACCTTCGACCGCGGCGTGGTGCCGCGCGGTGAACTGCCCGGTCATCGATCGGATCAGCACGATGACGAGGTACATCACGCCCCCGAAGACGTGCGCACCGTGGAAGCCGGTCAGCGTGTAGAAGGTCGACCCGTAGACGCCGTCGCGGATCGTGAAGTCCAGCGTCGAGTAGTCGTAGATCTGACCACCCAGGAAGACCAGGCCGAGCAGGATCGTCAGCGCGGTCCAGCGGGTGAGGGCACGGACGTTGCCCCGGCGGATCGCGAAGACCGCCATCTGCATCGTGACCGAGCTGAGCAGCAGGAGCACCGTGAAGAAGCCCGGGATGCTCGCGTGCAGGTGCTCCAGCCCGGACGGGGGCCACTCGGGAGCCTGCGCCCGGATGTTGAAGTAGGCGGCGAACAGCCCGCCGAAGAACATCACCTCAGAGGCGATGAAGAGCACCATGCCGAGCAGCGGCATGCTCATGCCCTCAGGACGACCGCCGATGGCGATCTCGTCGGGAGTGGCCGTGGTCATCAGCTGGCTCCTGCTGTAGCGGCGCTGTTCGGCCCGGCCTTGAGCCGAGCCGATGCCTCCCGCTCGAGACGCGCGTCGAAGACCGGGCGCTCGGAGCGGATGGGCGGCAACGAGTCGAAGTTGTGCACGGGTGGAGGTGACGAGGTGGCCCACTCCAGCGAGTTGCCCCGCCATGGGTCAGCGGTCGCCTTCTTACCGCCCCTGAGCGAGATCGCGACGTTGTAGAGGAAGGGCAGGGTGGAGATGCCGATGAGGAAAGCACCGACCGTGGATACCTGGTTCCAGAACTCCCACTGCGGGTCGGCGGCGTAGGAAGCGATCCGGCGCGGCATGCCGGCAAGACCGAGGATGTGCATCGGGAAGAACGCCAGGTTGAAGCCGACGAATGTCATCCAGAACTGGATCTTGCCGATCTTCTCGTCCAGGAACCGCCCGGTGATCTTCGGGTACCAGAAGTAGAAGGCACCGTAGACGCCGAAGACCGAGCCACCGAAGAGCACGTAGTGGATGTGCGCCACGATCCAGTAGGTGTCGTGGAGGTGGTAATCGATGGGCGGCTCCGCGGAGAACATGCCGTTGATGCCGCCGATGAGGAACATCGACAGGAAGCCGAGACACCACAGCATCGGCGTCTCGAAGGTGAGCTTGCCGTTGAAGAGCGTGGCGATCCAGTTGAAGAACTTCACCCCGGTCGGTACGGCGATGAGCGCGGTCATGAAGGAGAAGAAGGGGAGCAGCACCGCGCCACTGGTGAACATGTGATGCGCCCAGACCGAGAAGCCGAGGGCACCGATTCCCGCGGTTGCCAGCACAAAAGCCTTGTAACCGAAGAGCGGCTTGCGGCTGAAGACCGGCAGCACCTCCGAGACCAGACCGAAGGCCGGCAAGATCATGATGTACACCGCCGGATGGCTGTAGAACCAGAACAGGTTCTGGTACAAAACCGCGTTTCCGCCGAGGGCGGGGTCGAAGAACGACCCTCCGTAGTTGCGATCGATGAACAACATGATCAGCGCCGAGGTGAGAACCGGCAGCGCCAGCGCCGTGAGCATGCTGGTCACCGTGATGCTCCAGGTGAACATCGGCATCCGGAACATCGTCATGCCGGGCGCCCGCATCTTGAACACAGTGACCAGGAAGTTGATGGCACCGAGCGTCGAGGAGATGCCGACGAGCAGGATGCCGACGATCCACAGGTCGGTGCCGTGGCCGTTGGCCCCGGCGTAGTGACCGGTGGTGATCGAGGGGTATTCGGTCCAGCCTGCCTCGGCCGGACCGCCACCGGTGAGGTAGCCGGCGAAGACAGTGATGAAACCGGCCGGAAGCAGCCAGAAGGACAGCGCGTTGATGCGCGGGAAGGCCATGTCCAGCGCGCCGATCTGCAGCGGCACGATGTAGTTACCGAAGCCGGCCCACATCGGGATGATGAAGAAGAAGAGCATGGACGTCGCGTGCATCGTGAAGAGCTGGTTGTAGGTGTCGGCGTCGTTGAAGACCGCTCCGTCGGCCTGGGTCAGCTGCGTGCGCACGAGCAAGGCGAGCACGCCGCCCACCAGGAAGGCGAAGAAGGAGAAGTACAGGTACATCACGCCGATCTTCTTGTGGTCGGTCGTGGTGAGGTAGTCCAGGACGACCGACCGAGGCTTCGGCGCGTGCGCCGCCGCCGATGGTCGTGTTGCTGTGGTGGTCACTCGTCCTCCTCGGACGTCACTGGACGAGGTAGGTGCCGGCCATGATCGGGTGCACCTGGCAGAAGAACGTGTACTGCCCGGCGGGCAGGGCGGGAACCTGGTAGACGATCGTGCCGCTCGGCAACAGTTTCGCCTCGGGTAGACCGAGGTGCGTCTTCGTCGGGTTGGATGCGCCACCCGTCACGACTGCGACGTTGTGCGGCGCACCACCGCCGTTGGTGTAGGTGATCGCCACCGGCGTGTCAGCGGGAGCCTTGAGGCACTTTGTCGGCTTCTTGTTCGCCACATCGACGAACTGAATCTTGTCGGCAGGCGATTCCAGGGCCAACTCGGCGGACGGCTCGGAGGTGTCGCCCTGGCAACCATCTCCGGACAGCCCCTCGATGAAGGTATCGAACTCCGCCCGGGCCACCGCCTTGACCCGGAACGTCATCTTCGCGTGTTCGGTGCCGCAGAACTCCGCGCACTGACCGCCATAGGTCCCCGGGATGTTGACCCGGAAGTCGAACTGGTTCTGCCGGCCCGGCACCACGTCGCGCTTGAAGAGGAAGTTGGGGACATAGAAGGCGTGGATGACGTTGTCGCTGGTCAGAACGAGCCGGATGTCCTCGCCGGTGGGGATGACGAGGGTCGGCGGCTCTGCGTCGGCGGAGCCACCGGACACGACCTTGTCGTTGCCGTAGTCGAACTCCCAACCCCACTGGATGCCGCGGACGTTGATCACCGCCGCGAGATCCTTAGCGGCCTTCTTGTCGTCGACGAACTGCAGCGTGGAGTAGCTCATCCCGAACAGGATCAGGACGATGAGCAGGGGCAACACGGTCCAGATGACCTCAGCCGTGGTGTTGCCGTGGGTCTGCGGCGGTAGCACGTCGTCGCCCGGCTTCTTACGAAACTTCACCACGGCGTAGAGGATCGCGCCCATCACGCCCAGGAAAATCGCTGCAGCGATGTAGTAGACGATGACGTAGAGGCTCTCGATTCGGTCTGCCTGGGGCGTGATCGGCTCGGCCAGGCCGGCGCGAGCGCAGCCGCTGAGCAGCAGCGCGACCGTGACAGCGAGACCAGCCCGCAGGGACAGGGGCAGCCGTCGCCCGGCAGGTCGCACGAGGGAGGCCTCACTCTCAGACGTGGGGGCTGTAGCGAGCACAAACCTAGGACACCACCCTGCCCCCGAACAACTCGAACACGCGATCGTCATACGCTCCTCTTGTGACGGGCGCCGAACGGCTGGTGGACTGGCACGCCGACCCCTCCGTCATCCTCGGCCTGCTTGCACTCGGTGGAGCGTGGTGGGCGGCCGAGCGTCAGGCGTCGAAGCGCCTTCAGCAGGTGGCCCCGGCGCGCCGTCGAGCCTTCGTCGCGGCGTACGCCGTCCTGGTGCTCGCCCTTGTCTCCCCGGTCGCTCAGCTCGCCGAAGAGCGCTTCAGCGTCCACATGGTCCAGCACCTCGCGCTGCTCTACGTCGTGGCGCCGCTGCTGGCGCTGAGCGCCCCGGTGACGCTAGCCCTGCAAGCCGCGACGCCCGGCACGCGCCGGCGGGTGCTGCTTCCACTCCTGCACAGCCGGGCATTGCGCATGATCACCCACCCGGTGCTCGCCTTCACGCTCTTCGCCGCGGTGATGTACGCAACGCACTTCTCGGCGGTCTACGACGTAGCGCTCAACAACTCACTGGTGCACGGCGCTGAGCACCTGCTCTATCTCGTTGCGGCGTCGCTCTTCTGGTGGCCGGTGGTGCGCCGCGACCCGGTGCCCGGCACCTTCCCCTGGCCGGCACGGCTGCTCTACCTCGTCGTCGCGTTTCCCCTGCAGTCCTTCCTCGGCCTTGCGATCTACTCGAGCGACCGGGTGCTCTACGAGAGTTATCTCGACTTCGGGACCCAGGCCGGCGTCCTGGCCGACCAGCAGCTGGCCGGTGCGATCATGTGGGTCGGCGGCGACCTGCTCAACCTGGCCGCCATCGGCATCAGCCTCTACGCCTGGATGCGCTACGAGGGCCGCTCCACGGCCCGGCTCGACGCTCAGCTCGACGCCGCCCGCGCGGGTTGAGTCGGCTCGGCGCTCAGCCGACGAACTGGTCGAGTGCCATCGCGCCGAAGAGCAGGGACAAATAGGTGATCGACCAGTGGAACAATCGCATCGGCCTGGTCGGACCGTTCGACGCCACCCGCCGCTTCAGGCCATACGCCTCGGCCATGAAGACCGCACCCAGCACCAGTGAGCAGGTGAGGTAGACCCAGCCCAGCGCGGCGACCGGGTGCAGGAGCAGCGACACCGCGACCATGAGCCAGCTGTAGAGGACGATCTGACGCGCGGTCTCGGTCTCCCCAGCCACCACGGGGAGCATCGGTACGCCGGCGCGGGCGTAGTCGTCGCTGAACTTCATGGCCAGGGCCCAGAAGTGCGGCGGAGTCCAGAAGAAGATGATCGCGAAGAGGACCCACGCGTCGATGGTGACGCGCCCGGTGACCGCAGCCCACCCGATCAGGACGGGGACGCAGCCCGCGGCACCGCCGATGACGATGTTGTGCGGCGTAGTGCGCTTCATCCCGAGGGTGTAGACGAAGACGTAGAAGAGGATCGCGGCGACCCCGAGGCCGGCCGAGAGCCAGTTGACGAACACGCCGAGCCACACCGTGGCGAGCACACCCAGCACGACCCCGAAGCGCAGTGCCTCCCCTGGCGTCACCACGTCGCGGGCCAGCGGCCGCCGCTCGGTGCGGTGCATCTTCGCGTCGATGTCGCGGTCGACGAAACAGTTGATGGTGTTGGCGCTCCCCGCCGCGAGGCTGCCGCCGACCAGCGTGGCCAGGATCAGCCACACCGATGGCAGTCCACGGTCGGCGAGCACCATCGTCGGCACGGTGGTGACGAGAAGCAGCTCGATGATCCGCGGCTTGGTCAGCGCGAGGTAGCCCCGGGCCAGCTCGCCGCGAGTACGTACGGTGCGGACAGGCGTCACCAGCGCTGCGGCCGGGGTCACCGCGGTCATCGGCTCACCAGCTGCTCGGCCCGGGCCGGGCCGGGTGCTGCGTCGGGTGCCGCGACGTCGACGGGCGCCGCCTGCCACCGCACCCGCAGCACGACGACCACGGTGAGCAACCAGATCCAAGAGCCCACGACGAGGTGAGGTACGACGGTCCACGCCGACAGCCGCCACCAGATGTTGGCCGCACCCAGCGCGACCTGCATCAGCACCAGGACGGCGGCCAGCCGGACCAGCTCTGTCACGAGCGGCTCGACACCCGGCGTACGCCGGACCCGGACGACGAGCACGGCAACGAGCCCGGCCAGGGTGTAGGCCAGCGCCCGGTGCGCTGCGTGCAGCCATGGAGCCGGCTCGGCCGCGAGCTGTGGCAGCAGCCGACCTTGGAAGCTCGGGAAGGTCGTGAAGGCGAGGCCGGCGTCGTACCCGGTCACGCTGGAGCCGAGCAGCATCTGCGCGAACGTGACGCCCGCGGTGACAGCAGCCACGACGAGCAGCGCCCGGCCTGGTCCCTGGCCGGTCAGGCGGGCTCCGGACGCCGGTCCGCGTCCGACGGCGTGCAGCATGACGTACGCGGAGAGCGCGAGGATCGTCAGCGCCCCTGCGAGGTGCAGTGTCACGGTCTCGGCATCAAGCTTGGCCCAGACGACCAGCGCGCCGAGGAGCGCCTGCGACAACACGGCGGGCACGAGCAGCAAGGTGGCTCGGCGTACCGCGGGAGGCGTCGCGCTGCGCCGCGCCGCGACGGCCAGCACCACGATCAGTGCCATGACGACGGAGGCCCACAGGCGGTGGCTGTGCTCGATCCAGGCCAGCTTCAGCGGCCCGGCGGCGAGCTCCGACGGCGGATTGGCCGCGCCGTAGCAGGTGGGCCAGTCCGGGCAGCCGAGTCCCGCCTCCATGGCTCGGACGACGCCACCGAGAGCGACGAGGATCATCGTCGCGACCGTCGTGGCGACGGCGAGCTTGGCGAAGCGGGACACGCGATCCCCTCGACGATCGGCAGGTGCGCGAAGGCCCCCATCTTAGGTGAGCCACGCGCCACGGCGACAATCCGCGGCGCGGCGCGCGGCGCGGCGTCAAGCTGCGCAGTGGGTAAAGTCGTGTCCGACCCCACTGCGGAGAACCCGGAGACCCGAGTGAGCCCCACCACACCGCGATCGAGAGTGCCCAAGCCGTTCCCCCGCGACCCGAGCGACCTGGACGGCCGAGCGGTCGACGTGGCGCGGGCCCTGGCCATGGACGCGGTGCAGAAGGCCAACTCCGGGCATCCCGGTACACCGATGGCGCTGGCCCCGGTGACCCACCTGCTCTTCTCCGAGCTCATGCGGCACGACCCGACGGATCCGGCCTGGGCCGGACGGGACCGGTTCATCCTCTCCGCCGGCCACGCGTCGATGCTGCTCTACGCGCAGCTGTTCCTCACGGGCTACGGCTTGAGCCTGGACGATCTGAAGGCCTTCCGGCAGTGGGGCAGCCGCACCCCTGGCCACCCGGAGCATGGCCACACCCTCGGGGTGGAGACGACCACCGGACCGCTTGGTCAGGGCATCGGCAACGCGGTGGGCATGGCGATGGCCGCGCGACACACCGCGGCCGTGTGGGACAGCGAGGGGGCCGGCCTCTTCGACCACACGGTGTGGTGCATCTGCTCCGATGGTGACCTCGAGGAAGGCATCGCCAGCGAGGCGGCCAGCCTGGCCGGGCACCAGCGGCTCGGCAGCCTGGTGCTCGTGTACGACGACAACCACATCTCCATCGAGGGTGACACGGTCGTCGCCTTCAGCGAGGACGTGCTCGCGCGATTCGCGGCGTACGGCTTCCACACCCAGCGGGTCGACGACGCGGAGGACGTCGAGGCGATGCGCACCGCACTGACGGCCGCGCGCGACGAGCGCGACCGGCCGTCCATCATCGCGCTGCGCAGTCACATCGGCTTCCCCTCGCCCAACAAGATCGATACAGGTGCGGCGCACGGCTCCCCGCTCGGCGCTGAGGAGATCGGCCTGGTCAAGACGATCATGGGGCTCGACCCCGCGGTCGACTTCGCCGTACCCGACGACGTGCTCGCCCACTGTCGAGGGGCCGTCGACCGTGGCCGTGAGATGCACGGGGAGTGGGATGTCCGACTCGCCGCGTGGGCGGCCGAGCATCCCGACCGTGCGGCGGAGCGCGAACGAGTGCTCGCCCGACGGCTGCCCGACGGCTGGGCGCTGAAGCTGCCGACCTTCTCACCGGGCACGGCACTGGCCACCCGTGAAGCATCCGGGGAGGTCATCAACGCCATGGCGGGTGTCCTACCCGAGCTCTTCGGCGGCTCAGCGGACCTCGCCGGCAGCAACAACACGACCATCACCTCGGCGGAGTCCTTCCTGCCGGAGACACCTACCGGCCGCGTGCTCCACTGGGGCATCCGCGAGCACGCGATGGGCTCGACGATGAACGGCATGGTGCTCGCCGGCGGCGTCCGGCCGTTCGGCGGCACCTTCCTCGTCTTCAGTGACTACATGCGTCCCGCCGTACGCCTCGCCGCCCTTATGGGGCTCCCGGTCACCTATGTGTGGACCCACGACTCGATCGGGCTCGGCGAGGACGGCCCCACGCACCAGCCGATCGAGCACCTCTGGGCGCTCCGGGCGATCCCCGGCCTCGACGTGGTGCGCCCGGCCGACGCGACGGAGACCGCCGTCGCGTGGCGCACGATCATCGAGCACAGCGACCGGCCGGCCGGCCTGGTGCTGACCCGGCAGAAGCTCGCGACACTCGACCGGGATATCTACGGCGACTCGGCGGGTGTGGCGCGCGGGGCCTACGTCCTCGCTGACGCGAGCGAGGGCCGGGCCCAGGTGATCCTGCTCGGCACCGGCAGCGAGGTGCACGTCGCTCTCGCCGCCCGCGATCTGCTCGAAGCTGCCGGAGTCGCGACCCGAGTCGTGTCGATGCCGTGCCTTGAGTGGTTCGCCGAGCAGGACCAGGCCTACCGCGACAGCGTGCTGCTTCCGGACGTGCGCATCCGGGTCTCGGTCGAGGCCGGCGTCACGATCGGCTGGCACCGCTGGGTGGGTGACGCGGGCGAGTCCGTCGGGCTAGACCACTTCGGCGCGTCGGCACCGGCAGAGGTGCTCTACGAGCAGTTCGGCATCACCGCCGAGCAGGTCGTGGCAGCGGCGCGACGATCCATGTCAGCGCTCGGGCTGACCCATGGCGCACCCACCGGCGACTGACGCACGACGAGAGGCACAACGATGAGCGGCTCGACGCTGGCGGCCCTGGTCGAGGGTGGGGTCGCCATATGGCTCGACGACCTCTCACGTGAGCGCTTGGACACGGGCAACCTCCAATCTCTCGTCGACGACTGGCACGTCGTCGGGGTCACCACCAACCCGTCCATCTTTCAGAAGGCCCTGGAGAAAGGCACTGCGTACGACGCGCAGTTCCACGACCTCGCGCTCCGCGGCGTCGACACCGGCGAGGCGCTGCGATCCATCACGACGACCGACGTACGCCGAGCATGCGACGTCCTTCGCCCGGTCTACGACGCCACCGACGGCCTCGACGGTCGGGTGTCGATCGAAGTCGACCCGCGGCTGGCACACGACGAGGCGCGGACCGTCGCGGAGGCGCGCGCACTGTGGTGGCTCGTCGACCGGCCCAACCTTTTCATCAAGATTCCGGCGACCCGTGCCGGGCTGCCTGCCATCGCGACCTGCCTGGCCGAAGGCATCAGCGTCAACGTCACGTTGATCTTCTCGCTGCAGCGCTACCGAGAGGTGATGGACGCCTATCTCGACGGTCTCGAGCGGCGTGTCGCTGCCGGTGGTGCCCTCCATGGGGTCGACAGCGTCGCAAGCTTCTTCGTCTCGCGAGTCGACTCCGAGATCGACGGGCGGCTGGACCTCATCCTCAAGGAATCCGGCGACGACGCGCGCATCGCCGCGGCCCGGCGACTGCGCGGCGCGGCCGCGATCGCGAACGCCCGGCTGGCCCATCAGGCCCACGAGGAAGTGTTCACGGGCGACCGCTGGGCCGCTCTCGTTGCTGAGGGCAGCCGCCCACAGCGGCCGCTCTGGGCATCCACCGGCGTCAAGGATCCGGCGTACGACGACACCCGCTACGTGGTCGAGCTCGTCGCCCCGGGCACGGTCAACACCATGCCCGAGCCAACCCTGCGTGCGGTCGCCGACCACGGAGTGGTCCGCGACGCGACCGCCGCGCACGGCTACGACGCAGCGCGGCAGGTGATCGCCGACCTCGCTGACCTCGGCGTGGAATACGACGAAGTGGTCGAGCTCCTCGAGGTCGACGGCATCCACAAGTTCGAGGAGTCGTGGCGCGCGTTCATCAAGCAGGTGGAAGACAAGCTCGCGGAAGCCCTCCGATGACCGAGCCGGACGACGCGCCCCTTTCCGAGCCGCGTCGCCCGAAGGTCGTCCGGGAGCCGCCACCGGTGCTTTACACCGCGGCACCTCACTGCGATCCGGTTGGTCCCGTGCGGGTGATGACCGCAGGCGCAGCACTCGTGGGACCGAGAGATGCCGCGTTGCGCGCTCTGCGGATCGACAACGTCGCCAGCCAGCTCGCGGCGGCTGACCCGACGCTATGGGGCCCCGAAGCCGAGGCAGAGGCGCGCATCCGCCTCGGCTGGCTGGCACTGCCGCAGTCGTCCCGCGAGCTGATCCCCCGCCTGGAATCGCTGCGCGAGGAGCTGCGCGACGAGGGAGTCGACCGAGTCGTGCTCTGCGGGATGGGCGGCTCCTCCCTGGCGCCCGAGGTCATCTGCGCCAGCGCCGGCGTACCGCTCATCGTGCTCGACTCGACCGACCCGCGTCAGGTGCGGTCCGCGCTGGTGAGCCTCGAGCGCACCGTCGTCGTGGTGTCGAGCAAATCGGGCAGCACCGTCGAGACGGACTCACAGCGACGGATCCTGGCGGCCGCGCTCCGCAGCTCGGGTCTGAGCGAGGTAGCGATCGCGCGCCGCTTCGTCGCCGTCACCGACCCCGACTCCGACCTCGCCGCGACAGCGGAGAGCGAAGGGTGGCGCGCCGTCTTCTTCGCCGACCCCAACGTCGGCGGGCGCTACAGCGCGCTGTCCGCCTTCGGCCTCGTCCCTTCGGCGCTTGCCGGCGTCGACATCGCGGCGCTGCTCGACGACGCCCAGGCCGTGCAGTCCGACCTCGGTGAGAACGTCGGCAACCCGGGGCTCGACCTCGGGGCGGCGCTCGGTGCCTGCGGAGCGGCTGGCCGCGACAAGGTGGTGATCGCCGACGGTGGCTCTGGCCTCATCGGCCTGGGCGACTGGGTCGAGCAGCTGCTCGCCGAGTCCACCGGCAAGAAGGGGCGCGGCCTGCTGCCTGTCGTGGTCGAGTCGTGGGATGCCCCGGGCACCAAGCACACGGCGACCGGCGACACGCATCAGGTGCGCATCGGGCGAGGCGGTCCGAACACCACCACCGTCAGTGGTCCGCTGGGCGGCCAACTGCTGATCTGGGAGTACGCCGTCGCGGTGGCGGGCCGCGTTCTCGGAGTCAACCCTTTCGACCAGCCCGACGTCGAGTCGGCCAAGACGAGCACCCGGGCTCTGCTCGATGAGGGGTCGAGCAGCCTGCCGGAGGGTGCGCCGTTCTTCTTCGAAGGTGCCGTCGCGGGATACGCCCCTCCGGGCGTCCTCTCGGGCGCGGCGGGCCTCGACGCCGTACTCCGCCACGCGCTCGATCTGGTGCCACCGACCGGCTACCTCGCCGTCATGGCCTACCTCGACCGGCTGTCCGATGCGCCGCTGGCCGGCATCCGCCGCGGACTGGCCGCCCGCACATCCCGGCCCGTCACTTTCGGCTGGGGACCCCGCTTCCTGCACTCGACCGGGCAGCTGCACAAGGGTGGTCCGAGGACGGGCGTCTTCGTGCAGGTGACCGGCGCGGTCGCCGATGACGAGGACATCCAGGTGCCCGGCCGCGACTTCAGCCTGGGCCGGCTGCAGCTGGCTCAGGCCCTCGGCGACGGACAGGTGCTCACCGACCACGGGCGTCCCGTCATCCGTCTGCACCTCATCGATCGGGCAGCCGGGATCGCCCAGCTGCTCGCTGCGCTGCCTGATCTGGCACCCCCGGCGAAATGACTCAGGCCGAGGGCGGCAACCCGCTTCGAGATCCACGTGATCGTCGCCTACCGCGCATCGCCGGGCCCTGCGGGCTGGTGATCTTCGGCGTGACTGGCGACTTGTCCCGCAAGAAGCTGGTGCCGGCTGTCTACGACCTGCTCAACCGTGGTCTGCTGCCGCCTGGCTTCGCGCTGACCGGATTCGCCCGCCGCGACTGGGCCGACCAGGACTTCACCCAGGTCGTGCACGACGCGGTGAAGGAATACGCCCGCACGCCGTTTCGTGAGGAGGTCTGGCAGCAGCTCGCCGAAGGCTGTCGGTTCGTGTCGGGTGACTTCACCGACGACACGGCGTTCGAGACACTCGTCAACACCATCGCCGACCTCGACCGGGTGCGGGGCACCGGCGGCAACCACGCGTTCTACCTCTCTGTGCCGCCGAAGGCATTTCCGGTGGTCATCGAGCAGCTGCGCAAGTCCGGCCTGTCGTCTTCACCGGGAGACGCCTGGCGACGGGTCGTCGTCGAAAAGCCCTTCGGTCAGGACCTCGCCAGCGCCCGCGAGCTCAATCGCATGGTGGGGGAGGTCTTTCCCACCGGCTCGGTCTTCCGTATCGACCACTATCTCGGCAAAGAGACGGTCCAGAACATATTGGCTCTTCGCTTCGCCAACACCCTCTTCGAGCCAGTGTGGAACCGAAGCTATGTCGACCACGTGCAGATCACGATGGCCGAAGATGTGGGCATCGGCGGGCGCGCGGGCTACTACGACGGCATCGGCGCGGCACGTGACGTGATGCAGAACCACCTACTGCAGCTGCTCGCCCTCACCGCAATGGAAGAGCCGGTGTCCTTCGACGCCGACGACCTCCGGCGCGAGAAGGAGAAGGTGCTCAGCGCGGTCACGCTGCCGAAGGACCTCGCGCTCGGCACCGCTCGCGGCCAGTACGCAACCGGCTGGCAGGGTGGCACAGCGGTGGTCGGCTATCACGAGGAAGACGGCATCTCGCGCTCGTCGACGACCGAGACCTACGCCGCATTGCGACTCGACATCGACACCCGCCGGTGGGCCGGAGTGCCGTTTTACCTACGCACCGGCAAGCGGCTCGGTCGCCGGGTTTCCGAGATCGCTGTCGTCTTCCAACGAGCACCGCACCTGCCCTTCGCGGCAACTGCGACCGAGGAGCTTGGCCACAACGCCCTGGTCATCCGGGTGCAGCCCGACGAGGGCATCACCCTGCGGTTCGGGTCGAAGGTGCCCGGCACCGCGATGGAGGTGCGCGACGTCAACATGGACTTCGGGTACGGCGAGAGCTTCACCGAGTCCAGCCCGGAAGCCTACGAGCGCCTCCTCCTCGACGTCCTGCTCGGAGACCCCCCGCTCTTTCCACGCCACGAGGAGGTCGAGCTGAGCTGGCAGATCCTCGACCCCGTCATCGCCCGATGGGCGGCCAGCCGGGCCAGGCCCGAGGCGTACCCGGCAGGTACCTGGGGACCGGAGTCCAGCGACGTCATGCTTGCCCGCGATGGCCGCACCTGGCGGCGGCCGTGATCACCGAGCTGACCGGCGTCACCGCGTCGGCGGTCGCCGCGGAGATCTCTCGGCAACGACGACGCCAGGGCGCCTCCGCAGGCATGGCCCTCACGTTGGTGATTTCCACCGACGAGCGAGACCACTACGACGCCGTGAAGGCTGCCACCGAGGCCAGCACGGAGCATCCCTGCCGAGTGCTCGTCGTCATCGCGCGGGCGGCCAAGGGACCCGCTCGCCTCGACGCCGACGTGCGCGTCGGAGGGGCGGCCGGACCCGGCGAAACAGTGGTGCTGCGACTATTCGGCCCGCTCGGCCAGCACGCGGACTCCGTCGTACTCCCCCTTCTGCTGCCTGACGCACCGGTCGTCGTGTGGTGGCCCGGGACCCCTCCGGCCGTTTCGGCCAAGACCGCACTCGGCCAATTGGCCAGGCGACGGGTCACCGACGCCGCGACCACCCGGCGCACCGACGCCACCCTCGCCGCGCTCGCCAAGGGCTACCAGCCGGGCGACACGGACCTTGCCTGGACACGGATCTCGACGTGGCGAACACTGCTCGCCGCTGCGCTCGACCACCCGACGGATCGCATCACCGCGGCCGAGGTTTCGGCGCAGCGCAGCAACGCCAGCGCGCTGCTGCTGGGTGCCTGGCTCGCGGTCCGCCTCGACGTACCCGTTACGGCCCGCACCTCCCGCGGGCCCGGCATCACGGAGGTGCGGATGACGACGGCGCGCGGCGACATCGCCCTTACCCGGCCCGACGGCGTGCGCGCCACCCTCTCGAGGCCGGGCCAGCCCGACCGTGGCGTTGCGCTCCCCCGGCGTACGACGTCCGACCTCATCGCTGAGGAGCTGCGCCGGCTCGACGCCGACGAGCCGTACGCCGAAGCCTTGGCCAGCTTGAGCCGGCGTACGACGAAGGCGATGACGACATGAGTGCGCCATCAGTGCTGGTGCACCGCGACGCCGCGCTGCTGGCCGGAGCCGTCGCCGCCCGACTGGTGACCCGCATCGTCGACGCGCAGGCAGCGAAGGGATCCGCCTCGTTGGTGCTCACGGGCGGCGACATCGGGATCGCCACGCTCGCTGCCCTGCGGGACAGCTCAGCCCGTGATGCAGTCGACTGGTCCCGCCTCGATCTGTGGTGGGGCGACGAGCGCTACCTGCCGACTGGCCACCCGGACCGCAACGAGACGCAGGCCCGCGCTGCACTGCTCGACCACGTCGCACTCGACCCGACGCGAGTGCACCCGATGCCTGCGTCCGACTCTTCCGACGGGCCTGATCCGGAAGCAGCGGCTGAGCAATACGCGAGGCTGTTGGCCAAGGCAGCACGACCGGAGGACCACGGGCCGGTGCCGGGGTTCGACGTACTCCTGCTGGGGGTTGGCGCCGACGGCCACACGGCGTCGCTCTTCCCCGGCCTCGCCGGGGTGCACGACGAGCGCCCGGTCTTCGCGGTGCGCGGTGCGCCCAAGCCGCCACCGATCCGGCTGTCACTCGGGTTCGCCGCCCTCAACGCGGCGCGGGAGACCTGGGTGGTTGTCGCCGGCGCAGAGAAGTCATCAGCGGTCGCGCTGGCACTGTCCGGCGCGGGACGCTCGCAGGTCCCGGCAGCCGGCGTCCACGGTCGCCAGCGCACTCTCTGGCTGTTGGACAAGGCCGCCGCCGCCCGGCTCCCTGCCTCACTCCCCCGCCTCGCCTCGCCCTGAGCCGGGACAAACAGTCAGCCGGTGGCGGTGACGTCAACGTGGTGGGGCCGCAGGACACCGGCCTGGATCTGCTCGGCCCAGTGGCAGGCCACGGTGTGACCCTGACCGGCCGCGACGGGTATCTCACGCAACGCCGGGTCCTCGGTATCGCAACGGGTGGGCTGCTTCCACGGGCACCGGGTGTGGAAGCGGCAGCCTGAGGGCGGGTTGGCCGGAGAGGGCAGGTCACCGCGCAGCAGGATGCGCTCGCGCCGGTCCTCGACGTCGGGGTCCGGGATGGGAATCGCTGAGAGCAGCGCGATCGTGTACGGGTGCAGCGGCAGCCGGTAGAGGTCCTC
>JBKJUS010000171.1:0-16256 GCA_046590575.1 Mycobacteriales bacterium | reverse complement strand
GAGATGGACCCGCGCACTTCCCATGCGTTCACCCTACGAGGCTGCCCCAGCGCCTGGACTGGCGTCAGGTGCGGGAAATGTCGCAAATCGGACAGTTTGGTCTGTGCGCAGCGCGGGGACGCCACCAGTGTCATCCGCCCAGAGGCTTGGAAGGTTGCGCGCCATGCGAGCGATCGAGCGCCACTTCACCCCTGATCAACGTGAAGTCGCGCACGCGCGTGCCGTCGTCCGAGCGGCCTGCGCCGAGTGGGGCATCCCGTCCGACGTCGCCGATGACCTCGCTCTCGTCGTCAGCGAGTTGGTCACCAACGCCATCGTGCACGCTGCATCGGCGGTTCGAATGGCTCTCATGGCAGAGCAGGACGCGTTGCGCCTCGAGGTACACGACGACCTCGGCACGCGTCCCGCAGCCCGCCCCCCTTCGCCGGGTACCGCGGGCGGCCGCGGTATGCACGTCGTCGAGGCGGTGACCCGCCGGTGGGGCGTCGAGCGGCACGGCACCGGCAAGTGCATCTGGGCAGAGATTCCGGTGCAGCGGGGCTCCGCCGCGGCTGGGCGGGGGGATGCCGGTGACAGCGAAGCCCCGCCGCACAGTGCCCTCTACCCTGAGTAAGGATCGCCACACACATCGTCTCGATCAAACTTCGGGCTCAGCACCTCAGGCTTTGTGCGACGACAGCGGTCACCCCGACTACCGCTGTCACGGCGCCGAGGTGACCGCGGAGGCTCATGCGTGGGCGAGCTTCTTGTCGGCGGTGAGGTCGATGACCCGCTCCGTCGGAGCGAACGCCTCATCCTTCGAGGTCCGGAATGCGTGGATGAACCCGGCGACCGCGAGCAGCCCTAGGAGCGCGGCAGCGCCGTAGGCAACGGTCGCGGCCTGGGCAGCCTTGACTCCCAATGTGCTGAACCCGAACGACGTGAGCAGCAGCCCGCGGAGCGTCTCACCCTTGAACACGGTGTCGCGCTGCGCTGTGATATCGGCCAACTCCTTCTGCAAGGCGGGGAGCGCAGGGTCGTTGGCCTTCACCGCGTCCGCGACCTGGGTACGGAGCGCGCTCTGCGGAGCGCCGAGGTCGGCGAAGGTCTTCCCGTCGCCGATCGCCTTAAGGTGCAGCCCGATGAAGTCGTTGGCATAGCACTCGGCCTGCTCACCTGTGGTGAGCGCCTGGCCGGCGTACCGGATCAGGCATGGGACCTGCTTCTCCTCGTCGGTGAGAGTCGCCAGGGGCTTGAACGTGATGTTCTGCTGGCTCAGCTGGTCCCCGACGTAGCCCTTGGAGAAGTTGGCGTTGCTCGTCATGACGAGACCAAGGATCGCCAGCAGGCCAGCGAGACCCAGCGCGCCTGCGCTGAAGAGGAAGTCGAGCGTTCTGCGCTTCATGTGGTGCTCCTTCGACGTTGTCGTTCGATGTGGATCAGCCGAGGCTCGGCCATGGGTCGCGCTTCCTACGTGACGATCACCGCGGTGACCATGCCGAACATGCCCTTGTCGCTGTCGACGTGGCTGAGGATGTGGCAGTGGTAGGCCCACACCCCGGGGTTGTCGGCGTGGATGAGCACCGTGTAGCGCTCGCCGGGGGCGACGGAGAGGGTGTCGACCAGATACGGCTCAGGGACAGCGAAGCCGTCTTTGGCCACGACGAGCTGGTCGAGACCGTGCAGGTGCATCGGGTGGCTCTGGCCGCCCTCGTTGAGGTACTGGACCTCGATCCACTCCCCCAGCTTCGCGGTGATGGGCGTGGTCGCCGGGAAGGACTTGCCGTTGAGCGACAGGCCGATGGCACCGGCATCGTTGAGCATCATCACCTCCGTGCGCGCGACCCGGACGCCGGCCGGGCGAGGCATCTGCCCGACGAGGAACGCTCCAGCCAGACCGTCCGATACCTGCTTCACCGCGTCGTGGTGGGAGTGGTACATCCCGACCGCCGGCCGATCGGCGGTGAAGGCGTAGACGAAGGTCGCGCCCGGCTTGACGGGAGGCTGCGTGATATCCGGGACGCCGTCCATCGCGTTCGGCGTACGGATGCCGTGGAAGTGGATCGAGGTCGACACCGGCATCTCGTTGCGGAGCACGACCCGGACCCTGTCCCCCACTGCGGTCTTGAGCGTCGGGCCGGGAACCTGTCCGTTGTAGGACATGGCATCGACGAACCGGCCCGGCGCAACCTCCCAACGAATCGTCCGGGTGACCAGCAGGAACTCCTTCGTGCCGTCGGCCAACACCCGCGGAGCGAGAGGCTGCGCACCCAGTCCCTCCGTCTTCGCCGGGAAGGCCTTCACCGGCGCCGCCATCAGCTCGTCCATCGCATCGACATCCATCGCTGGGCTCGCCGTCGGGGCAGCTCCCGTCGCGGGGGTCGCGATGGCAGAGCTCGTGTGGCTCTGGGTGCCCAGCACGGCGTCAGGGTTCCCGCCGTCAACCATGAGCACGACCGGCGCAGCAACGGCCAGGCCGAGCGCGAACGTGGCAGCTAGTCCTTTGAGAGCCATATCGGCGTCTTCATCTCCTACGAGGCATCGCGAGCGACGTGTCGTCGTCCCGCTCGGCGGGAGTGGTGCTTTCCCAATTCGAACGTAGGGCGCTGGCGAGGTCCGTTCCACGGGCGAACGACCCCACGTCCAGGACCGAAGGTCCCGAACGGGAGGGGACCAATCGCCGTGGTCAGTGAACGAAGGGACACCTAGCGTGAGTCCCGATCGAGAGGCCCCTGACATGAATCTGCACGCTGCACTCCCGCAGACGCTGCTCAGCGACCCGCCAACCGCCGGGCAAGTGATGACTTCCCGCCTGGTCACGGTGAGTACCACCGACACCCTTCTGGCGGCGTGGGAGCTGATGGTGAGAGGGCACTTCCGGCATCTGCCGGTGGTTGGCCGCGATGGCCGATGCCTAGGGGTGGTCGACGACCGGCTGCTCACAGGTGAGTGGCCGGCTGACCAGTTTCGCCTTCGCCGACGCACGGTCGCCGACGTCATGCCGGAGCGGGTGCACTGTGTCGTCGCCGGTGAGTCCCTCGAGCGAATCATCACGATGATACATGTCGAGAACGTCACCTCGGTGCCCGTCGTCGACGCGCGCATGCACCTCGTCGGACTGGTGACGGACCGCGACATCGTGGCGTGGCTGCGACGACGGCTCTCAGCCGTGAGCGCGAGGGACCTTCCAGCGGACCTCGGTGCCACCCCCAGCTGAGGCGACTACCGAGCAAAGGCCGCCGAGGACAGTTGCTCGTTCCACGAGGTTGTCCAGGCCGAGACCGCTATGCAGAAGGTGCTCAGGCAGCCCGCGGCCGTTGTCCGTCACAGTCACGCAGACATCGTCATCGACCACGACGTGCACCCGCACACTGGTGGCGCGGGCGTGCTTGGCCACGTTGGTCAGCATCTCCCGCAATGCGGACAGCAGGTGGTCACCGATCCCTTCGGGCACTGCGGTGTCGACCAAGCCGTCGAAGGAGAGCCTCGGCACGAAACCCAACGAGTTCTCAGACCGAGTCACGAGCTTGAGCACGTCAGCACGCAAACCGCCGTCCCCGCGGTCGACCGGCTGCAGCGCGAAGATCGTCGACCGAATGTCACGAATGGTCTCGTCGAGCGCCTCGACCGCCGAATGGAGTCGCTCACCGACGTCCGGCCCCGGGTTGCGCTCCACCGCGCTGAGGCTTAGCCCAAGCGCGTAAAGACGTTGGATGACGCCGTCGTGCAGGTCCCGTGCGATGCGTTCGCGGTCTTCCATGACAGCAAGCTCGCGGACCCTCGCATGCAGTTTCGTGTTCTCGATCGCGACACCGGCAGCCACAGCGAGGCGGATGACGAGCTCCTCGTCCTCTGCTGTGAACTCCGCCGCCCCCATCTTGTCGGTGAGGTAGAGATTTCCGAAGACCTTGTCGCGAATGCGCACCGGCACCCCGAGGAAAGACTGCATCGGCGGGTGGCCGGGCGGCACCCCGAACGAGTCGGCGTGCTCGGTCAGGTTGCGGAGGCGCAGCGGTTGCGGCTCGACGATGAGCAGGCCGAGAATGCCGCGGCCCTCAGGCAGCTCGCCGATGTGGGCCACTAGCTCGGCGTCCATGCCGACGGTGATGAACTCGGAGAGCGACTGCCCGTCGTCGTCGAGTACGCCGAGGGCGCCGTACCGGGCGTCGACGATCTCGCAGGCCAGCTCGACGATCCGGTGGAGCACCACCGGCAAGCCGAGGTCAGAGCCGACGGGCGCGATCGCGTCGAGCAGCCGGCGCGACCAATCCTGCGGGCTGCCGGTCTGGACGGACACGTCACCGAGTCTATTCACGGGCGAACCCGCACAATGGAGCGAACCGGACTGCTGACAGGCTGTTTTCGCGAACTGTGAGGTCGCGTGTGACCGACCATGAGACGACCCCGATCCGGATCATGCTGATCGACGACCACGAGATCGTGCGCCGCGGAGTGGCTGACCTGCTCGCAAGCGAGCCGGACTTCGAGGTGGTCGGCGAAGCTGGCGGGTACGCCGACGCCATCACGCGGGTTGTTACCCTGCTGCCAGACGTTGCCGTGATCGATGTCCGGCTGCCCGACGGCGACGGCGTCGAGCTGTGCCGCGAGATCAGATCCCAGCACCCGGACATTGCCTGTCTGATGCTCACGTCGTTTTCCGATGACGACGCCCTCTTCAGCGCCATCCTGGCGGGCGCGTCCGGCTATGTGCTCAAACAGATTCGTGGCCAGGACCTCGTCTCAGCGATCCGAGATGTGGCAGCCGGCCGATCACTGCTCGACCCGGCGTTGACCGCGCGTGTCCTCGACCGTCTTCGTAACCCGCCCGTCACCGATCCGCGACTCGCCAGCCTGACTGAGCAGGAACGACGGGTGCTCGAGCTCATCGCTGGCGGGCTCACCAATCGGCAGATCGGTGCAGAGATGTTCCTCGCTGAGAAGACCGTCAAGAACTACGTGTCTGCGGTCCTCAGCAAGCTCGGAATGCAGCGGCGTACGCAGGCAGCGGTATACGGCGCTCAGGTTGTCCAGCGCCGAGCAGCTAGCGAAGACTGACGACGGCTCTGTCGACGGCACCTCAAGGGCCCCGCCGCTAGCTGCAGACGGGGCCCTTGAGGTTTTGTGTCGCTAGCCGACTGAGACCACGGTGATGTCCGCCGCGAGCCCGTCTGGGCCGGTGTAGCCGAGCCAGCCGAGGTAGCGCTGACCTGCCGTCAATCCGCTCCAGGTCGCCGTCAGCGAGAGCGGCGTGGCGAGCGTCGCGGTCGCGGGGCTCGGCGTGACCGTCAGATTGCCGGAGTTCGCCGATTCGAGCGCCCAGGCAGTGTGCGTGTACGCCCCTCCCTGGCCGGTGTCGTACCCGTTGACGAAGGCGACATAAGTGCCCGGCTCAGGCGCCCGAAGGGTGACCTGCTCGTCGCCGGCGGCGGATGCGCTGACGTCGACGATCTGCAGTGCACCGGCGGAGTCCCTCCGGTAGACGTACAGGTCGAGGTCGTCGAGATCGCTCGTCGCGTCGACATCGAAGCGGGCCAGGGTGACACCCGCTGGGACCTCCAGCGTGTACGACTTCGTCGCCGCGCTGACGACCGTCGCCACGTATTCGCCGGTGGCCACGGAGCCGGCTTGCGGCGTAGCACCCACGAGGCCGGTGACGGAAGTCATCATCGAGCCGTCGAAGCCAGGCGTAACGCTGAACGTTGTGCTGCCGTCCGCGATCGAGCCGGACAGCTCCGCCGGAGCGGCGATGGCGACCGGCCTGATCGCCACCGGGATGCGCACGCGGTGGGTAGAGCCCACGAACGTGATCGTGCCCTTCGCCCAGGAGCCGAGAGGAGCTGACGTACGGGTGAAGGTCAGCGACAGCGTCTTCGATGCGCCCGGCGCGAGACTGAACGGCTCCGTGTCGCCCGTCACCGCGACGCCGGCCAGGGCCGGAGCGACCGAGTACGTCTCAGCTTCTGCAGAGACATTCGTCACCGTACGGCTGAGCGTCCGGCGGCCGGCCATCGAGCCGATCGCCACCGAGGCCTGGTTCAGATCCGAGCCGGTCAATGCCGTCAGCGTGTCGAAAGGCGCACGGAACTGCACGCCCAGTCCGACCATGTAACGCCGCCAGTCGGTCGCGCCGGCCTCGAAGACAAGACCCGGGTCGACCGCCTTGTTGGGCTGAACGAAACCGGCACCCTGGGCGAACGGGTCAGCGGAGCTGGCATGGTCGACCGCGCTGGTCATCAGGGCAGACTTGACGGCCATCGGAGACCACCCCGGGTGCGCCGCCTTGATCAGCGCGCCGATCCCGGCAATGTGCGGCGACGACATCGACGTACCGGAGTAGTAGTCGAAGCTGCGCCCGTGGTTGGACGGCGGGGCCACAGCAGCGAGCACATCCACTCCAGGTGCAGAGAGGTCGGGCTTGAGGATGTCTCCCGCGGTCGTGGTGGATGGCCCGCGCGAAGAGAACGCCGCGACGTCGGGCACCGGCACGCTCACCGCCGAGGTCACGATGGCGGCAGTCGGCGGCGCGCTGATGGCGCTCTCGATGTAGGCGATGATGGCGGCCCGTGCGACTTCGCTGACGTGCACGGTCGGGACCGCGTGGAAGTCGCTGTTCAGCGAGTTCGGCGCGGTGTTGGTGAGGACCATCCCCACCCCGCCCGCTCGCTTGACCTCGAAGCTCTTGTCGACTCGGCTGATCACGCCCCGGTCGCACTGGACGATCTTTCCTGCCGTCTTGGCGGGGTCGAGCGTGCCGGGGAAGCACCACTTGGCCTCGGCCACGGCCGCGCCGGCGAGCTTTGCGGTCTCCGAGCGGACCAGCGGCGTCGCCGGCAGCGTGGCGGTGACCGACGCACCGATGTACTCGGCGCCGTTGCCGAGCCGCACCGCCTTCTGCGAGCTGCGGAACGTGCTCGCGGCGACCGTCGTCAGCCAGGGACTCGGGTGGTCCAGAGTGCTGGCGCCCGGGCCGCTGTTGCCGGCCGAGTTGGCCACGAAGATGCCGATGTTCGACGCACGGCGGTACGCCTGCTCCACCGAGTCGAGCGGGCTGGACTCGCTGCTGCCGCCCACTGAGTAGTTGAGCACGTCGACGCCATCGGCGACGGCGTCATCGATGGCCGCGATCGAGTCGCTGTTGAAGCAGCCCCCGCTCGCGCCGGGCTTAGCCTCCCAGCAGACCTTGTAGGCCGCGACGTCAGCGCCCGGGGCCATGCCCGAGGCCGTGCCCTGGTTGACGCCGTCGATCGTCGCGTTGGGGACCTGGTTGCCGGCCGCCGTCGAGGCGGTGTGGGTGCCGTGGCCGCCGCCGTCGCGCGGGGAGACGTACTCCTCCTGCGCGAGGTTCTTCAGACCGAAGCCTTTGGCGTAGTAGCGCGCGCCGATGAGCTTGTCGTTGCAGTCGAGGGAGCTGAAGAGCTCGCCCTGCACGCAGGCTCCGAACCAACGTCCGCGAAGTCCGGTAGCCGCCACCGGCTGGCCCGCCTTGTCACGTTTGAGCTCGGCACCGGCGAACGAGGCGCTCTCGGGCCAGATACCGGAGTCAATGATTCCGACGATGACGCCCTTGCCCGCGCTGGCCGCGCCTCCGGTGGACTGGCTCCACAAGCCGCCCGGGTCGCTCAAGCCGAGGAACGCCGGCGACTCCGTCGTCTCGAGGGTCTGCATCGCATCCCGCTCGAGACGCAGCACGCCGGTCGTCTTCGCCAGCCGTCTGGCCTGCGTTGCAGTGAGCTCTGAGGCCACCCCGTTGGTCGCCACCGAGTAGTCGTACAGCTTGGTCGCCCCGACCGTCCGAAGCGCGACGTCATGAATCTTGGCTAAGCGGTCTCGGTACTTCACGACCTCCCCTCGAGTGGGGTTGAGCTTCTTTCCGGCGTCCGGGCGGGTGCGGGGGTAGCCCGCGACCTCACCTTCGTACGTCGCGGCTGGCTCGTCGACGAACGTGACGAGATAGCGGCCGTCGACGTACGTCGCGGATGGAGCGGTCTCTGTCGCCGGCGCGGCAGTGGCTGAGGAAGTCGCTGTGGCGGCTCCGAATCCGGCAACGGTGAGGGTGGCCGTCGCGACGACGCCGGCAAGTCGCCGGCGTCGGTGGTGCTGCGAGTGGAAAGTCACGCGTAGTCCTCTCGAGACTGCGATTGCGGCCATGCTCCGAATGGGTGTCTCGGAAGGGCCGATTGGCCCACTGTGCCCCCGGCAATCGCCATTTCTTGCATCAAAAAGACCATTCCGGCGAGAACAGTCAGAAGGGACTACGACGCTCTGGCGCAACAGGACTACGCCTCTAGTCAGAACGGACTAGGCGATGTCTCGTGGGTCAGTGCGGCGGCCGTAACGAGCCGGCTGGAGCGCGTTTTGCGGGTCACGGGTACGTTGGACAGCGACCGCAGGTATTCCGCACGCACCCCACATGCAAGGTGCGTCATCTCCGGCGAACGCCTCATGGGCCTTGGCGCCTCTGCCAATGGAGACCAGTGGGACCGATCGCTACAACTATCGACAGTGAGGTTGCTCTCGACCGCGGATCACGAGGATCGGGTCGAGCGCGCGGCGTCGCAGCGGCCATCGCCGGTGTGTTCGCTGCCCGGTGGTTCAGCTGGGGATCCGGCGCCGCAGGCCCGACGCTCAAACTCTTCCTGAGTATCGCTCAGGTAGCAGCACTGCTCGTAGTCATCGGCGGCATCGTGCTAGCTGCACGCAGCCCAGCAGGAAGCACACCGATGGTGAGCCCAGCAGTGCGCCGGCGGTACGGAATCGTCGTGGGTCTCGAGTTCGCGCTGCTCGGTGTCGGCAACGTCGGGCTGTCAAGCATCGGTTTCGAGGTCTGGATTCCGGTGTGGGTGTGCGTCGGGGTGGGTGCCCACTTCTTCCCGCTGTCCCGCGTCTTCGAGGAGTGGTCTTTGGCGGTCCTCGGCGCACTGATGAGCGTCGTCGGCCTCACTGCCCTTGGAGTCGGCCTGAGCTCAGATGTGGCGTCCAGCACCGTGACCGGTGTAGGAGCCGGCCTGAGCCTGCTTGCCTTCGCGGTCATGTCGCTGATCGACGCGGACCGCTTCGTCGCCGACCCAGCGGGCAGTCGATGACCACGACGTTCCCCCGCGAGACCGTGAGCGAGCGTCCGCCCGCTCGGTGCTCGTGCGGCGCCTGCTTGTCTGGGAGCCGTGGTTCATCGTGTGGGGAGCGCTGCTCGGCCTGACCGCTCGGCAGGCACGAACCCTCGAGAGGCGATCATGATTTGCGGCACACGCCTGACGTGCAGCGTCCTATTCGTCGCGGCACTTTCGTCATGCTCGACGCCGCCGGGCAATGCGCTGACCGACCGCGAGGTAGCCCAGGTCGTACGCCGGATCAGCTCGCCACGACAGGGCTCTGCTGAGGGTCTCGTCCGCGCCGCCGTCGGCCCCCACGGCGCAGACCCACGCCTGCAAGTCGTCGTTGCGGAGGATCTTCGTGCCGAGAAGATCGAGGACGCGCTGGCCCGCCTCGTCTTTCGCATCCACATTGACGGCAAGTCCTACGGAGGGACCTTCGGCGGCACCCAGGATCCAGTGACCGCTTGTTACGAGGCACGGTTCAACTACTACGGCGTCATCGGTGATCCCCGCCGCATCGACTGTCCGCCGGGCGCGACGGCGATCGTGCCGACCCCGCTTGCTCCGAAGCCGCGCACCGCGATCCCCCCTGATTACGACAACGCCCTCGCGAAGATCCTCGCTGAAGTTCCGGCCCGTATTGCGGTCGGAGACCTCAAAGCTCGCGTCATCGCGGGCCTGCCGGCTTCGGCAGTCGACCCGGGGACCGGGCTCACCGACCACCAACCCACTGTCGAGACGGCTGCGAACGGGTCCGACGTCGGAGTGTCCTTGTGGGCGCCGGAAGGTCGGCACTGCTTGCTTGGCGCCCGCATCTCCGGCACGGTCACCGTTTGGCGTCCGTCGAGCACGCAGTTGCAGCCGGGTGAGCTGTCCTGCGACCCGCAGACAGCCCTTCAGCTAGCGGGGGTACGCCCCCCGCACTGACTGGGTGCTTGCTGATGGCACCAGTTGTCGACATCGCACCCGGAGCAGGCGAACCTTGGGGACCGCCGCTAGCACCTCACCCGCAGCTAGAGGCGGCGTCGCGTCCGCCGTGCTGCGACCGGCCGGACCGGCTCCTCAGGCGCCGGGGACGATGAAAGGTGCCAGGGAACGCTGATCACGGCGACACCTGGCTGGAACAGCAAACGCCCCTTCAGCGCCAAAGCGCTCTGGTTGTGCAGCAAGTTCTCCCACCACTTGCCAACGACGAACTCCGGGATGATCACCGTGACGACGTCGCGCTCGCTCTCGCGCGGAAAATTCCGCACATACTCGAGCACCGGGCGAGTCACCTCGCGGAAGGGTGACTCCCGGATGACAAGCGGCACGTCGATCGCCTTGTCGAACCACTCCTTCTGCAGCCGCTGCGAGTCGTGCTCGTCGACAGCGACGTACAGCGCCTCAAGGGTCGACGGCCGGATCGCCTTAGCGTAATTCAATGCCCGAAGCGTCGGGTTATGCAGCTGGGAGACAAGCACGATCGCGTGCATTCGCGATGGCAATACCGGTCGTGTGTCGGCGGCGCGGAGCTCCACGGCAACGCGTCGGTAGTGCCGGTTAATGCCCTTCATGATCGAGAACAGGATGGGTACTGCGATGACGACGATGTACGCACCATGCGTGAACTTCGCGAACAGGACCACGACGAACACAACAAACGTCGCGGCGGCGCCGAAGGCGTTGATCGCTTTCGAGCGGCGGATCTCTGCCCGGTCGGCAGTGGGATCTTCGCGCTCCTTCTTCTGCCAGTGCTTGACCATGCCCATCTGGCTGAGGGTGAACGAGACGAAGACGCCGACGATGTAAAGCTGGATGAGCTTGGTGACCCGCGCGTCGAAGACGTAGACGAGCGCGCTGGCGAAGACGGCGAGCACGAAGATGCCGTTGCTGAAGACGAGCCGGTCGCCGCGGTTGTGCAGCTGTCGGGGCAGATAACGGTCCTGACTCAGGATCGAGGTAAGGCGCGGAAAGTCCTGGAAAGCCGTGTTCGCCGCGAGGATAAGAATCCCGGCGGTGAACGCCTGAATGTAGAAGAAGAGGAACGAGCCGTCGCCGAAGACGGACGCCGCAATCTGTGCGACGACCGTCTTCTGTTGGTAGCCGTGCGGGGCGTTGATCAGCTGCTCGACGTTCTCGACGTACCGCGCTTTGAGGTGAATCGCGAGGACGGTGATCCCGATGAACATCGAGATCGACAGAGCGGCCATCATCAGCAGCGTTGTCGACGCGTTCTTGCTGGACGGCTTCTTGAACGCCGGCACACCGTTGCTGATCGCCTCGACCCCGGTCAGGGCAGTGCATCCGGACGCGAACGCGCGGAGCACGAGGAAGGCTGTCGCGAGTCCTGCGCCGGCGACGTGCTCGGGACGCAGCTCGTACTGAGCCGCTTCCGACACGAGGTGAGCGCCACCGGCGATCTTCACTACAGCAGTCGCCAGCAGCGCGTAGATGCCCACGACAAAGCCGTAGGTAGGAATGGCAAAGAAGACCCCGGATTCCTTGAGCCCGCGCAGATTGATCATCGTCACGAAAGCGATGAAGCCGATGCACATGATGACCGCGTGCGGGGCCAGTGATCCCTTGGCCGACACGATCGCGTCGACCCCCGCGGCGACCGACACGGAGACGGTCAGCACGTAGTCGATCAGCAGCGCACTCGCCGCGATCAGCCCGGCGTTCGCACCCAGGTTCTCGTGCGCCACAATGTAGGCGCCGCCCCCGCTGGGGTACTCCTTCACTGTCTGGCGATAGGAGATCGTGACGACAACGAGCAGGACGACCACACCGCCCGCGGCCCAGCCGGCCCAATGCAGCAGGGCGGTTCCGGCGATGAGCAGCGCAACTATGATTTCCTGCGTCGCGTAGGCGACCGATGACAACGCATCGCTGGAGAAAACTGGCAGCGCCAGCCGCTTGGGCAGGAGCGTGTGCTCGAGCCGGTCGCTGCGCATTGGGCTGCCGAGCAATACCCGCTTGGGCACATTGCGCAACGCCATCGATGTCCATCCCTCCTTGCGCTCGTCTCGACTTCCGACGGTGGCCTACGTCGCGTATACGAACCGCGTACCCCGCGCCCCGCGGTGCAAAGAACCTGCAAAATCGCGGCGTCGGCTCACGCCTGTGTTGCGGCTGGGGCGTGCTTTGCTGACCATGGGGTCATGACGAGGCGATCCCGCGACGCGCTGGGGTACGCCGCCGCTGTCGTCCTCCCGGCCCTCGTGACGGTCGTCCTCGTCCCCATCGTGAGCGGTGACCAGTCTCCCAACGTCGTATTCGCCTACCTCGTCGCCGTAGTTGTCGCCGCACTTCTCGGTGGTGCGAGCGCGGGGCTCCTGGCCAGCGCAATCTCGTTCCTGCTCGTGAACTTCTTCTTCATCGAGCCGGTGCGCACGCTGTCGGTGACAGCCCGCCGTGACGTCGGCGTCCTCGTGGGGTTCGTGTTCACCGCGCTCGTGGTGTCGTCGCTGCTTGACCGAATCGAGCGGCGTCGCCGGGACAGCGAGTCGCAAGCCGCGGACCTCGCGCTCCTCTACGACGTCAGCCTCGCGTTCGCGACCGGAGACGACGCGGACGAGGAGCTGGCGAATGTGGCAGCTCTCGCCCGGGACCGCCTCGGCTTTAGCACAGTTGCGGTCGTGCGCGGACGCGGCTCGGCGCTCGATGTGCTTTTCGCCGGTGGCGTCGACGAAGGCATCGTTGTCCGGGATGCGGCGATGCCGGCGCCGACTCCGCTGGTCGTGCGGGCGCCGGTCGGGACGTCGCGCGGCGACGTGCTGCTTGTCGGCTATCCCGGCGGTCGGCCGTTCGACGAGCGAACCCGCAGACTCTTCGCTGCACTGGCCGGCCAAGCCGCAGCCGCGCTGCGGCGGGCCGACCAAGAGGAGGCGCGCCGGGACCTCGAAGTACTCGGCCGTACGGACCGCCAGCGTGCCGCGCTCATCTCGGCGATGTCGCACGATCTGAGGACTCCACTCGCCGCCATCAGCGTCTCGGCATCGGCGTTGGAGCATGCGCTGAGGGGAAGTGGTGAGCCGCTCGAGCTCGCGGCTGCGATCTCAGAGCAGGCGGCGCGGCTCGACCGCATGGTCGCGAACTTGCTGGCCCTCGGCCGGATCGAGGGCGGCGTGCTGCGCGCCGACCGCGAGCCCATCCCGGTCGACGAGCTTGTCGGCTGCGCGTTGAGCGCCGTCCGCCCACGCCTTGGAAGCCGCTCGGTCGTCGTCGACGTCGGGGACCTGCTGCCGACGGTCTTCGTCGACGCGGTTCAGGTCGGGCAGTCGCTCACGAACCTCATCCACAATGTCCTCGAGCACACACCGGAAAGCGCCGCGCTGCGCGTTGGTGCCCGGGCGGTCGACGGCTTCGTCACCCTCAGCGTGTCCGACACCGGTAGAGGTATTCCCGAGGGTTACCGATCAGTCATCTTTGACCGGTTCGGCCGGGCACCGGGCGCGGGTTCCGGATCGGGCCTCGGGCTGGCCATCGCACGTGCGTACGCCGAGGCAAGTGGCGGCACCCTCACGCTGGCCGCCACTGGGCGAACGGGCACGTCGTTTGACCTCACCCTGCCGGTCCGGGCGTCGTGACCAAGCGCACGGTGCTGATAGTCGACGACGAGACGGCTATCCGGCGAGCGCTGCGATCTCGACTGACGAGCGCTGGTTACGCCGTGCTCGACGCCGCTGATGGCCAGTCGGCCGTTGACCTCGCCGCGACCGCAATGCCGGATGCGATCGTCCTCGATCTCGGGCTGCCGGACGTCCACGGCACGGAGGTCGTTCGCCAGGTCCGCAAGTTCTCGGACGTCCCGATCGTCATCCTCTCCGCCGTCGACGCCGACGACGACAAAGTCGCAGCGCTCGACGCGGGCGCCGACGACTACGTGACCAAGCCGTTCAGCATCGACGAGTTGATGGCCCGCCTCCGTGCGCTGTTGAGACGTGCCGATCAGTCACAGGAGGCACGTCCGACGAAACTCCGCGTCGGTCGCTTGGTCGTCGACCTCGCCGCGGCGTCAGTCACAGTGAATGACGCGCCGGTCCGTGTGACGCCCACCGAGTGGGCGTTGCTCGTCGAGTTCGTCCGCAATCCCGGCAAGCTGCTGACCCACCGCCACCTCATCGAGGCGGTCTGGGGCGGGTCGTACGGGAGCGAGGCGAGCTCGCTGCGGATCTACGTGAGCCACCTGCGCCGGCTGATTGAGGACGAGCCGGCGAACCCCGCCTGGCTTCTGACAGAGCCGGGCGCCGGGTACCGGCTGTGCGGTGTTGAGCTCGCCTGAAAGCCCTGAGTCTCGCCCAGACGTCGGACGAAGGCGACCCCGAGCAGGGCAACGCCTGCGAGCGCTACTGCGGCAGCGCCAGCCATGCGGGTCGACTCAGCAGCCGGCTCGAACGTGGCGTCCAATACCGCGACGGTCGGCTGGCCTACTGGTTCGAACGTGGCGCCCAACACCGCGACGAGCTCGGGGTCGGTTGTCGGCGCGGTGGCGACCCGGAGCTTCGCGTGACCCTCGTTTACCGGTACCGCACAGGTGATCGTGCCAGTCACGGTGCCCCGCGCCCACTTCTGGCCATCGGACCAGTAGGCCCGCCAGTCGTTCACCAGGTCGCCGCCGATCACGCCGGCCAATCCGCGCGTCCCGGTGCCCCGCCGAAGAGTCCACGTCTCGTGGGCCCCGCTGCTGAGGTCCGGGCGCGTGTCGGCGAAGTCGAAGTCGGTGACGGCGTCGAAGGTCGTAGCCCCCTCGCCGCATCCGGCGATCTTCACCCGCTCAAAGACCGCTGCCCCGGCGGCATGGTGCCCGTCCGGCGTCGGCCCAGCGTCTGGGAACGTGCCAGTGCCGGACATGGTGCCGGTCAGCGTCACCTCGGTGGAGAAACGCGCCTGGCACCAGGGATCGCCGGTCGCGACGCCTCGGCATGACACGCCCGCCGGCGTGCTCAAGGGGGCCCTGAGCTCGGATCGGACTTTCACCGTCCGCGTCTCCGTGCGGGGCGACGGTGCGGTCTTCCTGGGCACCTGACAGGTGATCGTGCCGGTGAAGACACCCCGGCCCCACCGGTCGCCCGTCTCGGTCCAGTACGGCCGCCAGTGGTTCTCACCCTCCCCGCTGATGCCGGCGAGGGTTCCGGTGCCGCTTCCTGGGCGGATGCGCCACTTGTTGTATCCGCCAGTGCTGACGTCCGAGGCGCGGGTGTCGGTGAAGTCGAAGTCACCGTCGAAGGTGTCGAAGATCAGCCCGCCAACACCGCAGCCCTTGACCACGGCGCGCTCGAAGGCGTCCGGGCCGTCGTACGTATGACCGGTGGTCGTCGGTCCGGCGGACTCGGCGTAGGCCACGCCGGCAATCGTTCCCGTGAACGTCACGGGTCCGGCGAACACGCCTTGGCACCACGGTGATGGAGCGTCGAGGCCGCGGCACTCCACGCCGTCGAACCCCGGCATCGGCTCCGTGTACTCGGCCCGGACCTCGATGGTCCTCGTGGTGGTTGGTGCGGCGTGTGCCGTCGAGGGGACCATTACCAGCGTGCCCGCCCCGAGCAACACAGCTGCGAGCCCGGTAGAAGAGATCGTCATGAGCGTGTCCTTTGCACATGCATACGGGCCGGTGATGACGAGCCGACGGCCGTTCACTTGCGGCAGCGGATCGCGCCGGTGAAGTCGCCATCGCCCTCCTCGGGCCTAATGGCACCCACGGCACCGGAGAAGTAGAAGGTCCAGTGGTTCACACCTGACCCGGAGACCAAGTTCGTCAGCTCGCCGGTGCCGCTGCCCGGTCGGTAGCTCCACTTGTTGAAGCCGGGCGCGCTGTTGGTGACCGGGTCGTACTTCGTCATGTCGATGTAGCCCTCGGTGCCTTCCAGGATGTAGGAGCCTGTGCCGCATCCCTGCACGCCACCGTCGAAGAAGGCCGCGCCCTCGTAGCGGATCTTGCCGTCGGGGGTGACCCAGCTGTCCAGTTCGTAGCGCTCGTCGCCGTACAGCGTTCCGGTGAAGGTGGCAACACCGGAGTAGTACAAATAACAATCCGGCGAGCCGGCGCCGAACCAACGGCACCCGGCACCGTCCATGCTCCCGGCAGGCTCGGTGTAATGGGCGTTCACCGCGATGGTCTTGATCTCGCCCTTGCCCGAGTGTGCTGAAGCGGCGCCGGCACCAAGGATCAGCAGTGCCGCGCTGGCAGCGGCAACAAGCCTC
>JBKJUS010000101.1:0-2715 GCA_046590575.1 Mycobacteriales bacterium | reverse complement strand
TCGACGTCATGGACCACCTCGTCGGCGACGGCGTCAAGCTGCTGGTCATCGCCTGCAACTCTGCGTCCGCCGCGTGCCTGCGTGACGCGCGCGAGCGGTACGACGTCCCAGTGGTCGAGGTCGTGCTCCCCGCCGTACGCCGAGCCGTCGCGGCCACCCGCAACGGCCGGGTCGGCGTGATCGGCACCCAGGCGACGATCGCCAGCCAGGCCTACAACGACGCTTTCGCTGCGGCCACCGGCATCACCCTCACCACTGCGGCGTGCCCGGCGTTCGTTGACTACGTCGAGCGCGGCGAGACCTACAGTCCCGAGCTGGTGGCGATCGCTGAGTCCTACCTCGAGCCGCTGATCACCGCTGGCGTCGACACCGTGGTGCTGGGCTGCACCCACTATCCGATGCTCACCGGGGTGATCTCCTGGGTCATGGGCGACCAGGTCACGCTGGTGTCCAGTGCCGAAGAAACGGCGAAAGACGTCTACCGCGCGCTGGCCCAGGCCGATGCCTTCCGCGACCCGGCGCTGCCCGAGCCGCCACACCGCTTCCTCGCGACCGGTGACCCGGTGTCTTTCGAGCGCCTCGGTCGCCGCTTTCTCGGTCCCGAGATCACGTGCGTCGAGGCGGCCCCCCTCGCGGTGCAGACCGAGGGGGTCCGTTAGATGGAGCTCAGTGTCCTGGGGTGTGCCGGCACCTTCCCGAGTGCCGACTCGCCCTGCTCCTCCTACCTCGTCCGTCACGAGGGTTACACGTTGATGATCGACGCCGGCAACGGCTCGCTCGGCGCCCTGCAGAAGGTGGTCGATCTGCTCGACGTCGACGCCGTGGTGCTCAGCCACCTGCACGCGGACCACTGCGTCGACCTGGCGGCGTACTCGTACGCCAGACGCTTTCACCCGTCGAAGCCCGACCGGCTACCGGTCTACGGCCCGAAGGGCACTCAGGACCGGCTGTGCCAGATCTTTGACACGCGGCCACGCGACGGGCTCGAGGAGGTCTATGACTTCCACACCGTGACCCCCGGGAATCTGGAGCTCGGGCCGTTCACCCTCGACCTGGCGCAGACCAACCACCCCATCGAGTGCAACGCGATCCGGGTCAGCGCAGGCGGCCGCTCGCTGACCTACTCCGCGGACAGCGCAGTGTCAGACGACCTGGTAGCGCTGGCTCACGGCAGCGACCTCTTCCTCTGCGAGGCCACCTGGCTCAACGGCACGCCGTACCCGGAAAACGTGCACATGCGGGCCAGCGAGGCCGGCGAGCACGCGACCAGGGCCGACGTCGGCCGCCTGCTCTTGATCCACACGATCAGCTACCAGGACGACCAGCAGGCGCTGGACGAAGCCGCGCAGACCTTCGCCGGTCCGCTAGGTCTGGCGGTCGCCGGCGCGTCGTACGCCGTCTGACCGCTAGGACGTCGCGCGCCGCCGGCGCAGGGCCACCGCACCACCGGCAGTGAGCAGAAGGGCGACCACCGCGACGGCGTACGGCGAACCCGTGGCGGGCAGCGGTCCGGGCCGTGGCGCCGGTCGAGGTGCCGGAGCAGGTGCCGGAGCGGGCACTGGTGCGGGCCCGGACAAGGTGGCCCCGGGGTACTTCGTCGACCAGGCAGCGCGACCGAATGTGGCGGCGAAGATCGAGTCAGTGCCCTCGTGGTACTTGAGGTCGGTGACTGGCACCTGCGGCAGGTTGGTACCGACCGCCAGCCACGAGGCGCCCTTGTCCCGGCTGATGAAGACACCGACGTCGGTGGCAACGACGAGGTCGTTGCGCACCACGAGGATGTCGCTGACCGGCGCGTCGGGCAGGTTGGCGGAGATGTCGCGCCAGGTGTCGCCCTGGTCGTCGGAGGCGAGCACGTGCGGCTTGCTGTCCGCTGAGCGGTAGCCGGAGAAGGTGAGGTAGACCTTCTTCGGGTCGAGCAGGTCGATCGTCAGCCGCGTGACGTAGCCCTTGGGCACGAAGAGGTCGCTGGAGAGCTTGGTGAACGAGGCGCCCGTGTCGGTCGATCGCCAGACGTTGCCGTCGTCGGTACCGACCATGATCAGGCCGGTGTCCCGGTCGGTCACGTCCAGCGCGCTGATGGTGCCGTAGTTGCGGAACAGCGGGTTGGGCTCGGCGCCCGCGCCGTTGGAGAAGTCGAGCGGCGAGCCGGAGACGAGGTCGAAGTTACGGCCGTTGTCCTCTGACCGGTAGAGCTGGGTGCCGCCGGTGTAGACGATCTCCGGCTGCGCTGGGTCGAGCTCGACCGGGGTGAACCAGTTGCTCCGGTTGGCGCAGACGACCGCGCATACGTTAGGCCCGTTGAACGCCTGACCCTGACCGTCGACGTACACCGAGCAGGCGCCGTACTGGGAGCAGCCGTAGTAGATCGTGCCGTCCTCGGGGTTGATCACTGCGGCCAGACCATCGCCGCCGTGGTAGCCGACCCAACCGCCGGGGCTGCCGGGCTCGTCGGACGCCACCCAGGACTTGTTGACACCGTTGTCCTGCAAGCCGGCGACGATGTGCGTCGGGTCTTTCGCGTCCACGTCGATGGAGTAGAGCTGGACGTCCGGCTCGAACTCCGACTTCTCGAAGTTGGCCCCGTTGTCGTCGGACCGGTAGACGCCGCCGTCGTTGCCGACGTAGAGGCGGCCGGGCACCTTGGGGTCGTACTCCAGCGCGTGGTGGTCGGAGTGGCCGGCGGGAGCGCTGCCCCAGGTCAGGCCCCCGTCC
>JBKJUS010000191.1:0-12419 GCA_046590575.1 Mycobacteriales bacterium | reverse complement strand
CTCGCCGATGGGTCGGCGAGTTGCGCCCACAGGGTGGGGTTGGTCGACGTGGCTTCCCAGGCCGCAAAGGTCACCCGGGCGCCGACGACCAGCCGACCGTCCGGACTGCCGGCTGCTGCGTGACCGCCCGCCGTTGCCGCGTGGAATGCGTCGCGGACGGAGATCGCCGAGGAACGGGTGCGGTGGTGCACGGCTCCGCGGACGCCACCCCAGGGATCAATCGACGTGACCGGTGAGTCCGAGCCGAGAGCTAACAGGACGCCGGCCCGCGACATGGCGGCGAAGG
This sequence comes from Mycobacteriales bacterium, assembly GCA_046590575.1. Taxonomy (GTDB): domain Bacteria; phylum Actinomycetota; class Actinomycetes; order BP-191; family BP-191; genus DATLNF01. Next base: position 12,133 of record JBKJUS010000191.1, on the reverse strand, counting down.
GGTTGAGCGCGACACCGCGTTCCGGTCCGAGCCGATCGACGTACATGAGCTCCGGTCCGCCCCAGGTGGCGTCGAAGGCAGGCTGCACGCTGGCCGTGATGCGCAGTGCTGCCATCCGCGCGATCGCTTCCGGACTTGCCATCTCGACGTGCTCCAGTCGATGACGGCCGACTCGCACCGCCTCGGCCCCGACCTGCTCGGCCACCTGTTCGTACGCCGCTAGCACCTGGTCGACCGCCGCGTCGCCGATGACGTGGAAGCCGCTCTGCAGGCCGGCCCTGACCATCATCGCGATGTGCTCCACCAGCTCCTCGAGAGCGAACCGGAGCACTCCTTCCGTCGGCGCGTCGGCGTAGGGCGCGTGCAGCGCCGCCGTGTGCGACCCGATCGATCCGTCGCAGAACAGGTCTCCCCCAGCGCCAACCAGGCCGAGCCGACGCACCGTCTCGAGGTCGCCGAGCGCGCCCCAGTACGCGACGACGTCCACCGTCGGCTCGCGCTCGGCCAGGGCGAGCAAGGCTTCGAGGTCGTCGATGCCGCCGATCTCCGGACCGGCCATCTCGTGGACCGCGCCAACGCCGAGCCGCGCGGCCTCCGCCAGGGTGCGGCGCTGCGCCTGCCCTGTCTCTGCGAAGGACAGGGCGCTGTTGACCTCCCGGCGTACGACGTGGTGCGCATCAAGTCGCACGAGCCCGTCGCCCACCAACCCGTCGACCCCCGCCAGGTCGCAGCGGGCCAGCAGCGCACTTGACGCGACCGCGCCGTGCACATCCGCGCGGGCGAGGTAGACCACGGCGTCGCCGGTCGCTCGGTCGAGCTCGGCAGCAGTGGGTGCCCGGCGTTCCGGCCAGGTCGACTCGTCCCATCCGGTGCCGCGCAGCACCTCCCCCGGCCTGCTGCGCGCATGGGCGGCGAGCCGATCGAGGGCGTCGGCGAGTGACGTCGCCCCGTGCAGGTCGAGGCCGTCGAGCGCCAGCCCGGTGGCGGTGGCATGCACGTGCGCGTCGACGAACGCGGGCGTGATGACCGTGCCACGCAGGTCGTTCGTCACATCAGGGACTTCCGGGCAGGCCGACGCCGGACCGACCCACCGGATTCGGTCGCCGTCCGTCAGCATCGCGTCGTCACGAGACGGACCCGGGGCGATCCGGTCGGCGAGCCAGAGCACAGCCGTCACGCCGACTCCCGGAGCCGGGCCTCGAAGAGTCGACGTACGCCGGGCTCGGTGCGCAGCAGGTCGAGCGCCATCGCTGAGTGTCCGGGCACGTAGCCGTTGCCGACCAGCATGGTCACATCGGCAGCCAGCCCCTCGGCACCCAGCGCGGCCGCCGTGAACGACGTCGCCATCGAGAAGAAGATGACGGTGCCGGCCTCAGCGGTCGCCAGGATCGCACCGTGCTCGCACCCGGGAACGTCGACGCAGACCACGGTCACGTCAACCGGCTCGCCCACCGCAGCGGCCAACGCGACGGGGTCACGTGCATCGGCAACGACGACCTCATCCGCGAGGCTGCACTCCCGTAACAGGACAGCTTCCTCGTCGTGCGGCACGACGCCGACCGTACGCCGGGCGCCGGCCCGCCGGGCCGCGGCGAGAGCAAGCGAGCCGGACTTGCCCGCGCCGCCGATCACCGCGACCGACGGTGCGTCGCGAACGGCGCACACCCGAGCCACCAGTGCTGGCGCCCCGCACACGTCGAGGACTGCCAGCGCCAGCGGCGTCGGCAGGTCCTCTGGCAGTACAGCTGCGATGGACCGTCCGAACAGAATCGCGTGTCCGGCTGTTGGCACCTGCTCGGACCTGCCGTCCCAGTGCACCAGCCCATCGGTGAGGGAGAGCGGGGTCAAGGTGAGAGAGACGAGCGTCGCCACCCGCTCCCCCACCCGCAGACCTAAAGGGGACAGCGGGCCCACCTCATCGACGGTCCCGACCAGCATGCCGCCGGACCCGGTGACCGGGTTGTGCATCTTGCCGCGGCTGCTCACGATGCCGAGTACCGCCTCGCGGATCGCGACCCCGTCGCCGTTGTACGCCTCGCGCAGTTGGCGGTACGACGCCGCGTCGAGGTTGAGTCGCTCCACCCGTATCCGGGTCTCATCGGCCCACAGCTCGGGCGAGGCGTCCAGCACCTCCGCCGCTTGGGGCAGCACGCCCACCGGCTGGATCACCCGGTGCAGACCAACGGGTGAATGAGTAACGCTCACAGCCTCGAACTCCTCGAAAATATCCGGCGATAGCTTTGCTTGACAGGATAATCTCCCGTACCGTGGTGCCATGACAAGCGTGGCACACATCGCCGTCGAGGCGGCGCATCCTGACCTCGTGGGCGATGCTCAGCCGTTCGGCTACGCCGGCGCGCGGGACCTGGTCGAGCCTGACTGGCGTCGGCTGCCAGGCTTTGCCACCGTCACGCGGGAGCAGTGGGAGTCGGCGCAGTGGCAGCGGGCCCACTGCGTCAAGAACCTCGGCCAGCTCAAGTCGGTCTTCGGTCACTACCTCACTGACGCGCTTGCCGCAGACATCGCCCGGGACCAGGCCGAGCGGGCGACGATGTCGATGCTCGTCCCGCCGCAGATGCTCAACACGATGGTGGAAACCGATCTCGTCGGCGACCCGATCCGGCACTACATGCTTCCGGCGTTCTCCGACCGCGAGGTGGAGTGGCCGTCGCACCCGCACGCCAGCCGCGATTCGCTGCACGAGCACGACATGTGGGCGGTCGAAGGCCTGACTCACCGCTACCCCACCAAGGTCCTCGCCGAGCTGCTGCCGACCTGCCCGCAGTACTGCGGGCACTGCACCCGCATGGACCTCGTGGGTAACTCAGTGCCGCAGGTGGCCAAGCTGAAGTTCCTGGCCAAGCCGGCCGATCGCTACGCCGACATGCTCGACTACCTGCGTCGTACGCCGGGCGTCCGCGACGTCGTCGTCAGCGGTGGCGATGTCGCCAACCTGCCCTGGCACCAGCTCGAGGCCTTCGTCGCCGCACTGCTCGAGATCGAGTCGATCCGCGACATCCGACTGGCGACCAAGGCGTTGGCTGCGATGCCCCAGCACTGGCTCCAGCCCGACGTCGTCACAGGCATGGAGCGCCTAGCGCGCACCGCGTTCGACCGCGGTGTCGACCTGGCGATCCACACTCACGTCAACCACGCGCAGACCGTCACCCCGCTCGTCGCCAAGGCCACTCGGGCGATGCTCGAGGCCGGCGTGCGCGACGTGCGCAATCAGGGCGTTCTCATGCGCGGCGTCAACGCGACGCCCCAGGCACTGCTCGAGCTGTGCTTCGCGCTGCAGGACGGCGCCAAGGTGCTGCCCTACTACTTCTACATGTGCGACATGATCCCCAACAGCGAGCACTGGCGCGTCAGCGTCGCCGAGGCGCAGTCGCTGCAGCACGCGATCATGGGATATCTGCCGGGGTTTGCGACGCCTCGCATCGTGTGCGATGTGCCGTTCGTCGGCAAGCGTTGGGTGCATCAGGTCGACGACTACGACCGCGATCGCGGCATCTCGTACTGGACGAAGAACTACCGCACCGGCATCGAGCACACCGACCCCGATGCACTGACCCGCCGCTACTCCTACTACGACCCGATCTCCTCGCTGTCGGCCACCGGTCAGGCGTGGTGGCGCGAGCAGGCCACTGCCTGATTCGATGGTCCGGTGACCCTCCGCGCCGCTGCCTGGAACTTCGTCCGACGTCCAAGCGCGTCCCTGCTGCTCGGTGCCCTGTCGATCAGCCTGTCGCTGCGGGCAGCAGTCGGACCGATCGGCACCGGAGATCTGCTCCTTGCGGTGGGTCAGTTCTCGCTCCAGCCCTGGGTGGAGTGGCTCGTGCATGTCTTCGTGCTCCATGCGCCGCCACGCTTCGTGCTGGGCCGGACGCTCGATGTGGGGGCATCGCACCGCGTGCACCACGGACGGCCACGCGACCTCGAGCACGTCTTCATCGACGTCCGCTTCCTGCTGGCGACCAAGGTGCTCTACGCCGCGCTGTGGTGGCTCGCGTTCGCGACTGACTCACCGCGCCTCGGCACCGTCCTGGTCGTCGCGCTCACCGGCACGCTGGCCTATGAGTGGACGCACTTCCTCATCCACACCGACTATGCACCCCGTTCACGGTTCTACCGCAGCATCTGGCGCGCCCACCGGCTGCACCACTTCCGCAACGAGCGCTATTGGTTCGGCATCACCTCGACCCTGGCCGACACCGTGCTGCACACCGGCCCGTCGCGCGACGAAGTAGAACTCTCCCCCACGGCTGCCAGCCTGGAGCCCGCCGGCCGCAGCGCATGACGCTGGCGCAGGCGGCGCGTGGCTTCATCGCGCACGCCTCTCCACGCCTTCTCTTCGCCGGATCAGCCGTGGCCGTTGCGGCCCGCCTGATCGTCGGACGTTGGTCGCTGGCCGACCTCGTCGTGGCGCTCGCCCTGCTCGCCGTGCAGCCGGTCGTCGAGTGGCTGATTCACGTCTACGTCCTGCACTGGAAGCCGCGCGAGGTCGCCGGGCGACGCCTCGACCCCAGCCCCGGCCGGTCACACCGTCGCCATCACCGAGACCCGAAGGATCCCACCTTCATCTTCCTGTACGTCAAGGTGGTGCGCGGCTTCCTCGTGCTCCAAGCGCTCGGCTGGGCGATCGCGGCGTACACCTCCTGGGCGGTCGCGACCGGGCTCACGGTGTCCATGCTGACGACCCTCGCCTACGAGTGGACGCATCACCTGATCCACACCGACTACGTCCCCCGGCACAGCTTTTACAAAGGCCTGTGGCGAGCACACCGGCTACACCACTTCCGCAACGAGAACTACTGGTACGGCGTGACGTCCGGGCTGGGCGACCGCCTGCTCGGCACCTACCCGACGAAGGACGAGGTCCCGCTGTCGCCGACCGCCGTGTCGTTGGCGCACCTGCGCTAGAAGGGCAGCGCCGCGAGTAGGGTCCGGGCCGTGGAGGACATGGACCGCCAAATCGTGATCGCCCTCGCCGCGGACGGCCGGATGAGCTTCACCGACCTGGCGAAGGAGACCGGGCTGTCGGTCTCCGCCGTACACAGTCGGGTTAAGCGGCTCGAGGAACGTGGGGTCATCCTCGGCTATCGAGCGGTCGTCGACGCCGAGGTAGTCGGTCTGCCGATCACCGCCTTCATCTCGCTCACTCCGATCGACCCGAGCGCGCCCGACGACGCACCGGAGAAGCTCGCTCACCTCGGAGCGATCGAGGCTTGCTACAGCGTGGCCGGGGACCAGAGCTACGTGCTCAAAGTGCGGGTGGCGTCGCCCGGTGCGCTGGAGTCCCTTCTGCAGGACATCCGGACCGCCTGCGGCATGGCCACCCGCACCACTGTCGTGCTGTCGACGCCGTACGAAGACCGCGCGGCCACTTTCTGACCCTCGCACGCCGGCGGAAGGAGCCTGCCCCCCGGGGGCGCAGGCTCCTCCGCCGTACGACAGTCGATGCCGCGCGTCAGGACTCGGTCCGGGTGACCGATCCGTCAGCGTTGCGGACCAGCTTGAGCGCCGTACCGATCTGCGTCTCCTGCTGACCCTGCGGTTCGACGTTCACCACTTCCACGTTGCCCGTGGCGGGGCGGCCGATCGGTCCGTGACCGGACCCGTCGCCACTAGCGAACGCGGTGTAGCCGGTCACGGCCATGAGGGCCGCGACCAGCAGGACCACTAGAGCCCTGCTTCGTGCTGTGAGCGTGACGCTCATCGTGCTCTCCCGCCCGAGAAGGTCAGGCGCCCTGACTGGGCTCCTGGCTCGCTCGGAGGGTCGGTCTCGCCACTAACTCCCCGCACCGGCTAGGCGACCGGTTGTCTCCGTGCTGCTCCCCCCGAAGGCGGGCAGTCGGTGAGGACGGTGCGGATCATCGCTCCCTCCGCTGGACCACCCCTGCCACCTGGCAGACGTGTCCCAGCACTCAAGACTTCGGCAGCGGCCGCAACGGCCTTGATAGCCCAGGTGGACCAGTTTTCTACGAGCCAGACGGCCGAGTGCTGCTTGCCACGTTGTCCTCAGAGGGCTAGACGCCGTCTCTCGCCAGGGACCGGCCGATGACAAGGCGCTGAATCTGGTTGGTGCCTTCGAAGATCTGCAGCACTTTCGCCTCGCGCATGTAACGCTCGACCGGATAGTCCTCGACATAGCCGTATCCACCGAGGACCTGTACGCCGTCCGTCGTCACCTGCATTGCGGTGTCGGTCGCGAAGAGCTTGGCCATCGCCGCCTGCCGACCATAGGGCCGGCCGCTATCGCGCAACCGGGCCGCGGCGAGGTAGAGCGAGCGGGCTGCCTCTACCTGCGTCGCCATGTCGGCGAGCATGAAGGACACTCCCTGGAAGTCCAGGATCGGCTTGCCGAACTGGGCCCGCTCCTTGGCGTAGCCGAGGGCGTAGGACAGGGCGGCCTGGGCCAGCCCGGTCGCGCAGGCGGCGATGCCGAGCCGACCCCCGTCCAGCGCGGAGAGCGCGATGGCGAAGCCCTGGCCCTCCTCCCCGATCAGCCGGTCCGCATCGACCCGGGCACCGGACAGCGCGATCTGCGCCGTCGGTGAGGACCGCAGGCCCATCTTCTTCTCCGGGACCGCCGCCTCGAGACCCGGCGTGTCGGCCGGCGCGAGCAGGCAGGAGATGCCCTTGGGCCCGTCACCCCCGGTGCGGACCATAAGGTTGTAGAAGTCGGCGTGGCCGCCGTGGGTCACCCAGGCCTTGACTCCGTCGACGACGTACGCCGACCCGTCCGCCGTAAGAGCGGCGCGGGTGGTCAACGCCGCCGCGTCCGAGCCCGACGACGCCTCGGACAGGCAGTAGGCGCCGAGGGTTTCCCCACCGAGCATGTCCGGCAGCCATCGAGCCTTCTGCTCAGTGGTGCCGAACGCCGCGAGCGGATAACAGCTCAGCGTATGCACCGACACCGCGAGGGCGACCGCCATCCACCCTGCGGCGAGCTCCTCGAGCACCTGGAGATAGACCTCGTAGGGCTGCGCAGCGCCGCCGTGCTCTTCGGGATACGCCAAGCTGAGCAATCCCGACTTGCCGAGGGTGCGCACGACCTCGCGGGGAAACTCCTTGCGGTCCTCGAACTCGGCTGCCCGCGGAGCGACCTCAGCGGCAACCAGGTCGCGGGTCAACGCGATCAGCGACTCAGCCTCCAGAGTCGGCAGGGAGCGGGCGACCACCATCAGGCACCCAGCGCGATGAGCGCCCGGTCCACGTGGTTGAGCCGCTCCACGCCGTCGACGGTGACGACGACGATGTCCTCGATGCGTGCGCCGTACCGGCCCGGGAGATAGATGCCCGGCTCAATCGAGAAGGCGAAGCCCGGCTCCACCGGTTCGGTGTTGCCCGCGACGATGTAGGGCTCTTCGTGCTCCTCCAGGCCGATCCCGTGACCAGTCCGGTGGATGAAGTAGTCGCCGAAGCCGGCGTCGGCGATGACATCGCGCGCCGCAGAGTCGATGCCTTCGCAGGTCACCCCTGGGCGTACGGCAGCGCAGCTCGCCTCCTGGGCGGCCAGCAAGACGGCGTACATCTCGGCGAAGCCGTCGGGTGGCTCGCCGACCACGTAGGTCCTGGTGATGTCGCTGCAGTAGCCGTCTGGCGTCGTACCGCCGATGTCGAACACGATCGCGTCGCCAGCCTGGATGACTCGTGGGCCGGTGTCGTGGTGGGGGCTGGCGCCGTTGGGGCCCGACCCGACGATGACGAAGTTCACGTGGGCATTGCCGCCGGCGAGGATCGCGTCGGCGATGTCGCGGCCGACCTCGTCCTCGCGACGGCCCACCACCGACCACTTCTGGATCTGCTCGTGCACCCCATCGATGATCGTCGCCGCGTCCCGTAGGGCCTGCACCTCGGCCGGCGTCTTACGCATCCGGAGTTCCCGCAAGACGACGCCGGCCGCACTCTGCTTCGCCCCAGGCAGCGCGTCGGCAAAGCACAGCGCGTGCACCGCCCACATCCGATCAGCCACCCCGACGGCGCCCGGGTTGGAGCCGAGTGCGGTCCGCAGCCGACCCGCGGCCAGGGCGAAGGGATCCTCGGTCTCGCCCCATCCGACGACCTCGATGCCCAGTGCACCGGCCGGCGAGTCGATCGCTCGTGGCCGCTCCAGCGTGGGCACGACGAGGGTCGCTGCACCGCCTGCCGGCAGCACCAAGCAGGTGAGCCGCTCGAGCGGAAGGGCGTCGTACCCGGTGAGGTAGCGCAGGTCAGCGCCCGGGGTGATCAGCAGTGCGTCGAGCCCGGCGGCGGCCACGGCCTGCTGGGCACGGGCCAGCCGATCCGCCGGGAACAGGTCAGTGGTCATACCGCGAGCGTATCCGGAGCAACTCGTGGCTAGCATGCGCAGCCATGGCCGACCGACTGATGCTGCTGGATACGCCGAGCCTGTACTTCCGGGCGTTCTACGGTGTGCCGGACTCCGTGCGCAGCCCGCAGGGCGAGCCGGTCAACGCGGTACGCGGCCTCCTCAACATGATCGCGTTCCTTGTCGAGACGTACCGTCCGCAGCAGCTCGTCGCCACCATGGACCACGATTGGCGACCGGACTTCCGAGTCGCGCTGCTTCCGACGTACAAGCTGCATCGTGTCGCCACTGGTGACGCCGAGGAGATTCCCGACAACCTGAGCCCGCAGGTGCCGGTCATCGAAGCCGTGCTCACGGCGATCGGCATCCCGGTGCTCGGGGCGACCGGCTTCGAGGCCGACGACGTGATCGGCACCCTAGCCACCCGTCACGTCGGCCCTGTCGACGTCGTCACCGGCGACCGCGACCTCTTCCAGCTCATCGACGATGCGCGCGGCGTGCGCGTGCTCTACACGCAGAAGGGCATCGCCAACATCGCGGTCTTCGACGAGGCGGCGGTGACGGAGAAGTACGGCATCCCGGGCCGGGCGTACGCCGACTACGCGACGTTGCGTGGCGACCCGAGCGACGGTCTCCCGGGGGTGCCGGGCGTCGGTGAGAAGACTGCGGCGGCGCTGGTCACCAAGTACGGCGACCTCACGTCGTTACTCGCCGCACTCGACGCGGGCGCCGACGGCCTGGCGAAGGTGGCCAGCGCCCGGGCGTACGTCGACGCGGCCCGCCCAGTCGTCGCCGTCGCCTGCGACATCGAGATCACGCCGCACGACGCCACACTCCCCCACCAACCAGTGGACCCCGCGGCGTTGGTGGAGCTCTCCGAGCGCTGGGGTCTCGACTCCCCCCTCAACCGCCTGCTCGCCGTGCTCGCGACTCGCTCCTCGTCCGCTGCACGCCCCCCCACCCCCTCGACTTCACCCACTGAAACCACCTGAATTCGCCATTTTTACCGCCGAATCGGTGGTTTCAGTGGGTGAAGTCGAGGGGGTGGGGGGCTAGGTCGGGTCGACCACAGAGGGTTCGGGCTCGTCGAGGCAGCCGCCGGTGGCACCGAGAGCGGCCAGCCCAGCCAGGTCCCCCGCTTGGAGTTCGCCGGGTCCGGCGCCCGAGGCGCCACCGCTCGACATGACCTGGGTGGGGTCGGGCACATGCCCGAGCCCGAGAGCGTGAGCTAGCTCGTGCAGGACGATCGACCCGCGGCTCTCGCTGGAGCCGAAGCCGGCGACCAGTGGTCGTCCGGCCTCGAGCACCACCTGCGCGGAGACGATCGCCGTCGGCTTGCCCGGCTCAGTGATGGCGAGCGGGGTGGCGACACCGACCGTCTCGGCTCCGGTCCCGAGTCCGGCGCCGAGCGGTGTGCCCTTCAACGGTGCCGAGGCGACCAGCAACGGAGCCCAGTCGTCGCCGTACCTCGCCTGCACGCCTGGTCGTTCGACGCTCGGCACCTCGTCCGTGGTGCCTCGGTAGTCGAACGTCAGGCCGCTGGCCGCGCTGAGCCGAACGAACGCCGCCGCGACGTCGTCGACGGCGTCCGGTGAGGCCCCGGCGAGGTTGGCGACCCAACGAATGGGCCGGCACGGATTCCACCGGACGGGAGCACCCCCGGCACCGAGCCAGGTGACGGCGTACGACGCGCCGGGCCCACCCATGACCGGCCCGGGCCGCAGGTCGCCGACGCCAGCCCGTGGCCGGACAAGATGGCGCACGACGACGCCCGTCCCCAGCAGGGTGAGGCCGACCAGCAGAGCGATACCAAGGGCGAGCCAGCGGGTCCGGGGAACAGGAGTCGGCGACTGCGGGGCGACCGGCATCCCCCGCTCCGCGAGCACGATCGACCACTCGGTCGTGGGCGAGGCTCCGTCGAGGTCCATGTGCACTCACATCGGCACGAGCGCCGGCAGGCTGCAGCGGGGCCGAAGTGAGACACTTCCCAGCGGGTGAGGGACCTTGTCCTGCTTGTTCCATGGGAAGGTCCGTCGACGTCGTGTCAAACGTCCGTCCGTTCTCCGTGCGCCACCGTCGCGACGAGATCGCCGACGCCACCGCCGAGCCGCTCGACGTGCTTGTCGTGGGAGCCGGTGCGACCGGGGCTGGTGTGGCCCTCGACGCCGCCTCCCGCGGGCTCCGGGTCCTTGTCATCGACAAGGGCGACCTCGCCAGCGGAACGTCGTCGAAGTCGAGCAAGCTGATCCACGGCGGGCTGCGTTACCTCGAGAACTACGAGCTTGGTCTCGTCCACGAGTCGATCGTCGAACGTCAGCTGCTGCAGGAGCTGGCCCCGCACCTGGTGCGGCCGATGGACTTCATCTACCCCCTCTTCCCCGACACGGCAAAGTTGCGCCTGGTCGGCCTCGGCATGACGACGTACGACGTTCTGGCCGGCTTTCGCAACGTCCGCCGGCACCAGAAGGTGACCGCTGCGGAGGCGATCGCCTTGGCCCCGGCGCTGGAGAGCAGCGGCCTCCTCCGGGCGTTCGTCTACGGCGACTGCGCCACCGACGATGCCCGGCTCGTCCTTGCTGTGATCCAGGCGGCCCGCCGCTTCGGTGCCCTGACGTTGACCTACACGGAGGCGGTGCAGCTGACCTTCGGACCCGGCGGTGCCGTCGACGGTGCCCAGTTGCGCGACGCGCTCACCGGCGAGGACTACGTGGTGCGGGCTCGTCATGTGGTCAACGCCACCGGGGTTTGGGTCGACACGCTGATGGGCCAAGAGGAACCACACCGCACTCTCGCCGTACAGCCGAGCAAGGGGGTGCACGTCGTCGTACCGGCTGAGCGGGTGCCCCTGACCAACGCCAGCATCCTGCTGCCGAGCCAGCAGGGCGACGGTCGCAGCATGTTCGCGATCCCGTGGGGGGGTCAGACGATCCTGGGCACCACTGACACGACGTACGACGGCCCGCTCGACGTGGTGTCGATCACCGAAGAGGACGTCGACTACATCTTGGCCGCCGCCAACGCGCTGTTCCGCAGTGGCCTCGCGGTCGGCGACATCGTCGGTGCCTGGGCCGGCAACCGGCCGCTGCTACGCCGCACGGACAAACCGGCATCGTCGCCGAGCGACATGAGCCGACGACACCTGCTGATCGAGGGACGCAGCGGGCTGCTGACGATCACCGGCGGCAAGCTCACCACGTTCCGCCGCATGGCGAAGGACGTCGTCGACCGGATCGTCGACCGGGACGGCCGTCGGGCCCGCTGCCGCACCGACGAGATTTCGCTTGGCGGCACCCGGCCCTACCAGGAGGCGGTACGCGACGCGGTGCAGGCGGGCCACGCGGTCGGCCTGGATGCCGAGACTGCCGAGCTCGCGGTGCGCCAGCACGGCGACGCGGCGGCAGCCGTGCTCGCCCTGGCGACCCAGCCGGGTCTGGAGGTCGGGCTCTCCCCCGCCGCAGCACACATCGCTGCCGAGGTGGTCCAGGCCGCCCGGCATGAGGGCGCCGCCACCCTCGACGACGTCTTCTCGCGACGCACCCGGCTGTCGCTGCGCGCCCGTGACGCGGCGCTGCCGAGCGCCCGGCTCGCCGCGCGCCTACTCGCTGTGGAAATCGATCGCGACGAGGCGTGGGCCGACAAGCAAGTCGACACGTACGCCGACGCCGTACGCCGCGAACGCGGATTCCTGGGGCTCGACGCGGATGTCTCAGCCTGAAGCGACGCTCACGGGACGGACGGCGTCAGATCTTCAGCCGCAGCGCAGCGGGGGTGATCTCGAAAACCGCAGGCGTGGTCCCGACGTAGCGGCCGTCAAGAGCG
>JBKJUS010000168.1:0-24541 GCA_046590575.1 Mycobacteriales bacterium | reverse complement strand
GCCAACACCGCCGCCCCCACCGCACCCAGACACCTGCGGCTCCGACCAGCAAGCCACCGGCGCCGGCTCCGCGCATACCGACCAGACCGAATCGCGGCCATGACCCCCCCTAACCTGGCCGCCCGCATCGGGCGAGCAGCTCCCCGCCACGGAGACTGCCACTCGAACGCCTCCGTGGCTACCAAACCGGACACCGATGTCAGAAACCGGACACGGTAGGCCGATTGGGTGAGCCGACATTGGGCCCTCAAGACCAGCCGTGGCTGCGCCGAAAATCTCATGGAGCACGCGCGAGATTCCACCGCGCGCCCGACGAAAGGACCGTCATGAGCGGCAAGCACCTGCGTCAGTCCCCGAATGGCCGGCGCGTGCGGCGGGCTGTGACCGTCTCCCTCGTCGCCGCCGGCCTGCTCGGCGCGACCGCGCCGGCGATGGCGGCCAAGGGAGGGGTGGCCAGCCACTCGGCCGGCAGCTGCGCGGTCGCCCCGAGCTCGGTGCCCGTGGGCACCGACTACGCCATGACGGCCAGCGGCCTGGACGCCGACTCGATCGTGAATGTGCTCGTCGCCGACGCGGCCGGCACGACCGCCTGGAACCTCCTGGTGGACGCCGCCGGGACCACGTCGGTCACCGGGCACGCCTACTGGACTGGGACGAGCATCGTCACCGTCCAGCAGAGCCGCGGGCGCGGCTACGTGACCTTGGCGAGCTGTTCGTTCAGCGTGGTCTAACAGCTGGCACCAGACAGGCCGAAGGCCGGCACCCCGAGTGGGCGCCGGCCTTCGTCCTCAACTGGCTCGGTCAGGGCTCGGACGTGATGCCCACGGTGACCGACTCCACAGCGCACGAGACGAAACCGGTGTTGTTGTTGTCACCGGCATAGCTGATCTTGTAGTAGTACGTGCCCGCAGTGACCGCGACGAAGCTGGTCTCCGCGGTCAGCGTGCCGGCCACGTTGCCGCTTGCCGGGAACGACGCGTTCGAGCCGATCTGGCTGGCGGCAGTGCAGGTCGTGGTGGTGAACAGCCCGACCAGGACGTTGCCGGTCGCGTCACTGGTGAGATCGGTGACGGTCAGGGTGTCCTTGATCTGGACCACCGGAGTGCTGTGCGGGTCCGGCGTGTTCTTTGACACCGTGAGCACCTCGGCGCTACACGGGCTGGTCACGCCGACGTTGTTGCTGTCGCCGCTATACACAGCCCCCCAGTAGAACGTGCCTGCGGAGTTGAACGTCAACGCGTTCGAAGCGGGTACGACGCCGTTGGTGACCGTCTTGGTGCCCGCATCGCGGGCCCCCGCGGTGCAGGTGCTGTTGGTGTAGACGGTGTAGGTCACCGTCCCACCGGCGCCACTCGTGGCACCGGTCAGCGTGGCGGTGTCAGACACCGACGTGCCGATCGGGACCGTGATGCTCGCGGCGCTCTGAGTGCCGTCCGACAGCGTCGTCGCGATGGTCGGGCGGTTCGGCGATACCGTCAGCACCTCGGCAGTGCACGGGCTGGTCACCCCGTTGTTGTTGCTGTCACCGCTGTAGACGGCCGCCCAGTAGAACGTGCCGGCGGAGTTGAAGGTGAGCGCGTTCGATGCCGGTACGACGCCATTCACGACCGTCTTCACCCCGGCCGCCTGCGCGTTCGCCGTGCACGCAATGTTGGTGTAGACGGTGTAGGTCACCGTTCCACCCGCGTCAGGGGTCGCACCGCTCAGTGTTGCGGTGTCAGACACCGACGTGCCGATCGGGACCGTGATGCTGCTCGCGGGGGTCTGCCCGCCACCCGACAGGGTCGTCGCGATGGTCGGGCTGAGCGGTGCCACCGTGAGCACCTCGTCGGTGCATGGGCTGGTGGCGCCGTAGTTGCGTCCACCGGTGGTGATGTCGCCGCTGTAGACGGCCTGCCAGTAGAACGTCCCGACGGAGGTGAACGCGAGCGCGTTCGAGGCGGGTACGACACCGTTGGTGACCGTCTTGGTGCCGGCGCTGCGAGCTCCGGTGGTGCAGGCGTTGTTGGTGTAGACGGTGTAGGTCACCGTGCCCCCGGCGTCAGGTGACGCGCCGACCAGGGTCGCCTGGTCAGTCACCGACGTGCCAACCGGGACGGTGATGACCGGGCCGTTCTGCCCAGCACCGGACAGCGACGTGGTCACCGAGGGCGACCGGCAGGTGTTGAACGGGATGATTTCGAAGTCCTTCAACGTCGCAGTGAACGAGTGCGACGAGCGGGTGTGCGGCAGGAAAGTGCTGAGACAGCCGGTGAAGCCCAGCTGCGCCAGGTCGATGCCGCCCTCCATCAGCTCGTTCTGCGCGATCGTGGTCTTCGCGGTGCCGTTGGAGTTACGGCAGACCCAGCCACCGCATTCAATGGCGGTTGTGCCGCCGTTGACGTTGATCACAACCGCCGGAGTCCCGGTCACGGCGTAGTGCGGGATGCTCTTGCCGTTGGCAGCCGGGTTGCAGACCGTGCCGTCCGCCGGCTGGGTCGGCGCAGAGTCGGCCGCGCAGCGCCACTCGTAGAGCGTGGTACCGCCCAGCGTCCCGCCCTGGGTGAAGTCCACCGAGAGCAGGAAGTCGCCCGCCGACCGGTTGCCGGTGAACGTGCCCTCGCAGGCGCCGACCTTCGTCACCGGGGACTGCAGGAACTCGAAGTCGACGTGGCTGGCACCTTCGTTGGTGACCCGCTCGGCGCCGAAGAACACCTCGTTCGCCCCGTTGCCGATGTGCGCGACCGCGTAGACGTTGGACAGGTCGTCCTTCGGCGGGACGCTGCCGGTGCCGAAGGTGTCCGAGGTCAGCAGACCGCCGTTGGTCTCACTGCCAGCGCCGGTGTAGACGGTCGGGTCCCCCGTGCCGCAGGACGTCTGGTCACTGGCCAGCGGGTCGACCTTGAACTGCGCGTCAGCGATCGTGTTGTTGGCCAACGAGGCCGCCGTCCGGGTCGGCGCGGTCGGCGGCGTGGTGTCACCGTTGAACACACCGCCGTTGAACACACCGCCCGCGCCGGCCCGGCTGTACGTGCCACCGGTCGTCGTCAACGCGCCGCCATTCGCCCAGTCGAACGTGCCCGTCCCGTTCGAGACCACGTTGCCGTCGAGCTCCAGGAACGTCGAAGGCACCGCAGCCGCCGGCGAGATAACCAGCGGCACCGCCAACACCGCCGCCCCCACCGCACCCAGACACCTGCGGCTCCGACCAGCAAGCCACCGGCGCCGGCTCCGCGCATACCGACCAGACCGACTCGCGTCCATGACCCCCCCTGTCAGCACACCGGCCCGGCGGCCCGGCACTACTCACTCCAACCCTGCAGCGCGACGCAGAGTGAGCACAAGGTCCTCAGCCGTTGAGATGCCTCAACGCTACGTGTCTGAACCATGACAATGCGGTCGAGGGGGCTACCAGGAGGCGACGCGGACTGCTCCCGGATCGGCGTCGACAAGGTCAATCACGGCGGAGCGGTTCGGCAGCCGAAGTTTGCGCACCACTGCCGCCACGTGGGTGCGCACGGTGACCGGCGAGACGAACAGGTGTTGCGCGATCTCCGTCGTCGAGCGCCCGGCGACGAGCAGCTCGAGGACGTCGTACTCGCGGTCGGTCAAGATCGACAGCTCGCGACCACCCAGCGTCTGGCGGTACCGGTCGCGCTGGCGGTATCCGTCATAGAGCGCCGGCAGCATGACCCGAGGAACTGAGACTCCGCCGCCGACGACATCGGCCACGACGTTCGCGAGCCGGTCCAGCCCCGCCCCGACCGTGAGGTAGCCCCGCGCGCCCAGTCGCATCAGGTCGAGGAATTCGGCAGTGTCGGCGGTCCGGGCCAGCACGACGATGGCCAGATCCGGCGCCGTCGCGCGCAGCCGACGGACAGCGCTGGCGGCACCTTCGGGCGCCCCGGCATCGACGAGACAGACTGCGGACCACAGCAGGGTTGCGCTGCTCGTGACGCCGCCGGCGGTCTCGGCCCGCAACACCGTCTCGTACGGCGACCCGGCGAGCGCGGCGAGCGCGGCGTCGAAGAGCGCGTCGTCGGACGAAACGAGGACCACACGGTCCCGCCGAGATGGCCGCGCCAGTCGAGGTTCGTCTGCCGGGCCGGTTCGCTGTGCTGGTACAGCCGTGGTGATGCCGCACCCCCCGGTGCCCCCGGTGACCTCTGATAGTCACCAACCGAATGCACGGTGCCACTATCAGCAACCCCCGTCAACGCGGGAGTCGGCGACCCGACAGCCGACGATGCGGATCAGAAGAAGACGGACCGGCGCTGCATGAGCAGCTTGTACAACGTCTGTTGGATGGTCTCGCGAACCTGGTCGGTGAGGTTAAAGACCAGCATCGGGTCGTCGGCCGCCGCGGCGCCGAGGTGCGCGGTGGGGATCGGCTCGCCGTACTCGATCAGCCATTTCGACGGCAGCGGGAGCAGGCCGAGCGGGCCGAGCAGCGGGAACGTCGGGGTCACTGGCACGTAGGGCAACCCGAGCAACCGCGCCAGCGGCTTGATGTTGCCGATCATCGGGTAGATCTCCTCGGCCCCGACGATCGAGCAGGGGATGATCGGTACGCCGGTGCGCAACGCCGCGGAGACGAAGCCACCGCGGCCGAAGCGCTGCAGCTTGTAGCGCTCGCTGAACGGCTTGCCGACGCCCTTGAAACCCTCGGGCCAGACACCGACGAGCTCACCCGCGCCGAGCAGGCGCTCCGCGTCGGCGTTGCAGGCGAGAGTGTGACCAGCCTTGCGAGCGAGCGGCGCGATGATGGGCAGGGAGAAGACCAGGTCGGCGCCCAGCATCCGCAGGTGCCGGTGGGCCGGGTGCTGGTCGAGCAGTGGCAGCGCCGCTCCGATCGCGTCGAGCGGCACGGTGCCCGAGTGGTTGGCCACGAGCAGCGCGCCGCCCGTGTCAGGCACGTTGTCGAGCCCACGGACTTCGACCCGGAAGTACTTCTCGTACAGCGGGCGCATGGTGGCCATGAGGACGTTGTCGGCGAAGTCGGGGTCGAATCCGAAGTCGTCGACGGCGTAGTCGCCGGTCAGCCGGCGCCGCAGGAAGGCTAGGCCCCCGGCGAGCTTGCGCTCCCAGTCTGCTGGCGGAGCGACCTCAGTCACCGGCTCGAGGGCAGGCTCGACGACCGGCGTACGACGATGTCCGGCCCGCGCGCCGTCACCGTCACTGCGGCGGACGATCGGGATCACCCTGGCCTCAGGCATGGACGGTCCGCCTCCGCTCGAGGGTGCCGAGCACCGCGTCCTCTACGCCGGCAATCCGCTCGGGCGTGAGGACGGAATGAAGACCCCGGGCAGCGATGTAGTCGTCGAATGCCTCGAGGGTCGAGTACCGCGGCTGGAAGCCGAACTGCTCGCGCAGCTTCGTCGTGTCGGCGACCCGGCCGTGCTGGAGAAAACGCATCTGCTCGGGTGAGAAGTCCACCATCCCGGCTCGGCGCAGTGCCTGCCCGACGGTCTGGACCAGCGGGGAGAGGATCGGGAAGGGGATGCGGCCGGCGCGGCGGATCGCCTGCGAGAGCAGCAGGACGCCAGAGCCGCCGACGTTGACGATGCCGGGCCGGTCGGTGAGAGTCGCGAGCCGCAGCACCTCCAAGCCGTCGTCTTCGTGGATGAGCTGGATCCGCGGGTCGAAGCCCAGCACGGTCGGGACGACGGGAAACGCGAAGTAGCGCGTCAACGGGGTGTCAATCGTCGGCCCGATGAAGTTGGTGAAGCGGAGCAGGCTCAGCACGACATCGGGACGGCGGCGACCGAACCCCCGCACGTAGCCCTCGACCTCGACCGAGTCCTTCGCGTAGCCGCTGCGCGGCAGCGCCCGCGGCTCCATGTCCTCGGTGAAAAGCGCCGGGTCCTTGGGGGAGGATCCATACACAGCGGTCGTCGACTTCACCACGAGCTTGCGCACCGACGGTGACTTCTGGCACGCAGCGAGCAGCTGCATCGTGCCGATGACGTTGATCTCCTTCATCGCCGACCTCCCGCCGACGGTCAGCGGGGTCGCCACGACACTCATATGTACGACGGTGTCGACCTCACTCGTCGCGATGACCTTGGCGATGAGCGGGTTGCGGATGTCGGCGCGGACGAACTCCATCCGCCCGAGGTCACCCAACGGCGGCACGGTGTCGACGCCGATCACCTTCTCGACGCTCGGGTCCGCCTCGAGCATGGCGGCGAGGCGCCCCCCGAGCTGACGGGAGACGCCGGTGACGAGGACGCGGCGGCCGGGCATGATCGGTCGAGTCTAGGGCGGCTGAGCTGCGATGCCGAACGGCAGTCCTACCGGGCGAGGCCACGCACCTGCATGTCGAGCACGCGGCTGACGAGCACCTCGAGGTCGGGCCAGGGGAAGCCTCGCTCGCAGATGAGCAGTGACACGACCCCGTGCAGACCGGTCCAGAGCTGGAGAGCGACGAGCATCGAGTCGTCGGGGGCGAACGCGCCGACCTCCATGCACCGGCGAACGGCCGCCACGAAGTGCAGCAACGCAGTAGTGCCGGCTAGCGGCGGCTCGCCGGACGTGCCGGCCACGTCGATGACCCGGTCGGATCGGGTCATGAACAGGATCCGGTAGGCCTCCGGATTGGCCAGGCCGAAACGCGCGTAGGCCGCACCCCGCGCCCGGAGTGACTGCAGCGGGTCGTCGTACGCCGCCGCCGCGGCCTCCTGGTCGGCGTCGAAAGCGCGGAAGGTCTCCTCACACACCGCGAGGATGAGGGCGTCCTTGTCGGCGAAGTGCAGGTAGATCGACGGGGCCGTCACGCCGACCGCATCCGCGACAGCACGGATGGAGACGAGCGCCTCGTCGCCGCGCTCGACGAGCAGCCGCTTGGTTGCCGCCAGGATCTCGGCGCGCAGCAGGTCGCCGTCGCCCCGCCGAGCCCGGGACCGGCGGCGGGCGGGCGACGTGGTCACCGGAGGGGTCATCGCGACGCAAGCTCGGCGGGCTGGGGAGCGAGATCGGGCAGTTCCTCGTGCTCGGAGATGCCGTAGCGGTCGTAGATGCGCTTCAGCGGAGCGGGGGCCCACCAGTTGGCCTCGCCGGCGAGCTTCATGAACGCCGGCACGAGCGCGCCCCGGATCAACGTCGCATCCATGATCACCGCCATCGTGAGACCGACGCCGAAGAGCTTCATGAAGTTGACGCCGGACGTCAGCGCGAAAGCAGTGAAGATCACGCTGATGAGCAGCGCGGCAGCCGTGACGATGCGCCCGGTGCGCTCGAGACCCAGGGCCACCGATCGAGCGTTGTCCCCGGAGCGGTCGTGCTCCTCCTTGATCCGGGAGAGCAAGAAGACCTCGTAGTCCATGGACAGCCCGAAAGCGATGCAGAACATCAAGATCGGCATGGTGGCGGTGAGGCTACCCGTGGCCGTCACGTCGAGCAGTCCGGTGAGGTGGCCCTCCTGAAAGATCCAGACCATCGCCCCGAACGTCGCCGTGAGGCTGAGCAGGTTGAGCACGACAGCTTTGGCCGGCACGAGCAGCGAGCCGAAGGAGAGGAAGAGCACGACGAACGTCGACAGCGCGATTAGCAGACCGGCCAACGGAATGCGGCTGGTGATGGAGTCCTTGGTGTCGACCAGTTCCGCGCTGGGGCCGGCGACGAGCGCTGCGCCCAGCGGGGACGGTGCGGCACGCACGTCAGCGGCCAGCCGCTCGCCCGCCTCGGACAGCGGATCCACGTCCGGGATCACCGACAGGTAGGTGCCGCTGCCGCCGACACCGACGAACCGCGCGGACGCCGCAGTGGCCGGGAAGACTCGCGTGCCATTGATGTAGGAGCCGGTGGTCGCGTCGACTCGAGCGACCCCGTCGATCGAGGACAGGCGCGCGGCGTACGACGAGATCTCGGTCTCCAACGCCGGGTCAGCGCTGGGCAGCACGACCGACAACGCCGCTGACTCCTTCGATGGGTAGTCGCGGCGGATCTGCTCCGACACCTGGCGGGTTGCGGCGCCCTTAGGCAACGATCGGTCATCGGGCAGGCCCAGGCGCAAGCCGAGGAACGGCAGGCCGAGCAGCAGCAACAGGCCCGTCACCACCACGGTGACGGGGAGCGGGCGGCGCATCACGAAGACCGCGATGCGGTGCCACATGCCCGTACCTTCGACGGCGGGCGTGTGCCGCCACAACACCCACTTCTCCACCCGCGGACCCAGCGCGGCCAGCATCGCCGGGAGCACGATGACCGAAGCGAGACCGGCTATGACGACGACCGCGATGCCGGCATAGGCAAAGGAGCGGAGGAAGGCGAGCGGGAAGACGAGCAACGCGCCGAGCGACACAGCGACCGTCAACGCGCTGAAGGTGACCGTCCGACCGGCCGTGCGCACGGTCCGGACCACGGCGTCGTACGACGTCGCGCCGGCGCGGACCTCTTCGCGATAACGCGAGACGATGAAGAGCGAGTAGTCGATCGCCAGCCCGAGACCCATCGCAGTGGTGAGGTTGAGTGAGTAGAGGCTGACCTCCGTGAAGCTCGCCACGACCCGCAACACCAGGAAGGTGCCGACGATGCTGAGCAGGCCGATCGCAAGCGGCAGGGTCGCGGCGACCACGCTGCCGAAGATGAGCACCATCAGGATGAGAGTGATCGGCAGCGCCACCATCTCGGCGCGCACCGCGTCCTTCTCGATGGTCTTGCCGACCTCGTCGAAGACGGCGGCGATGCCGCCCGGACGCACCGTGATGACGGACCCGGACTCGCGGGTGTAGCGGGGCAGCAGCTGCTCGGCCACGTCGGCGACGACGTCATCACCACCTTCGATGACCGCGAGCACGATCGCTGAGTCGCCGGCCCTGCTGCGCAGTGGTGGGGCGTTGCCGAGCGTCCAGTACGACGCCACAGCGCCGATACCCTCCTCGGCGCGAAGCTCCTCCGTGAGCGCCCGGCCGGCCGCGACGACCGTCGGGTCGTCGACGTCACCGGTCGTCGGCTCGACGAGCAGGACGAGGTTGGGCTGACCGCCAAACCGCTCGTCGAGGAGCTCTCTGGCTTGGGTGCTCTCGGCCGCCTTGTCCTCGAATCCCCCGAGGCTGAGTCGATCCGCCACACCGCCGCCGAGGATTCCCGCGGTGATGAACAACAGCATCGCCAGGACCAGCACCAGCCGGTGCCGACGGACCGCGAAGTCCCCGATACGTGCGAGCATCGCCCCGCCCTCCCGCTTCCTTGCCGTCGTTAGGTTAGCATGGGAAAGTTACTGGGTGACTCGTCATCCGTCAAGCCCCATGCGGCGCGGTTCGCCAGGGACGGCCGTCGATCGCGAAACCTACGCACTGCCCTCATCAATGCGGGCAGTGCGTAGGTTTGCGAGAGCGGGACGAGGCGGGGTCGCCACCCACGTGATTCGCGTGCGACGCTGAACACAGAGGAGGTACGCCGATGGCCATCGGGGAGGTGCATGACGCAGGTCCGGTAGTGCTCGACCGCGCTGTCGCCGTACGCCGGGCCACCCTGCTCAACCGCGCGACGATCGGCTGGAACGTCGTCGAAGGCATCGTGGCGGTCAGCGCCGGCATCGCCGCCGGATCAGTCAGTCTGGTCGGTTTCGGCATCGACTCCGGTGTCGAGGTGTCGGCCGCGCTGGCCCTCGGCTGGCGGCTGCACCAGGAGCGCCGTGGCGGCTGCATGCAGGACGTCGACCGCCGCGCCACCCGGATGATCGCCGTCGCACTGGCCGGGCTCGCGGCGTACGTCGCCGTCGAGTCGGTACGCGACCTCGCGACCGGCAGCCGACCCGAGACGTCCCGGGTGGGCATCGGGCTTGCGTTGCTGTCGCTTGCGGTCATGCCAGTGCTCGCCCGGGCCAAACGAAAGCTCGCACCGACGCTGGGCTCGCGCGCGGTCGTGGCCGACGCAGCGCAGACCGACCTCTGCGCCCTGCTGTCCGCCGTGCTGCTGCTCGGGCTAGCGGCGCACGCCCTCTTCGGCTGGTCGTGGGCCGACCCGGTGGCCGGCCTCGGCATCGCCGCAGTCGCCGCCGTTCAAGCAGTGCGCACCTGGCGCGCCGACTCCCTCGCCGACACCTGCTGCGACTAGGACGGGCTACTTCTTGTTTCTGCGCTGAACTCGAGTCTTCTTCAGCAGCTTGCGGTGCTTCTTCTTTGCCATGCGCTTACGACGCTTCTTGATGACCGAGCCCACGAGACGACCTTTGCTCTTCTATGGGGGTGCGACGACAGACCGCCGACTCTACCCGCCTCGGCGCTCAATGACTCAGCCGGCCTCAATGAAGGCGGCCTGGAGGTAGTCGTGCACCGCTTGCTCGGGCACCCGGTAGGACCGCCCGACGCGTACAGCGGAGAGCTCGCCAGCCTGCACGAGCCGGTAGACGGTCATCTTCGAGACGCGCATCAGTGCCGCGACCTCAGCCACCGTCAAAAAGCGCACCTCGGAGAGCGAGGCAGCCATGAGTCACCTGTTTTCTGCCCGGTGTCGCTCGCGCAGCTTCCCCACTGCCCGACGAAGGCGACGACCGTGCCTGGAGTGAGTGTTGCGCATGGTGGGACTCGGCGTACAGACCCGATCGGCCTAGTCCGGCCAGCCGATCGCTCTTCAGACGAGGCGGGCGTTGCTCAGGACGAGCGCGAAGTCCTGGTCGGTACGGCGGGCGTTGCCCGGCACGCCGTCGCCGGGCAGGTTGTGCGCCCGCACGGTCACCCGGTAGGCGCCGCGGGGATTGGCGACGAAGACGTTCTCCAGGTTGTTCAGCCGATCCGGCTTCCCACCGCGCACGGACAGACCCTCCGCGAAGACGTTGCCCAGGAAGGGCCCGCCGGAGCCGACCACCCGCAGGTCGAGGTCGTTGACCAGGGCCGCCGGGGAGAACGTCTCGGTGTCACGATCGGCGGTGCGCGGCTCCTGGGCCAGGCCCGGCACGTCGGTCCAGGCGAGCGTCACCTTCATCGGCTTCGACGGGTCGACGGGCACGACACTGACCCCGTACGACGCATCTCGCCGGCTCAGCACGACGGTCTGGTCCACAACGACGCGGCGCGCCTGCGGGTCGAGCAAGAGGCCCGTGCTGACCCGGCCCCAGCCTTCGGTGATGTTCGGGATGTCGGCGTCGCCGATGTCGATGGCCGAGTTGACGAGCATCGCCTTCGACATCGCGGGTGACTGGGTGCGTCCGGCGTTGCGCTGGCGCCACCACTGGGTGAGCAGTGCCACGGCGCCGGTCACCTGCGGCGAGGCCATCGACGTACCGCTGCACAGCGAGTAGAGGACGAAGCTGTCGACGGGCGGACTCTCGCCGCAGGTCGCGCCGGTCGTCGCGCGCGCGGAGGAGACGTTCTCCCCGGGCGCAGTGACGGTCGGCACGAGCCGACCATCACGCGCGGGACCGCGGCTGGAGAACGAGCTGATCTTCTCGCCGTCGGGAGCACTGCCGATGGGGAAGGGGTCACGGGGGGCGATGGTGCTGGCCACCGCGATGATGTTCTTGGCCTCCTTCGGCGCAGTGATCTTCGCCTCCGGGCCGCCGGAGTTGCCCGCCGAGAAGACGAAGGTGAAGGGCTGGCTCCCCGCGGCCTCGTCGTTGCCATCGCGGGTCAACGCGTCGAGCAGGGCGGCGTTGGCGACGTAGCCGGCGCCGGCCCCCTCGCCGCTGGTCCATGACGCGTTCCACAGCGACGAGCCGGCGGACAGCGCCTGCTTGGTGTAGTCGCCAAAGCCGCCTGCGGCCGGAAACTTCGCGGCGGTCGCGATCGCGTTGATGTCCACGAAACGTACGCCCGGCGCCACTCCGATGCCGTAAAGCAGGTCGTTGTCGTCCTTGACCCGACCGACGACGGGCACCGCGGCGCCCTTGCCACCGACGATGCCGGAGACGTGCGTGCCGTGCCCCTCGGCCGGTACAGGGCTGTGGGCGAAGCGCTTGGCCACACGACCGGAGAACTCCGGGTGATTGGGGTCGATGCCTTCGTCGATGACTGTGACGACGACACCGGTGCCGTCGGTCTTCACCGACTTCAGAAAAGCCTCGTAGCCTGGCTTACGCGTGAAGCTGTTCGCCTGCTTGCTGGCCAGCACGAGCGAGGTCGACTCGTCCTCGGTCTCCGGCGTGCCG
Source organism: Mycobacteriales bacterium (assembly GCA_046590575.1). Classification (GTDB taxonomy): domain Bacteria; phylum Actinomycetota; class Actinomycetes; order BP-191; family BP-191; genus DATLNF01. Next base: position 12,474 of record JBKJUS010000168.1, on the reverse strand, counting down.
GTGCCCGCGGTCACCAGGAGGACGTCGCCGCGGCCGGCCAGGTCGTCGAGGGCAGCGACCGGCAACGTCACCTCGCGCACCGCGAGGCCCGACGCCGTCAGGTCGTACGCCGTGTGCCGCTGGGCGCCGAACGTGGCAAGCGCGACGTCAAGGCCGGACCGCTCGGGGCGGAAGCCGAGCACCGTCACACGCGGCCGCGCTGCAGCGAGGACTGACCGGTCCAGCTTGTCCGACCGGTCGAACACCTCGACTGCGGTGACGCCGGTGATGCCCTGGGCGGCACGGGCCGCAGCTCGGGTTCCGTACGCGACGTACGCGTTGTCCGGCACGTACTGCAGACCATCGAGACCGGCTTCGGCCAAAGCGTCGACCTGCTCGGGGAGCACCCGGTCAGCGAGCTGGATGTGGACCCACTCGCCGGCGCTGTCCGGCGCGGCTAGGGGGCGGGTCGCGGTCTGCGCGACCGCAGCACCCGCGGAGGCAACGACGACGAGAGCGATAGCGGCGGGCAATCGGCGTAGACGCGACATGAGACTCCCCAGATGGCAGTGCAGTGGCGGCAGTCTTCGTCGCGGGTGACGCCCGGACCTGCCTCACCAGCATCGCCTTTCAGGCCGCCGCCTCGGGGTCGAGGCCGTGCAGCGAGAAGACCGCTCGCCGGGTCGCAGCCACCGCCCGGTCGACGGGGTCGCCGACGTCACCGATGCCCCCCTCCCATGACCGGAAGCCGACCATGCGGTCGTCACTGAAGGACCTCGGCGCCTGCTCTGCTGCGCGACCACCGGCCCACTCCCGCCACGCCTCGGGCGTCTCCTCCGGTACGACGCCGCCGACCGCCTCGGCGATCGCGTAGGTCCATGAGCGCGGCACGACCTGCACGATCTCGTACCCACCGCCGCCGGTTGCGACCCAGCGGCCCTCGCACACCTCGTGCGCGAGGGCGTGCAGCGCGCGGTAGGTGGCTCGATGGCCGTCGACACTGCAGGTCAGGTGCGCGAGCGGGTCGAGGGCATGCGTGTCACAGCCGAGCTGCGTGACCAGCACTTGCGGCCGGTAAGAACGCAGCAGCGGAGGCACGACGGCGTCGAAGGCGCGGAGCCACGCGGCGTCGCCGGTGCCCGCTGGGAGCGCGACGTTGACGCTCGTGCCGCGGCCGTCGCCCGCGCCGACCTCATCGGGAAAACCGGTGCCCGGGAAGAGGGTGACTCCGCTTTCGTGCAGGCTGACCGTGAGCACCCGCGGATCGCGGTAGAACGCCGCCTGCACGCCGTCGCCGTGGTGCACATCGACATCGACGTAGGCGACCCGCTCGGCGCCCTGAGTGAGCAGCCAGGCAATCGCCACCGCGGGGTCGTCGTACACACAGAAGCCGCTCGCGCGGTCGCGCATCGCGTGGTGCAGCCCGCCGGCGATGTTGATGGCGTGGTCAGCCGCGCCGGTCCACACCGCCCGAGCGGCATCGACGCTCGCGCCAGTGACCAGCGACGCCGCCTCGTGCATCCGCGGGAAGACCGGGTTGTCACCTGTCCCGAGGCCGTGCTTGAAGCCGAGGCGACCCATCACGTCGTCCGGCGCCCGTCGTACGGCGGCGATGTAGTCGCGGTCGTGGACCAGGCCGAGCGTCGCGTCGTCGGCGGGCACAGGTGCGACGACGGTGACATTGGGGCGGGTCAGCAAGCCGAGCTCGCGGCTCAGTCCGATGGTCAGCTCGAGGCGTAGCGGTCGCAGCGGATGGCTCGGGCCGAAGTCGTAGGACGCCATCACGTCGTCCCAGACGACCAGCACACGCTCGCTCATCACTCCGACCGTAGCGCGACGACCGGATCGAGGCGGCCCGCGCGCCTGGCCGGGAAGACACCGAAGAAGACGCCCACCCCTGCGGACACCGCGAAGGCGAGGACCGGCGACCACCAGGCGATCACCGCAGGCAACGGCGTGAGGTTCTCCAACAGCAGCGCACCGCCGACCCCGATGGCGATGCCGATGACGCCACCAACGCTGGTCAACACGACGGCCTCGATCAGGAACTGCAGCAAGATGTCGCGCTGACGGGCACCGACCGCCTTGCGCAAGCCGATCTCGCGGGTTCGCTCCCGCACGCTCACCAGCATGATGTTGGACACGCCGACCCCGCCGACCAGCAGGCTGATCCCGGCGATCGCGCCGAGCACCAGGGTGAGCAGACCCAGGATCCGGCCGACGGCGCCGAGGATCTGGCTCTGCGTCACGGCGCTGAACGTGTCGTCCGGATACCGAGCGGTCAACCCGGCGACGATCCGGTCGCCGAGCTGGTCGATACCGTCGATGCTGGGCGCCTTGACCGCGAGGGCGTCGACCCGCCGCGTGTCGAGCAGGCGCTGGGCCGCCGTGATCGGCACGTGGATGTCGGCGTCGCGGTCGACCCCGAAAGCCGAACCGGCCGGCGCGAAAACGCCGATCACCCGAAAGCGCACCCCACTGATCGCGACCTGTCGGCCGAGCGGGTCCTTGTCGCCGAAAAGGGCCCGCGCCGTCTTCGGACCGAGCACCGCAACTCGGCGTCGCGACTCGATGTCACCACGGCGGTGATAGGAGCCTCTTGCGACGGGCCGGTTGAAGACCAGCGGCACGGTCTCGTTGGTGCCCTGCAGAGTGGTGAACATCTCGCGGTTCCCCACCCGCACATTTTCGCCGCTGCTCACGGTGGCCGCGACGCGGCGCCGGTCGCCGACGATGCGGGCGACCTCGTCGATGTCGCCGAGGGTGAGCCGGCTTGTGGTCGGGGCGCTGCCGAAGGAGATCTCGCCCGGCACCACGATCAGCAGGTTGGAGCCGAGGCCCTGCACCTGCGTCTCGACCTCGCGCTTCGCCCCGCCGCCGATGGCGACCAGCAGGACGACGGCGGCGACGCCGATGACCACACCGAGCATGGTGAGCGCGCTGCGCAGCCGGTTGGCACGTAGCGCCTCGATCGCCACCCGCCACGCCTCCGCAACCCTCACGTCCGGCTGGGCTCGAGGAGGCCGTCGCGGACGTGTACGACGCGACGGGTGCGGCCGGCGATCTCGGCGTCGTGGGTGACGATGACGACGGCCACGCCGCGCTCGGCGTTGAGCCGTTCGAGCAGCTCCATCACCTCGATGCCGCGGCGGGTGTCGAGGTTGCCGGTCGGCTCGTCAGCGAGGATGACAGCAGGGTCACCGACCAGGGCGCGGGCGATCGCGACCCGTTGCTGCTCGCCACCGGAGAGCTGGTTGGGGCGGTGGTCGAGGCGATGGCTCATCCCTACGGAGTCGAGGGCCTCGGTGGCGAGCCGCCGTCGTTCCGAGCGGCGCAGCCCGCGGTAGACCAACGGCATCGCGACGTTGCCGACGGCCGACGTGCGCGGCAACAGCTGGAAGGCCTGGAAGACGAAGCCGACCGTGGCGTTGCGTACCTGTGCGATGTCGTCCTCGGACAGCTCAGCGACATCGCGGCCGGCGACGCGCACAGTGCCCGTAGTCGGCCGGTCGATGCCACCGAGTACGTGCATGAGCGTGGACTTGCCCGAGCCGGACGGCCCGACGATCGCGACGTAGTCGCCTGGCCCGACGTCCAGGCTCACCCCGCGAAGTGCGTCGACCGTCACCCCCTCGAGCTCGTAGGACTTCGTCACCTCGACCGCCTGGAGGACGGCTGTCACAGCTCCTGGCCTTCGCGGACGACATCAGCGCCGCGTACGACGACGCGGTCGCCCTCGGCCACGCCGGAGGTGATCTCGATGACGTCGTCGCCTTGCGCGCCGAGGGTCACGACGACGGCGCGCGCCCGACCGCCCCGCACGGCCCAGACCGCATCCCGCTCACCCTGTCGAATGACCGCCGCGGCGGGCACCGAGACGGCTCTTGTGGCCTCGCGCACCCGCAGATCGACGACCGCGCTCATGCCGGGCCGCGGGACCGGCGCTGCGGTGCCGTCGACCGACCTGCCGGCGGCAAGCGCCAGCGCCACGCGGTAGGTCACCCCGCCGCGGCTCGACGTCGTCGGGGACAGCTCGACCGACCGGACAGTGGCTGGGTACACCGCACCCGGCACGGCGTCGAGCTCGGCCTCGGCCCCGATGCCCCGGGTCACCAGGAAGATGTCGGTCTCGTCGACCTCGGCGACCAGGGTGAGCGCCGAAAGGTCGAAGACCGCAGCGAGCACGGTGCCCTGCTGGACGGGTACGCCGGGGGCGATCTCGGCCACCGTCGTCGTCGTACCGCCCGCCGCGCCACCGCCGCCGAGCGCGGACGCGGCCTGTCCCTGGATCGCCGCGGGCAGCGACCCGATCAGGTCGTCGAGGCTGGGCGCGCCGCCGGTCGGTGCTGATCCGCCGAGCTGCACCGTGCCGTTGATCGGCGAACGGACCGTGAGTGCGTCGACACTCCGCTGCGCTGCGGCCACCGTGACGGCGGCCTGCGCCCGCTGGTCGGCGGTGACCGCAGCCTGCGCCAATGCCTGGGCCCCGAGCAATCGGGTGCGGACTGCGGGCGACTCCAACCGCATCAGTGGGACGCCGGCGACCACCGACTCGCCGGCCTCGACGAGCACCGCGATCACGGTGCCGTCGGCCGGGGCGGTCACGGTCGCCTGCGCCCGGGCGACGACGGTGGCCGGAGCGTTGACCAGCTCGACGACGTCGGCCCGACCGACGGTGCCGACCTCGACGACCGGCCCGTCGCCACCTGAGCACGCTGAGAGGCTGAGGGCCGCCGCGAGGGCGAGTGCGATCGAAGCGCGGGTCAACACGTGACCAGTCTAGGTAACCGCGCCTATGGGTTGAGCGGCAATCCGGTACGTCGCGCCTCGGCGTCGACCAGGGCGGCCCAGTCCCCGCGCCCGAGCGCGTTGGCCGCCGTGCGTAGCGCGGCGACGCCCTCGCCGAACTTCGCGCCAGGGCCGAGCAGCTCGTGTGACGCGACAACGAGGCGGATCGCCGCCGCACTGCTCTCCGCCGGCCCGGCGGCCAGGCGCGCCCGCAGCCGCCAGAGGAACGCCGACCACATCTCACCGTCGTCGTGCACCTCGCCCGTCAGGCTGCCCGGGTAGACCTTGGTCGAGTCGAGCCGGCGCAGGCACGGCTCGGACGTGCGGTTGTAGGACGTGGCGTCCCACTCACCGATGCAGAGATCACCGAACCCCCGGCTCGACCCGGCGGCAAAGAACGCGGCGGCCAGGAAGTCACCGAACCCCTCGCCCATCGCACCTGTCTCGCCCGAGGCCGAGAAGCCGGGCACCTGGGCGAACTGCATTGCATGCCCGTACTCGTGGACGATGATCTCCGCGTCCTCGCCGTCGTCGACCCCGCCCGCGCCCAGCACGATGACGTCGGTGCCGGCGTAGAACAGGCTCTGGTCGAACCCCTCGAGCCGGGTCGCCAGCACGTTCTGCGGCTGGGCGTTGACCCCGGCGCCGCCCGTGAACCCAAGCGACTGCAGATAGCGCTGCAGCCGATCGAGATGTGCGTAGGCCATGAGCCCCTCGAAGCGGGGGTCGGACCGGGTCACGTCGAACGTCGTCGCTGTGCCCAGTGCGCCGACCGTGACATCGACCCAGGGCCCGGCCAGGCGACCGACGGGCAACGCCGCCGCGTTGAGGTCCCGCAGCGCCATCGGCACCCGGGCCCCAGTGAGCGCGGCGCTGTCGAGGTCGGCGTCGACCGGGAGTCCGGTCTCGGCCGGCTGGCGCAGGGTGCGGTCCCGGGTCGACACGATCGGGTTGGGATCGAAGAGCTTCGCGCTGCCCTCGTCCCGGCGGCTGTCGTCCAATTGGCCGAGCAGCTGACCGGAGCCGGCATCGACGTCGAGGGTGCGGGCGAAAGCCGGTGGCCCGCCCACGATCGCGACGCGCCAGGTGTCGACGAGCCGACCGCTGCGCGCGACCAACAACCGCTCAGCGGCCACCGCGTAGGGCGATCGCACGCCGGCGACGCGCATGGCGGCGGCGGTGGCCGCAGATCGGTCGAGCGGGTCCGCCACGGGCGCACCGGGCAGGCTGGCCAGGCTGCGCGCCGCCACCTGCACGACCCGGCGGCCGATGACGTGGACCCCGGCCTCGCTGCCCGCGACGGGCACGCCACCACGGAACTCCCGACCGCGGACGTGGGTGCCGATGAGCGAGCGGCGTACCGACTCGAATCGGAAGGAGGTGGCTTCGACGCCGAGCCGGCGGGCTTGGCGGCGCAGAGCAAAGCGAGCGGTCGACAGCGGCGACGGACCCGCTGCGCCGAGGTCACCCCGGACGATGCCGGTGCCGCTGAAGTCGATCCTGTCCACCTGCGCGGCCGGCCCGGCGAACGCGGGAGCCGCGGCGGCGTACAACGCCGCAGCGAGCAGGCTTGCGCCCAGATGGTGCCTCATGCGCGTCGCCGACCCATGGCGGGCCTTACGCCGGGTTGAGCGGGAAGCCGATGCGCCGCGCCTCGGAGTTGATGACGGTGATCCACTTCTTCTGCCCCAGCGCATTGGCGGCGAGCCGAAGCGCGGCCACCGCGTCGCCGAACTCCGCCTGCGGGGTGAGGAACTCGTGTGACGTCAGGAGTAGGCGGACAGAGTTGTCCGAGCGCGCGACGGCGTTGGTGCCGAGGCGCTGGCGCACCCGCCACATGAAGGTCGACCACATCTCGCCGTCGGCGTGCACCTGGTTCGCCAGGTCGTCCGGGTACCGCTTCTTCACGTCGGTACGGCGGATGCAAGCCGGGTCGGCGTCGGAGTACGACGTCGCGTCCCAGTCCATCAGGCACTCATCCTGGAAGCCCTTGCTGGCGGTGCGGGCGTAGTAGGTCGCGGCGAGGAAGTCGCCGAAGCCCTCGCCCATCGCGCCGCCTTCAGGGGTCGCTCCCCAGCCCTTCACCTGGGCGTCGTGCACCGCGTGGCCGTACTCGTGCACGATCACCTCGGCGTCCTCGCCGTCGTCCACCCCGCCCGTACCGAGCAGCATGAGGTCATTGCCGGGCTGGTAGAAGCTGTTGTCGAAGCCCTCGACGCGGGTGGCCACAACCTCCTGCGACTCGTTGTTGGCGCCCTTAGCGCCGACGAAGCCGAGCGACTGGAAGTAGCGCTGGATCGAGTCCATGTGGGAGTAGGCCATCAGGCCTTCGAAGCGCGGGTCGCCGCGGCTGACATCGAAGGTCGGGCCGGTCGGGGCGAAGTAGCCGGCGGCGATGACGTTGACCCACGGTCCGGAGAGCCGGCCGGTCGCCAAGGCGGTGGAGTCGAGCCCCTTCAGCGGCAGCACCCGACGCTGGGCATCGAGCTTGGCGTCAATGAGGTCGGCGTCGACCGGCTGCATCAGCTCGCCGGGCTGGCGCAAGCTGGCGTCCTTGGCACTGACGATCGGGTTGGGGTCGAAGACCTTGGCCGTGCCGTCGACGTACTGCCGGTCGTCGACGGTCCCGAGCACGCGACCCGTCGCGGTGTCGACATCGACCCGGCCGGCATACGCCGGGGTGAGGGACACGATCGAGACCTGCCAGGTGTCGACGAGGCGAGTGCCCCGCTGAGCGAGCACCCGCTCGGCGGAGACCGTGAGCGGGTTGCGGGTGCCGGCCGCCGTGCGCGCGGTCGCCTCGGCGATGAACCGCGCGATCGGAGCCGAGGCCGGTCGGCCGGGGACGGCCGCGAGGCCACGCGCCTCGACCTGCACCACTCGGCCCTGCACGACGTGCACGGCGGCGGCGGTGCCGGTGACCGGAACCCCGCCACGGAACTCGCGTCCCCGGACATGGGTGCCGACGACCGACGAGCGGACCGTCTCGAACTCGAAAGCGGCGGCGTCGACGCCCAGGCGCGCGGCCTGCGCCCGCAGCGCCGCGCGCGCCGCGGCGAGCGGTGCACCGGCGGCCGGGCCCAAGTCGCCGCGGATCACCCCTGCTCCGGCGAACTCCACGCGGCGCACGGCACCGGTGGAGCGGGCGGCGAGAGCCGGGACGGCGGCAGAGAGAAGGGCGGCAGCGAGCACGCCGGAGACCAGACGAGGCTTCATAGACATGACAACGGTCATTCGCCGTCCCGGTGACGGCACCTGCCTAGACCGCTCAGCCGGCCGCTCACTCGTGGCCGGAGGCGAGCTCCCGGCTGCGGTCGCGGGCAGCTTCGAGGGCGGCAATCAGGGCGGCCCGTACGCCGTGGCGCTCGAGCTCCCGGATGGCACTGATCGTGGTGCCGGCCGGGGAGGTCACTGCCTCCCGCAGCTTCACCGGGTGCTCACCTGAGTCGCGCAGCATCACGGCGGCGCCCAGCGCGGTCTGCACCAGCAGGTCGGCGGCCACCTGGCGCGGCAGGCCGAGCAGGATCCCGGCGTCGGTCATCGCCTCGACGAGGTAGAAGAAGTACGCCGGGCCGCTGCCGGAGAGCGCGGTGACCGCGTCCTGCTGGTCCTCCGGCACCCGGATCGTGCGGCCGACGTGGCCGAGGAGCGTCTCGACCTCGACCAGGTGCTGCTCGGTCGCGTGGGAGCCAGCGGAGATCGCGCTCATCGCCTCGTCCACCAGCACGGGCGTGTTGCTCATGACGCGGACCACCGGGACGCCCGCGCTGAGCCGGCGCTCGATGAACAACGTGGGGATGCCTGCGGCCATCGACACGACCAACTGCGCGACGCCGACTTCCGACCCGACTTCGACGAGCAGCGCCGCCATGTCCTGCGGCTTGACCGCGAGCAGGAGCACGTCCGCGGTGTTGACGGCTTCGACGTTGCCGACCACACGTACGGCGTACTTCTCGGCCAGCTGCTGTCCCCGCTCGGCTCGCCGTGCGGTGACCACCACATCGCCCGGGGGCGTGCCGGCGCGCAACAAACCGGAGAGCAGCGCCTCGCCCATCTTGCCGGCGCCGAGCACGGCCAACGTGGTCATGAGGTGGTCGCCAGCGAGCGGAGGAAGAAGGCGAGGTTGGCTGGCCGCTCGGCAAGACGACGCATGAAGTAGCCGTACCACTCCTGCCCATACGGCGTATAGACCCGCACCCGGTTGCCCGCTGCCGCCAGCCGGCGCTGCTCTGCCGGCCGGATGCCGTAGAGCATCTGGTACTCGAACGAACCCGGTGCCCGGTCGAGCCTGCGCGCGAGGCTGTCGGTGATCGCGATGAGCCGCGGGTCGTGGCTAGCGATCATCGGGTACTCGCCATCGGTCATCAGCCGGACCAGCAGCCGGACGTAGGACAGGTCGACCTCCTTGCGTGAGGTGAAGGCGACCGACTCGGGCTCCTTGTAGGCGCCCTTGCAGAGGCGCACCCGGGCCTTCGAGTGGATGAGGTCTTCGATGTCGCCGGCGCTGCGCCGCAGGTAGGCCTGGATCACCGCACCCGTCTGCGGGTGCTCCTTGCGGACGGTGGCGAGCGTGGCGAGCGTGGCGTCGGTCGTGGTGTGGTCCTCCATGTCGAAGGTCACCGTGGTGCCCGCGTGAGTCGCCGCCTCGACGATCCGGGTCGCGTGGTCGAGGCACATCGCGTCGTCGAGAGCCTGGCCGATCGCGGAGAGCTTGACCGACACCTCCGCCCCGGCCGTGAGCCCTTCGCCGGCGAGCACGGCGAGCAGGTCGAGATAGGCCTCGACCACAGCTGTGGCCTGCGCTGCGTCCACCGTGTCCTCACCGAGGTGGTCGAGGCTCACGGTAAGACCGGCGCTGACCAGATCACGGGTCGTCACCACTGCGTCGGCCGTCGTCTCGCCCGCGACGAACCGGCGTACGACGTCACGCGACAGCGGGGCAGTGCGCACGGCGTGGGCGATCCGCGGGTTGCGCGAGGCGGACAGCAGCGCGCGGCGCAGCACAGCGACTCCTCCTCGGCAGCGTTCGTCGTACCGGCTGGAAGGCTACCGGCCGGAGGACAAGGGGGCGCTCACCAGGTGCAGCCGGGTGAACGCGAGGGCCTCGGCGAGGTCGGCCTCGCGATCGACTCGGCTCTCCGTGCGCCGGGTGTTGATCTCTACGACGACCACGCCGCCGAACGCGATGGTCGCGAGGTGCTCGAGGAGCTCTCCGCAGGGCTGGGTGCCTCGGCCCGGCACGAGGTGCTCGTCGCGCGCCGTGCCGATGCCGTCGGCCAGGTGGATGTGCGCGAGTCGGTCGCCGGCCTCCAGCGCCATCTCCATCGCGTCGCCCTGCGCAACAGACACGTGGGACAGGTCGAGGGTGATGTGTCGGTAGTCGCCGGCGAGGGGGTTCCAGTCCGGCGCGTAGGGCACGACCGCTCGCCCCCGAGCCCGCAGCGGGAACATGTTCTCGACCGCGAACCGCACGTCGGTCTCGCCCGACATGCGCTCGATGCCCTCGACGAACTCACGGGCGTAGTCCCGCTGCCACCGAAAGGGCGGGTGCACGACGACCGTGCTCGCGCCGAGTGTCTCCGCGGCGGCCTGCGCCCGCTGCAGCTTGGCCCACGGCTCGGTGCCCCAGACCCGTTGGGTGATGAGCAGGCAGGGCGCGTGAATCGCCAGGATCGGGATCTGGTGGTAGTCCGAGAGCCGACGCAGCGCGTCGACATCCTGGCTGACCGGGTCGGTCCAGACCATGACCTCGATGCCGTCGTACCCGAGGCGCGCAGCCATCTCGAAGGCGGTCGCGGTGCTCTCCGGGTACGTAGACGCCGTCGACAGCGCCACCTTGGCACTCGCGACCCGCACCGCCCGATCCGACATGTCTGCCAGCGTACCCAGCAGAAGTCAGCTGCCGGTCAGCCAGTCCAGTCGGCGCAGGATCACGCCCTCCCGCAGCGCCCACGGGCAGATCTCCACCCGCGACACCCCACAGCTCTCCATCGCGACGTCTGCGACGACTGCGCCGCCGACGATCTGCCGGGCCCGGCTGGCGCTCACCCCGTCAAGCCCACCGCGCTGCTCGGCCGACAGGCCCGCGATCGTGTGCAGCACCCCGGCGAGCTGCCCATGTGTCAACGAACGCCGCACCATCGGGCCGAGCCGGGCCGGGGCGGCTCCGGCCAGCCGGGCGAGCGTGCGGAAGGTCTTCGAGGTCGCGACCACGCGGTCCGGCTCGCCCTCGCCCGCCAGCCGCTGGGCGACCGGCCGCAGCATCGCCCGGGCGTGCGTCCTCAGGTCGGCCAGCTCCCCCCGCTTGGGCGGGTCGGCGCGCAGGAAGTCGCGCGTCACCCGGCCAGCACCGAGCGGGACACTCACGGAGTACGACGGGTCCTCGTCTGCGCCGATCGCCAGCTCGAGCGACCCGCCGCCGATGTCGAGCACGAGAAGCCGGCCACTGCTCCAGCCGTACCACCGGCGTACGGCGAGGAAGGTCAGCTTCGCCTCGTCCTCACCGGGCAGCACCTGGACATCGACACCGGCCGCTTCCGCCGCGCGGGCCAGAACTTCGCCGACATTGCTCGCCTCGCGGACCGCACTGGTCGCGAAGGCGACCAGGTCGTCGACTCGATGCTCCTCCGCCGCCGCCCGGGCCAGCACGAGCGCGTCATAGAGCCGTTGCCCGCCCTCCTCGGTGATCGCTCCCGTGTGGTCGAGCCGCTCGGCGAGACCCACCTCGGTCTTCTGGGACAGCGCCGGCACCGGCGCGGCACCCACATGCGCGTCGACGACGAGCAGGTGGACCGTGTTGGAGCCGATGTCGAGCACTCCGAGGCGCATGCCTGCGCACGCTATCGGCATACGTCGTTTCCGTCGGTCACCTATCGTGCGTCCGGCACCTGCCCATACCCATGAGAGGAACGCGGTGGCACCCGTCGACCTGGACTTCGCTCGAGAGTGGATCACCTTCCCCGACCCCACCGATTCCGAGCATGAGTTCCGCTGTGATCTCACCTGGCTGTTGTCCACCTGGGGTTGCATCTTCGGCCGCGGGTGTCACGGCGTCGTCGAGGGCCGCCCGGACGACGGCTGCTGCAGCCACGGAGCGCACTTCTCGGACAAGGCCGACGAGAAGCGGGTCCGCCGCTTCGCCGGTGAGCTGACCAAGGAGGACTGGCAGCTGCGCTCGGTCGGGCGCAAGCTCGGTGTCACCGAGGTCGAGGACGGGCGTAAGCGCACAGCCCGGCACGATGGCGCCTGCGTATTCCTCAACCGGCCCGGCTTCGCCGGTGGTCAAGGGTGCGCACTGCACGCGATGGCATTGCGCCGTGACATGCATCCGCTCGAGACCAAGCCCGACGTCTGCTGGCAGCTGCCGATCAAGCGCGACGCCGAGTGGGTCGACCGGCTGGACGAGTCCCAGGTGCTGGTCACGACGATCACCGAGTTCGACCGGCGCGGCTGGGGCGAGGGTGGGCATGACCTGCACTGGTGGTGCACCGAGTCCTCAGCGGCCCACCAGCAGGGTGATGCCCTCTACCTCACCTACGGGCCCGAGCTGACCGAGATCATGGGCGCACCGGCGTACGCCGAACTCGCCCGGCTGTGCGCGCTACGCCAGCGCCAGGGCTCCCTCGCCGTGCACCCGGCCGAGCAGCCCGGCCGGGCCTTGCTGCCGATCGTCACCTCCTGACCCCCAACTCCTGCCCCTCTGCCCCC
>JBKJUS010000053.1:0-23850 GCA_046590575.1 Mycobacteriales bacterium | reverse complement strand
CGACGAGCTCGTCGACCTCGCGGTCGGCACGTCGCTGCTCGTCCTCTGCACCGCGCGCCCGGAGCTGCTCGAGCGGCGACCGGGCTGGAGCGGTGGGAAACGTAACGCGGCGACGGTCTCCCTGTCTCCGCTGTCCGACCCCGAGACCGCCGCACTCTTCTCCGGGCTGCTCGGCCAGGCCGTGCTCCCCGTCGAGACACAGCAGACGCTCCTCGCGCTCGCCGGTGGCAACGCGCTTTACGCCGAGGAGTACGTCCGCATGCTCGCCGACCGCGGCACGCTCCACCGCGACAGTGGCGTCTGGGGTCTTGAACTCAACGACGAACTGCCACTGCCCGACTCGATCCAGGGCATCATTGCCGCGCGGCTCGACTCACTGCCGGCCGACGAGAAGTTCGTCCTGCAGGACGCTGCGGTGGTCGGTGAGATCTTCTGGGTTGGCACCCTCGCGGACATCTCCGGCGCGCGGCGCGAGGACATCGAGGAGTGGCTACGCCAGCTGGTCCGGCGCGAGCTCGTGCGGCCCGCCAGGGTGTCCTCCGTCGCCGACGAGACCGAGTACGCCTTCCACCACGTGCTGGTGCGCGACGTCGCCTACAGCCAGATCCCGCGGACGCGCCGCGCCGAGCAGCACCGTCGCGCTGCGGAGTGGCTCGAAGGCATCGCCGTCGACCGCAACGAGCACCAGGCAGAGATGGTCGCGTACCACTGGCTGGTGGCCCTCGATCTGGCAGCGGCGCTGGGGCTGGACGAGACGACCTACCGAGAGCGTGCCCGGATGGCCCTGCGGGCGGCCGGCGAGCGAGCCTTCAAGCTGCAGGCGCTCGGACCAGCGCTGACCTTCCTCGGTCGAGCGCTCGAGCTGTGGCCGCCGGGCCAGGACACCGGCCAGCGCTGGCACCTCGTGCGCATGCACGAGGAGGTGCGCTTCCTCCACCGGGAGGAGGAGTTCTACGCCGAGGACGGCATCTCCCGTCTCCGCTGGGCGGCCGACGCCCTCCTCGCGCTGGGCGACCGCGTCGAGGCCGCGCACACCGAGACGTTGCTCGGCTCCATCGCGTGGTTCCGCGCGGAGAGCGACGCGGCCTTCGCCCACCTCAAGCGCGCGGTGGCGTTGCTGGAAGGGGAGCCCCCCTCAGCGCAAAAGGCCTCGGCGTACGCCGAGCTGGCGAAGCTGCACATGCTCTCGCTGCACCACGACGAGGCGGCGATAGCAGGCAAGATCGCGCTGGACATCGCCGACGAGCTGGGTCTGCTCGAAGTGCGCGCCAACGTGATGATCACGGTCGGGTCATCGGCGTACACCGAGTGCGGCGACTACAGCGAGCTCGACGCAGCGGTGGAGCTGTGCCGTGAGCACTCGCTGCGGGCTCTGCAACGCGCAGCCAACAACCTCGCGGTCGTACTGCAGGAGGAGGGTGACCTCCGGCGGTCCTACGAAGTGCTCGGCGAGAGTGAGCGCGCCGGGCGGGGCTTCGAGCTGAGCCTGACCACCAAGGCGAGTGAGGCAGATCTCGCGATCCGCGCTTACTGGGAAGGCGACTGGAGCACCACCCTCGCCCTCGCCGACCAGATTCTCGACGGCGACGGACCCACCACCCCGCATCCGTGGGAGGGACACCTGCGGGCGCTGCGCGCCTTCCTGCGCACGCTGCGTGGTGAGGCCGGGGACCGCGACGTAGACCACACGCTCGAGTTGGCACTGCGCAGCGGCTTCTCGCAGCTGGTGCGGCCCACGCTTGCTCACATCGCCCGCGTCCTGGTCGAGCAGGGTGACCGGGTCCGCGCCCTGTCGCTGCTCGACCAGCTCTACGACGACTGGCGCGACCAGCCGCAGTCGGTCTCGCGCGCCTGGCTGCACCAATCTGTCGAGACCCAGGCGATGGTCGATCTCGAGCGCCTGGAGAAGAGCCTCTCGACCTTGCGCACCATCGGCCGACCAACGCTCTGGGTGCGCGCCGCGCTCGCTTTTGGAGAGGGCGCGCTGGCCGAGGATTCCGGCCGCCTGGCCGAAGCCGGCGCGTCGTACGCCGCTAGCTCCGACATCTACGCCCAGATCGGCGACGACTCCGAGCGGTCATTTGCGTCCTTGGCCGCGGGGCGCACCCTTGCTGTCGTCGGGCAGCCGCGCGCCCAGTACTACCTGGAGCAGGCCCGCCTGGTGCTGCACCGCAACCAGGCCGATGCGCTGGTCGAGATCGCCGACGCGTCGTTGAAGATTCTCGGTGTGACGCCGTACGACGACGTCCTGCATCTAGGCTCTGTCTCGGCCGGAGTCGAGGGGGATGCGTGAGAAGTCATGACGCGAGCGCGTTGTTGCGGACGACTGACCTGTTCGCAGGTCTGGACGAGGAGACCGCGGCCCAGTTGGCCAAGCAGATGGTCACCCGCAACTACCGCAAGGGTCAGCCGCTCGTGCACCAGGGCGACGCCGGCACCGCGCTCTTCGTCATCGTCGATGGCTCTGTCGCGGTCTTCGTGACCTCGGAGAACGGCGACCGGATGACGCTGAACACACTCGGCGCCACCGATGTTCTCGGCGAGATCGCACTGCTCGACGAGGGCGTGCGCTCGGCGTCGGCCGAGGCACTGGAGAGCACGACCGTCCTGGCGCTGTCCCGGACGGCGTTCCTCGACCTGCTGCGCGAGCAGCCGGCGATGGTCGACCAGCTGCTCCGCGCGATGGGTGCGCTGGTACGCCGGCTGTCCGAGCAGGCGGCCGACTTCGTCTTCCTCGACCTGCCCGGCCGCGTCGCCAAGGTGGTGCTGCGGATGGCTGAGGATGCCGCACCCGTGCGCGACGGCGTACCGGTGGAGGTCGCCGTGACGCAGACTCGGCTGGCCGAGATGGTCGGCGGCTCGCGGCAGAGCATCAACCAGATCCTGCAGAACTTCCAGCAGCGCGGGATGGTCGAGGTCGCGGGCCGACGGCTGACCGTGACCAACGTCGAGCTGCTCCGCCGCCGCGCCGGCCTCGCCGACTAGCCCGCGCCCCTCGCCCCTCGCCCCGCCCGCCCCTCGCCCCGCCCGCCCCTCGCCCGCCGCCCCTCGCCCTCGCCCGCCGCCCCTCACCCTCGCCCCGCCCGCCCCTCGCCCCGCCCGCCCAGATTTCGTTGTGGGGAGTTTCGCGGTCGTCCTGGCGACCGCAGGACTCCCCGCAACGCGGTGTCCACAGATCACCAGGCCGTCGTCTGCTCCCGGACACCTGGGACCGACGATATTTCGCATGACTTCCGCCCTCACGAGCCGCCTCGCAGCGCACCTTCGCGACCATCACCACGTCGTCAACCTGGCTGAGCTGCGGCGGCTCGGGGGCACCAGGTCGTTCGCCCGCGCGCAGGTGAGCGCGAACAGATGGCAGCAGGTGTACGACGGCGTCTGGTGCGCCTACACCGGACGACTCACCTTTCTGAGCCGATGCGCCGCCGCCCTCGCCTGGGCCGGCCCGGGAGCGATGCTTGACCGGGCTACGGCGATGCGGCTGCACGGGTTGGTCCGCTTTGAGTCCGCGTCAGTCCACCTGGTGCTCACGCATCCGTGCCGTCGGACTCCCCCGCCAGGTGTCCGGATGTCGCGGAGCCGCACCCTGTCCCCCGGGTCCTGGATCGTTCGACAGAACATGCCCGTGGTGCGGGTCGAGCGGGCGCTGCTCGGCATGGCACTGGCCCGACCACTCATCGCCCGCGCGGTGATCTCGGCCGGGGTCCAACAAGGCCTGACGACCGCGACCCGACTCCGCGGGGTCCTGCTGGGCCTCGGCCGCGTCAACCACCTGCGCACTGTCATGAGAGTGCTGGCGGACGTAGAAGGCGGTTCGCACTCGGAGCTCGAGGGTCTGTTCCGCGACCTGCTCCGGCGGGCTCGTCTTCCGCTGCCGGCGCAGCAGGTCGCCCTGCGTCTCAACGGCCGCCGCCTGTGGCTCGACGCGGCGTACGCGGACCTGAAGATCGCCATCGAGATCGACGGGCGGCTCTATCACCTGATGAGCGAGGACTGGGAGAACGACCTCGACCGCCAGAATGAGATCGTCCTCGACGGATGGCTGCTTCTGCGCTTCACCGCCCGCGCGATCCGCCACCACCCCGATGACGTCGTACGCCGGGTCGCCGACGCCCTCAACCAGCGCTCAGTCAGCGTTGCGGGGAGTTTCTAGGTCGCCAGGGCGACCGCGAGGCTCCCCACAACGCAAAAAGGAGGCGAGTCCGGCGACCAGGCCGCGCGGCTATCCGGCGCGGCGAGTGGGTGAGTCGCTGACCATCGCCTCGCTGGCCGCTGCGGACGCCTCCGCGATCTCCGACTTGGCCGATGTGGCGTACTTGTCGACGTACTCCTGGCCGGAGAGCTGCATCAGCTCGTACATGATCTCGTCGGTCATCGAGCGCAGCACGAAGCGGTCATGCTCCATCCCGGCGTAGCGGGAGAAGTCGATCGGCGTGCCGAGCCGCACCCCGACCTTCTGGATCTTCGGCAGGACCTGGCCGGGCGGCTGGATCTCGAACGTGTTGATCATCGCCACCGGGATGACAGGTACGCCGGACTCCAGCGCCATCCGTGCCACCCCGGTCTTCCCGCGGTAGAGCCGCCCATCCGGCGAGCGCGTGCCCTCGGGGTAGATCCCGAGCAGGTTGCCCTCGCGCAGCACCCGCTTACCGGTCTCCAGCGCGGCCTGCGACGCGCGGCCACCGGTGCGGTCGACCGGCAGCTGACCCGCGCCCTTGAAGAACGCCGCCTTGAGCCGGCCCTTCACCCCGCGGGTCGTGAAGTAGTCGCTCTTGGCCAGGAAGGTGATCTTCCGCGGCACGACCAGCGGCAGGAAGATCGAGTCCGAGAAGGAGAGGTGGTTCGACGCCAGGATGGCCGGGCCGTCCACCGGCAGGTTCTCCAGCCCTTCGACCTTCGGCCGGAAGAGGGTGCGCAGAATGGGGGTCAAGATCAGCTTGATCACCCAGTAGAACACCCAGCCACCTCTCGCTCGACCTGCCGTCCGATGCGCCTGACCCTAGAGATCGGGATGCGCAGAGTCCATACCGGCGCGGCCTACGCCCTACGATGAGGGACCCGCATGCCCGCGCCGCAGCACCCTCAGGGAGGAAGCCCGTGCCCGTCCGTCCTGGCGCCGAGCCGTTCGCTCACGAGGGCGGTCCGGTCGGCGCACTGCTCGTGCACGGCTTCACCGGCTCCCCGGCGAGCATGCGCCCGTGGGGTGACTACCTCGGCGCAGCCGGCCTGACCGTGCTGGGCCCGCGGCTGCCGGGTCACGGCACCCGCTGGCAGGATCTGAACCACACCCGCTGGACCGACTGGTACGCCGAGGCGCAGCGCGGCCTGCTCGATCTCTCAGGGCGATGCGAGCAGGTCTTCGTGATGGGTCTGTCGATGGGTGGCTGCCTGAGTCTGCGGCTCGCAGAGGAGCACCGCGATCTCGTCGCCGGCCTGGTCCTGGTCAACCCGAGCCTGCTGACCCTGCGCAAGGACGCCAAGCTCCTCCCCCTGCTGTCCAAGGTGATCCCCGGGATGCCGGGGATCATCAACGACATCAAGAAGCCCGGCATGGACGAAGTCGGCTACCCCAAGATCCCCCTCAAGGCCGCCGCGTCGCTGCCGGACATGTGGCGTACGACGTCGGCGCACCTCGGCCGGATCGAGTGCCCGACGCTGGTCTTCCGCAGCCGCACTGACCATGTCGTCGAGGCGGCAAGCACCGAGCTGCTGCTCGCTCACATCGGCACGAGCGACATCGAGGAGCGGGTGCTCGAGGAGAGCTATCACGTGGCGACCCTCGACCACGACGCGCCGGCGATCTTCGAGGGAAGTCTCGACTTCGTCCGCAAGCACGCGCCCAAGGCCTGATCCGCCATGACCGAGGGCGCCTTCGGCGACGACGACGTACGCCGCATGCCGGCGGGCGTCCGCGCCAACGCGCTCGCGGCAGAGTTCTTCACTCTCCTCAAGGAAGTGGACCACCGGGTGGCCGACGCGATCCTCGACGCGCTCGAGGACGCCGGTGTCGCGGCCTACGTCGAGCCGGCCCCGCCCGCTGCGCTCGAGGGCTACTCCCGACCCCGCTACATCACGCCGCACGACCGGCTCTACGTCGATCGCGACCGCCGCGAAGTGGCCGGCGAGGTTGTCGCCAGCGAGCTGCCGGGGATGGTCGCCGAGCTCGAGCCGATCGACCACGACGCCGCCTTCGAAGCGATCGTGGCGGGCTGGGACACGCCGGTCGCCGACGATCCGGTCGCGCGCTGGCCGGTCACCGAGGACCTCGACGTACGGCTACGCGACCCCTCCCTCGACGAGCCGCGGTCGATCAGCATCCCGGTGGAACTACCGCCCGACCCGATCGAGATCGACGAGGGTCACTACGTCCCACCGCCACCACCACCCCTGCCCAAGCCCGACCACAACACCAAGCTGGCGGCCGCCGCCATCGCCTTCGGCTTCTTCGCCCTCTTCCTGCTGCCAGTCTTCAATGTCTATGTCGCGCAGGAGGTGCAGGTGTTTGGCGTCTTCGGCATCCTCGGCGGGATCGCCTACCTGGTATCGCGGCTGCGCGACGGCCCGTCGATCGACGACGGCCCCGACGACGGCGCGGTGGTCTGAGTGTCGGCCAGCGAGACGGTGGAGATCAGCGGCCACCTGATGGACTCCGGCATCCTGGCCAAGGTGCTCGACGACGTGCTCGAGTACGGCGGCGACTACGTCATCGAGCACTTCGACCTGGGACGCAACCACGACGACCAGTCCAAAGCCACGATCCGCATCGGCGCGGACACCGAGGAGCACCTGCAGCGCGTCCTGATGCGGCTGCAGATCCACGGCGTCAACCAGGTGGATCCTGGCGAGGCGGTGCTCAAGCCCGCTGACCGCGCCGGTGTCTTCCCGGAGGATTTCTACTCCACGACCAACCTCGCCACTCTCGTCCGCATCGACGGGCACTGGATCGAGGTCGACCAGCCGGAGATGGACTGCGGGCTCGTCTTCCGCGACGGCCGGGTGCGCACAGTGCCGGTCAGTGACGTCATAGCCGGAGAGTTCGTCGTCTGTGGGGCGAGCGGGGTGAAGGTCGTGCTGCCGGTCAAGGAGCACTCGTCGAACTCCGAGTCGTTCGAGTTCATGTCCTCGGCCGTCTCCAGCGAGAAGCCGCAGGCACTGCTGGTCCGTCAGATCGCCGAGCAGATGCGCAACGTGCGGGACGAGGGCAAGCGGATCCTCTGGGTCGCCGGCCCGGCCGTCGTGCACACCGGTGCCGCGCCGGCCATGGTGGCGCTTGTGCAGGCCGGCTTCGTCGACGTGCTCTTCGCCGGCAACGCGCTGGCCACCCACGACATAGAGGCCTCGCTCTACGGTACGTCGCTGGGCGTCGACCTGGCCAAGGGCTCCGGCGTCGAGCACGGTCACGAGCATCACATCCGCGCGATCAACACCATTCGACGCGCCGGCTCGATCGCCGATGCCGTGTCGCAGGGCGTCCTGACCGGCGGAGTGATGCACGCGATGGTCGAGGCGGACAAGCCCTTCGTACTCGTCGGGTCGGTGCGCGACGACGGACCGCTGCCCGACGTCTTCACCGACGTCATCGAAGGTCAGCGGGCGATGCGGGGTGAGCTCCGCGATGTCGGCTTCGCCATCATGGTCGCGACGATGCTGCACTCGATCGCCACCGGCAACATCCTGCCCGCGTCGATCCCACTGGTGTGCGTCGACATCAACCCAGCAACGGTCACCAAGCTGGCCGACCGCGGCTCTGCGCAGGCCGTCGGGATCGTCACCGACATCGGACTCTTCCTCGAGCAGCTCGCCGGTCAGCTCGTGCCGGAGTACGGCCGCTCCTGACCGAAGTGTCCGCGTTACGACGTCGCAGCGGTGAGCTGGTCGACAAACGCGTCGGCGACGCCGTCGGGGGTGCGGAGATCGGCGAGCAGTCCTGGGATGGGAAGCTCGACCACGACCACCTCGTTCTCGCGACCGGCAGCGCGCAGAGCGCAAGCCTGCCAGACCAGCGCGCGGACCAGCCAGATCGTGGCGCCGAGTGTCGACCACACTTCGGCGGCATCGGCGAAGGCAGTCTCCGCGGCAGTCCAGTCGCCCTGCTGGGCCGCGCGAAGCCCGCGGTTCTCGGCCGTGGTCGCGCGGATCTCTGCTGAGTTCTCCGGTGCGCCACCTGCCGGCGCAGAAGTCGGCTGACCTGCGAGCAGCTGCGCCTGCTCCAGGCACAGAGCAGCCACGGCCCCTAACTGCGGCGTGTCCTGACGTCGGGTCATCTCGAGTGCCGTTTCGCACGCCGCAACCGCCACTTCGGGTGCCTCGCCCAGCAGCGAACGGGCGATGTCGACGTACTTCGGCACCGGGTAGAGGTGGAAGCCGTC
Source organism: Mycobacteriales bacterium (assembly GCA_046590575.1). Lineage (GTDB taxonomy): Bacteria > Actinomycetota > Actinomycetes > BP-191 > BP-191 > DATLNF01. Next base: position 15,481 of record JBKJUS010000053.1, on the reverse strand, counting down.
GCGTTCGTAAGCCTGAATCACTCGGTCCGCCAGCACACGCAAGCGCGGCCAGTCGCCCGAGTCGAGCGCGATGGTCGCCTCAAGGATGTCGGGGTCGGAGTTCTTCACGTCGCCGATCGCTCCGAGGAGTTCGCGCGCCACGGAGAGCCGATCATCCGCCACGTCCCGCTGGCGGGCCCTGGCCCGCGCGCTCGCGGAGTGGGCGAACACCATGGCCCGAGTTCGTCGCTGTCCAAGCTCTTCGGCAAGCGTGGAGGCGGTCGCAAACGTGCGTTCGTTCTCTTCGGCGAGGCCGAGCGCGCCGGTCGCGGCGAGCTGGCAGAGCGCAGCATCTAGAGCCAGCTTCGTCAGTCCGGTCATCGCGGCGTCTCCGGCCGCTGCACGCGCGAGGTCCAGCGCTCGGAGGTTCTCGCCTCGGTGCTGCGCCATGTACGCCTCGGTACGACGCAGCGAGCCCCGGCCCCTGGCGTCCGCATCAAGATCAGTCAGCGACTGGGCAAGGGCGAACCACGTCCGATACCCCTCACCGCCCTCCATCGTCAGCTCGTAGGCCAGGTCGCCGGCAACCTCGCGCTGCTGAGCCTGGTCGCCAAGGTTCTGATAGACGGCGAACGCCTCCTGAAAGCCCTCGATATAGGCGCGCCGGTTCGAGAACCGCAGGTTGAACGCCCGTCGACGCAGCGCCTCAGCCACGCCCCCTGCGTCTTCCACCGCGCGAAACGCCTCGAGCGCTTCGCCGAATACCGTGGCGGCTTCATCGAAACGCGTCAGCATAGACAGGCTGATACCTCGCAGCAGGAGTGCTCGAGGGCGCAGGCCAGCAAGTGCCTCGCCGTGACCATTGCCGTCCACCTCCGACAGGTCTGCGAGCGCAGGGATGTGCTGATGTTGCTCCGCCCGCGCGCGGGCGCGGCCGAGCAGCGTCAGCGCGCGAGCCTCGGCATCGAAGCAGTCAGCTGCTTCATCGATGATGCCAAGCGCCCTGGTGTAGATTGGCTCCGCGAGGCGCGGATAAGTCCGCACCGTTTCGTCGGCGTACCGCAACAGGTGCGTGACGGCGGCCTTTGCCGCTTCGCACGAAGGCGGGCCGCCGAGAGCCTCACTCCGCGCCAGCTCCCAGGCCTGCTCGAAGTGGAAGGCCAGCACCGAGGCCGGAGCCGAGGCGCCGCTAGCCGACGCGGCGGCGGCGTTCTCCAGCCAGGCCGCGATGGCAGCGTGGCGACCCGAGCGGGCGCGACGGGGCAGCGACTCGTAAGCGACATCGCGGATGAGCGCGTGCTTGAACCCGTACTCCACGCTGCCCGGCACCGATGAGGTAAGCCGCCGGCGCAGAAGCCCGCGCGCCTCCAGGCTGGCGAGCAGCCCGGCGTTGTCTCGCGAGGGGGACAACGCGTCGAGCATCCGGTCCCAGAGCACATCACCGGCGACCGAGGCCTCTTGCAAGAGCGCCTTCTCCTGCGGTGGCAGCGCGTCGAGCCGAGCCGCGATGAACTGCCGCATCGAGTTGGGGATCCGGCGCACCTCGGCCTCGTCGACGTGCACCCCGGCGGAGGTCACCTCGATGCCACCACCCTCGACGAGCATCCGCAGGCACTCCTCGAGGAAGAGCGGGTTTCCCCCTGACCGGTTGAGCAACACGTCAGCCACGGCGGCCGACAGCGGCTGCCCGATCGCGCTGTCGAGCAGTGCCTGCATGTCCACCCCGTCGAGCGCGCCGAGGTCGATCGTCGGCACCGTCGGCATCGGAACGTCGGGGCGGCTGAGTCCGAGCACCACGACGGGAAGCGGCCAGGGTGACCGGTGAAGCTGCTCGACGAGGGAGATGGACTCCGCCGAGGCCCAATGCAGGTCGTCCAGAATGACCACGAGCGGGCCGATCTGGCAGAGCATCTCGAAGGCAGCGCCCAAAGCGTGGAGATGGCTGCGCAGCCGGTCATCACCGGTTGTGCCGCCTTCGGTTGCCGGCAGCATGAGCTGAATGAGCCGTCCCGGGAGCGACGAGTCAACCGATCGGTGAGTGACACCGCCGAGCCATTGGCCCACCCGTTCCTCGGCATCGTCGCCGGGCGCGAGCTGGGACACGCCCGCAGCCGAGCTGATCGCATCGGACCACGGCGCCATGACTCCGGTTTCGCCGTACGGCGAGCAGCCACCGACGAGGACCGTCACGCCGTCGAGCCGCTGGGTCCACTCGAGGGCGAGGCGGGTCTTGCCGTGGCCCGCCTCACCGCGCACCGCGACCACCTGCGTCGACCGCGTCTCGCGCGCCCTGGTCAGGACGTGGTCGAGCTCACGGAGCGTCTCCGCCCGGCCGACGAAGCCGGTGCGAAGCGACAGCTGGCGCCGCCCGCTCGCCACCTCGGCGCGCGCCCCGATCACCCGGTGCAACGCCACTGGCGACTCGATGCCTGCCACGTCGCCCTGCTGGACCGGTGAGAAGTCGACGCAGTCGCGCGTCAGGTCATAGGTACGAGGGCCGACGTAGATCTCCCCCGTGCCGGCCAGACTGCACAGCCGAGACGCGATGTTGACCGCATCACCGGCGACGGCGAGCCAATCGGAGCCTCGCGCGGCGGAGACCACCACCTCGCCGGTGTTGACCCCGATGTGCAGCTCAGGAATCTGCAGCGCCGACTCCCCGCTGTTGACGTCGCGCACGTGGTCCTGCAAGGCGAGGGCGGCGCGTACGGCCCGCTCGGCGTCGTCCTCATACGCGACCGGCGCGCCGAAGACCGCCATGAACCCATCGCCTTGGATGCCCGGGACAGTGCCACCAAACGACTCGGCCACCTGACGCAGGCCGCGCATCACCGGGCGCACGAAGTCGTGGACGACCTCAGGGTCCAGCCGGGCGCAGAGCGCGGTATAGCCGGTGAGGTCGGCGAAGAGCAGCGTGGCCAGTTTGCGCTCCGGCGCTGCCGTGGCCTCGCCGCACCGGCCGCAGAAGGCCGCGCCATCCTCGATCGTCCGGCCGCACGCCAGACAGGACAGCGTGTCGACCTGCTCGGCCGGTGACATCAGTAGCTCCCCCGTGACGTGATCGGTCAGTCGCTGGTGGACGGGCGTTCGATCGGTTGAGTAGCGATTCCTGCTCGCGTCTTGGTCACCTCGGGCATCGCGCTGATCTCGTCCAGCGTCCGCAGCACGAGGTCGCGGTCCGGGTTGCCGACCTCGACCAGCAGTCGCGACGGGTCGAGCAGTCGACCCAACCCGATCACGTTACCGGTGAGAGTCAGGCGGGCATGCAACTCCTCGCGCATGCCGCGGTCGGCCACGATCTCCGCGGCCGCGAACGACGCGAATTTGTAGCCGACGCTCGGCTCCGGAGAGCCCAGGCACTGGTAGTCCACTGCGCCGGTCTCCGGGTCGATGCAACGCCCCGGCCACCCGGGAGAGCCGCCGGTGCTCATGGTCTTCACCTCATTGGTGGCGACCACCAGCTCGACCTCACCCGGCACGGCGGCCGCGATCCGCTCCGCGACCTCCCCCAGCTCCTGGGTCGTCTGGCCGGAGAACGCGGCGTAGGCGGCGAAGCATCCCGCGGTGCGGACACTGAAGCGGGAGAGCTCCTGCACGACTCCGAAGGACTCATCGTCGACCTTGCTGATGAACGCATAGGCGTCCACATTGCCCCCTCGGCGGCTGGGTACCGGTTTACTGTCTCGGTGATCTTCGCGATCCGGACGTAACGGAGCAAGGGCGGCAGGTCACATCACCTGGCTTTCGTCGGCAACCGGACATCCGCGACCACCGGCCGGTGGTCACTCGCTCGGCCGACACCACCGTCACAGCGGACCTCCGCGCGGAGGACCTCCAACCGGCGGTCGACGAAGACACCGTCGATACGACGTCGCGGTCGCCCAGTGCTGTAGGTCCGGCCGTCTCCATGGCCGACGTGCGCCCAGGCGTCGACGTACGACGAGGTGAACGCGCGCCACGCCGGGCCGTCATCGGACTCGTTGACGTCACCGCCGAGAACGGCGGGCGCGGACAGGCCGGCTACCCGGTCGAGCACCAGACCGGCGTGACGGGCGCGCTCGTCGGCGCTCAGCCCGAGATGGAAGGACCCGACAACGACCCTGCCCTCGTCGAGCTCGAGCACAGCCAGCGCGACGCCACGACGATGCAGGCCAACCGTCCACGGCAGCGGTGCGCGGAGACTGGCGACGACGCGTACTCCGGGCCGGACCAGCACCGCGACCCCGCCGACCGGCTGACCAGCACTCGCCACCGCGAGACCGCAGTCGTGCGCGAGCCGTCTCGCCTGCCGCGACGGGAGAAGGAAACGCGGCGCCTCCTGCAGGCAGAGCACGTCCGGCGCGAGGTCGCGGACGACGCTGACGACATCAGCACGCGAGTCGCGCAACGAGCGGATGTTCCAGGTGACTACTCGCATCAGGCTCATGGCATCAGACAGGGCGCATCAGTTGACGAGCTGCGTTCCGGCGTCACCGAAGACGGCGTCACCGGCGCTGGCCAGGTTGGTGATGACTGCGCGACTGCCGCCGTTCTCGACGAAGTCGCACGCCGCGGCGACCTTCGGACCCATCGAGCCCTCGGGGAATTCCCCCGACGTGTGCAGGTCGCGCGCCTCGGCCACGGTGAGCCTACGCAGCAGCCGGGCGTCCGGCGTACCGAACCCGGCCTGCACGGCGTCGACGTCGGTGAGGATGAGCAGCACATCGGCCCCGACCAGACGGGCGAGGCGGGCCGCGGTGCGGTCCTTGTCGACGACTGCCTCAACTCCGCGCAGCTGGCCGTCCTCTTCGACCACCGGCACGCCGCCCCCGCCCGATGCAATGACGACGTGCCCAGCCTTGATGACCTGCAGCAGCGGCTCCTCCTCGACCAGTCGCAGCGGCGGTGGCGACGCGACGACCCGCCGCCATCGCTTGTCGCTCATGATCTGGAAGACGTAGCCCGTCTCGTGCGCGATGCGCTGTGCCGTCGGCCGGTCGTACGCCGGACCCACCGGCTTCGTCGGTCGGCGAAACGCCGGGTCACGGCCGTCGACGACCACCTGCGTCACCAGGCACAGCACGGGGACATGGAGGTCGCGAGCGCGCAGCGCGTTGTCGAGACCCTGCGCGAGCAGGTAGCCGATCTGGCCCTGGCTCTGCGCGCCACAGACGTCCATCGGCATCGGCGGGATCTCCGGGGCCGCGGCCTCCTGCTGCAGCAGGATCCGGCCGACCTGCGGGCCGTTGCCGTGGGTGACCACGAGGCTCACGCCCGCGGCTACGAGGTCGGCGAGGTGCCCACAACTCGCGGCGAGCGCGGCTCGCATCTCCTCGGCCGAGCCGGTCGCGCCCCGAGGGGACAGCGCGTTGCCGCCGAGTGCCACCACCGCCCGCATGATCGCGACCCTACGTCGCGCGACGTCCACGACGGCGCCGCCCCACCGATCGCAGCGCCACACAACTGGGCCCGCGGATACCCCGCAGCTGCTCGGCCGTGCGTGGCCGCGGAAAACGGGGCTCGGTTGTGTGGCCGTGCGGTCGCCGAAGGCCGTGCCGTCGGCGCAGTTCTAGCGGGTCAGGGGTGGCGGGCGAGGTCAGCGGCGCCGACCAGACCGGCCTCGTTGCCCAGCGCAGCCACCCGGATCTCGGCGTGCGTGCGGTGGGACCCGCCGGTGAGGCGAGCGGCGTACGCCGTGCGCGCGGGCGCAAGGAGCAGATCGCCCGCGTCCGCGACGCCACCGCCGACGACGAAGACCGACGGGTCGAGCAGCGCGGCGATGTTGGCCAGGCCCTCGCCGAGCCACCGTCCGACGTCGGCGAAGCAGCCCAGCGCCACCGGGTCGCCGGCCTCCGCTGCCTCGGTGACCTCACGCCCGTCGATCCCGTCCGGCTCGCCGCCGCCGAGACGAAGCAAAACCTGAGCCCGCTCGGGCTCCGCGGCCGCCCGCTCCCGAGCGAGCCGCACCAGAGCGTTGCCGCTTGCGTACTGCTCCCAGCAGCCGCGCTGCCCGCAGCCGCACAACAAGCCATCGCGCACCACCGTCATGTGCCCGCCCTCGCCGGCCATGCCGTGGCCGCCGCGGTAGAGCGCGCCGTCCACGACGATGCCGGTGCCGATGCCGGTCCCGGCGGTCACCAGGACGACATGCCGCTCACCGCGCGCGGCCCCGAACCGGTGCTCCGCCCACGCCGCCGCATTGGCGTCGTTCTCGATGACGACGGGTACGTCGATCGTCTCCCCCAGCCGGTCGCGCAACGGCTCATCGCGCCACGCGAGGTTCGGTGCGTAGACCACTCGCGAGCGCTCGGCGTCGACCCAGCCGGCGGCACCCACACCGACCGCGACGACCTGGGGATGTGACGTGCGCAGCTCGGCGACGACATCGCCGATGAGCTTCGCGGTCTCGTCCGGCGAGTGACTCGGCGTCGGTCGGACGATGCGGGCCAGGACTCGACCCTCGCTGTCGACCACTCCGGCCGCGACCTTCGTGCCACCGACGTCGACCCCGACGGCCAGGTCAGTCACCGACGCCTCACCGGATGGCGATGCGCTCGACCGCGGGTCCGTGCGGCCGGGCACCGGTGTGCTCATGTCCGGCGCCCGCAGCGCGCACCGCGTGCAGCACCGACATCGCAGCCGACGACAGATGCTCGAAGACCTCGGGTCGCGTCGTACGCAGCAGCGAGAGCAGCTGGCAGAGCGGACAGATCCGGCACTCGGGGCCGGTGAGCGGCTCGACCGGCGGGTCGTTCGGCGACTCCGTGTGCGCGTCGCGCCACCATGCCTCGGCCGCCGCGAAGAGCCGCGAGGCCTCGTCGGAGATGCTGCCGACCTGCTCGGTCACGATCCCGTCCACTGGTCCGGGTCGAGAAGGAAATCGACCCGCAGCGTGCCGTCGATCAGCTCGGCGCCTTCGACGGTGCAGCGGCGCAGCACACTGGGCAGCGACAGGACTCGACGATGGGATCCCACCGTGACCACGAGATCGTCGCCCCGACGGACCAGGTCGACGTCGCGCTTGTCGGCCAGGGGCAGCGCGAGCACTAGCACGAACCGACCGCCGGCTCCGCGCTCGACGTTCATCAGATCTGGGCCGGCCGGTGGGGAGAAGACGTCGGCGTCGCCGTAGGCCTCGTCGGCGAAGGCAGCCAGCTCAGCGAGGCCGACCGGCTCACCTGCGCGGTACGGCGACTGGTAGATCGGCAGGGGCGCGAAGGATGCCTCGACCTCGCCGAGCACCTCCCGCTGCGCCGCCACCCAGCCGGCCCGCCAGGCATCGTCGCCGCCTGAGGGAAAGACGCGGTTGGCGATCACCGCGTCGACGCGATAGCCGTAGAGCGAGAGCGAGGTCAAGGTACGCCGGGCCTCGGCAAGCACCATAGCCTCCGGCGTGAGGACAAGGCGCACCGAGGTCACCGCCGGGTCGGTGAGCACCGCGTGCACCTCACCGAGCTCGGCGTGCAGCCGAGTGATCGCGTCGAAGACCGAGTCCGCCGGCAGGGGTGCGCCGCCGAGTCGACCCAGCACCGGACGCAGCGCGCGTACGACGCGCCGCTCCATCGGGAAGACGCGGTCCATGTACCACCCCAGCGCCTCGGGCAGTGCCAGCAGCCGCAGCGTCTCAGCGGTCGGCGCGCAGTCGACGACCAGCAGATCCCACGGTCCGTGCGCGATCTGCCGGCGTACCTCCAGCAGGGCGAGGACTTCTTCGGCGCCCGGCAGGACGGTCAGCTCCTCGGCCTCCATCGGGTCGACGCCGGCCTTGTCGAGCAGCGTGACCAGGTAGTCCTGCACCTCCCGCCAGGTCTGCTCGAAACGCAGCTGTGCGTCGACCTGCTGCCCGTATAGCCCGGTGTCGACCTCCGTCGGCTCGGGGCCGAGAGCGACACCGAGGGCGTCGGCGAGGGAGTGCGCGGAGTCCGTCGAGAGCACCAGGGTCTTCAGCCCGCGGTTGGCCGCCAGGGTCGCTGTCGCTGCCGCCGCGGTCGTCTTGCCCACGCCACCCTTGCCGGTGAACAGCAGCACGCGCATCAGCGGACGAACTCCTCACTTCGACCGGCCGGACAGGGACAGGGCCAGGGACAGGGCCAGGGCGCCTAGGCTACCCACCCGCGACTTCACCCACTAAACCCACCGTATTGCGGCTCGATGTGGCGATTTGCGGTGGGTTTAGTGGGTGAAGTCGCGGTGGGAGGACCGGACGGGTGCGGTGGGGCTGACCGGGCGACTCACGCGGCGGCCTCGACGCGCTTCTTCAGCTCCTTCAGCGCGGTGTCCATGATGACCTTTTCCGCCTTGCGCTTGAACATTCCCAGCATCGGGATGCCGAGGTCGACCACGAGTGCGTAGCTCACCTCGGTGGTGCCGTCGCCGAGGTCACGCAGGGTGTAGGAGCCGTCGTTCTGCTTCAACGAGCCCCGGATGACCTTCCACTCCACCTTGTCGTCGCCCTGCCAGGTGTAGCCGAGGTCGTACTCCGCCTTCACCACGCCGGCGTCGAGCACCCAGTGCACGACCTTGCCGCGCCCGTCGGCGCCGGTCTCGACCACCTCGATGCTCTTGATGAACCCAGCCCACTCGGGGTAGCGGTCGAAGTCGGCGATGACCGCCATGATCTCGGCCTGGCCGGCGGCGATGGTGATCATGGAGGTCGCCTGGTCTGCCATGGGGTCTCCCTGGTCGCGATGGGTTGGGGCGGAGGTTACTGCCTCACCACTCCACGGCGTACGGCGTGCCGTGACCGCGGAAGTGCCCGACGTTGACGCACTCGGTGCGACCGATCGTCATCCGCCCGACCAGCGGGTTGTGCACGTGGCCGAAGAGACACAGGTCAGGTTGCGTCTCGCGGATCGCCTCGAGCACCGCGACACTGCCCCGCTCGTGCCGGCCGGCCGCCGTGTCATAGAGCAGATCGTCGACCTGCGGCGGGATGTGGCAGCAGAGCACGTCGACCTTCCCCACTGCCGCAACCTTCTCGGCGTACTCCTCGTCGGGGATCTCCATGGGCGTGTGCATCGGCGTCTGCAACCCCCCGCCGACGAAGCCGAAGGTCCGCCCGCCGATCTCCACGACCTCACCGTCAAGAAGCGTGATGCCATCGTGGAGGTAGTCGGTGTAGAGGTGGGGCACGTCGACGTTGCCGTAGGTGAGGTAGGTCGGCGTGGGAAAGGCCGCGAACATCTCGGCGTACTGCGCGCGGATCGCCTTCTCCAGCGTCTGCCACCGATCGCCTCCGTGCGCAGCCCAGAGGTCGCGGCTGAAGTCCCGCGCCTCATCGAAACGCTTGGCCGTGCGCAGCTCGACGAGCTCGCGCACGGCATCGACCCCGAAGAGGTCGGCCATGATCCCCGAGTAGTCCTCATAGTCGATGAAGTGGATTAGGTCGCCGAGGCAGACCAGCGCGTCGGCGTCGCCCTTGGCGCGGTGCAGCGCGTCGGTGGCGCCGTGGACGTCGCTCACGACATGGATCTTCACTCGCCTCCGCCCTTCACGCCCGGAGCGTACGTCGACCGCGACGAGCGGGGTACCTCAGCCGTTCGGCGGTGGCAGTGGCTGCGCGGCCGGCTGGTCTATCGGAAGCAGAGTGTCACCAACGGGTTGCTGCGGCGTCGGGCCCGCCCCGGTCAACGCGCTGAGCAGAGCGATCACCGCCATCACCGCGACGACCGCACCGACCGCGGCAAACAGCCGGGTCTGGCGGGTGCCGGGCAGTTCGGGTGCGCGCTCGCGCAGCGGGGCGCCGAACGCGATGCCGCACCCCGTGCACGTGCTGAGCTCGAAGTCGTTGCGGGTGCCGCACTCGAGGCAGGGCCACCCCGTCGCCGGCATCGATGGGCCCGCGAGGGGCTCGGCAAGGGGCTCGGCGGCACGCGGTACCAGGACAGCGGCGGCCTCACCCGTGACCGCGGCGAGTGGCGCCGAAAGCGGGTCGAGGACGTCCAGCGCGGTCAGCGCCGCGGCCAGCGCAGCGGCCGAACTGTCCCCGACGGGGGCCGGCGCAGGCATGGCAGGCGGCGCGGGCCGGGCAGGTGGGGGTGGCGGGGGCGGTGGCGGGCGCAGGTCGGCGTAGCAGAGCCCGCACCAGTCGGCGCCGACCCGGATGACGCCACTGCACTGAGGGCAGCGGTCGGCAGACATGCCCGCTGTATCGGCGCGAATGCCATGTCTCCTTTAGCCCGTTCGGCCCAGTCCCGGTCGGCGACCTGCCTCGAGGTCGTCTTTGAGCGCGTTGAGGCCCGCTTTGATCCGATGAACGTGCCGGGATCGCGCGCGGATCGACCGGCGTACGACGGCGCGTGGCTCACCCGTGATCGGCTCGGTGTCGCTGCCCCGACGCGTGACGTCGGCGCGCAGGTAGTAGTGGACGATCGCGCCGTCGCCCCACGGCTCGACCCAGAACTCGTTGCTGCCGACCAGGGCACCGGTCACGCTGAAGCGCAGCCCCTGGTCCCCTCGGTCCATGAAGACAGTCAGCTCGAGGTCAGGAAAGAGCCGCGCCCACAGACCCTCGTCGTGCAAAGCCGCCGCGACCGCGGCGGGGTCGGCCACGATGAACGTCTCGTCGATCAGGTCCACCATCGGCATACGGGGAAGTATCCGCCCCGCCGCGCTCTTACACTCGGTTGCGATGGCAGCCCCGACCGAGATGGTGACCGAGCTCGCCACGACGGCGACCCGTGCCGGCGTGGAGCTCGAGGGCGCCGCGCCGCAGGACGTCCTCGGCTGGGCGCTGGAGCAGTGGCACCCGAGCCTGGTGATCGCCTCGTCGATGGGCGATGCCGTGCTCGTCGACATGGCGTCGAAGCTGCGCACCGGCGTACCCGTGCTCTTCCTGGACACGGGCTACCACTTCGCCGAGACGATCGGCACCCGCGACGCGGTCGCGACCGTCTACCCGGTCGAGGTCGTGACCGTGCTGCCGCTGGTGTCGGTGGCTGAGCAGGACCTGACGCACGGGCCGGCGCTACACGACCGCGATCCGGACACGTGCTGTGCCTTGCGCAAGGTCGAGCCGCTGGCCCGCGGGCTGGCGCCGTATACCGCCTGGGCCTCCGGCATCCGCCGGGACGAGGCGACGACCCGCCGCTCGGTCCAACCGGTCGAGTGGGACGCCACGCGCTCGATGGCCAAGGTCAACCCGCTCTACGCCTGGACCCAGGAGCAGGTGGACACCTACATCGCCGAGCACGGAGTGCTGGTCAACCCGCTGACGTACGACGGCTACCCGTCGATCGGCTGCGCGCCGTGCACCCGCCGCGTCGCGCCCGGCGACGACCCGCGCAGCGGCCGCTGGGCGGACACCGGCAAGACGGAGTGCGGCCTGCACGTCTGACGCCCTGCCGAGCTCGACGAGTGGCTCAGTTGTCTCGGTTCGAGAGCCCTCAGCCGAGACAACTGAGCCACTCACGCCGTACGACGACGCACCCGCTCGATCGCATCGCGCACATCCCGCACCGTCGAGGCGGGGAAGTCCCGAGGCTCCGTGGCCGTGAAGTGCAGCAGGTCCATGCCGTTGATGAAGACGCGCCGGCCCCGCCGGCGGTCACGCCCGAAGCTCACCCGATCGCTGTGCCACGCGTACCCGTCGACTTCGGCGCCTACCCCCAGCTCTTCGTCACCGAGGTCGACCCGGTGCCGCCCGATCACGACCTGCGGCTGCCACCAGATCGCGTGCTCGTGCAGGAGCAGCCGCAGCTCGGTCTCCGGTCCCGACTCGCTGCGGACATCAGCCAACTCGAACGCATGCCACGCCTGCATGCAGCCCGGTAACCCGGCCAGACCACCGAGCGCGGCAGCCAGCTCCTCGAGACCCACCAGACCGCTCCGCAGCGCGCACTCGATCACGATGACCGCGCTGACCAGAGATCGGGCGCGGGCGCAGTCGAGGACCGTGCGCAGTGGCGTCGTGACCGGAAGGCCGCCGATCCTCGTGCGATCGACGCGCGGCAGGTTGGCGCGGTGTACGACGATGCCCGCCGCGCGCGCCCGACCGGCGCGCAGCGGCACGGTCACGTGCACCGCCTCCAGAAAGTCATCGCCGTACCAGCCCCACAACCGAGCGGCAGCGATGTGACTCACCACTCCGTCGGGGTGCAGACGGGCCAAGGCGGCGCGACATCGGACCCGCCAGGTGATCGTGAAGCCCGGCAGCAGCCACACCGCCCGGCCCACCCGACGCCACGCTCCGGCCGCGTCACGGCGCCCCACCGCTGCACGCGACATGCCAGCCGCGACGGCAGCCGCGGCCGTCACGACGCCGTCGAGCTGCCGTGCCTGCCTGAAAACGCGCTGCTCGGCTTCCTCCACCACTCCAGGTTCGGCTGCGCCGGGCGACGACCGGGCCGACCGAGCGCGATTTGTGGACGAGTGGCTCAGTTGACTCGGGTCGAGAGCCCTCAACCGAGACAACTGAGCCACTCGTCGCAGCAGCACCCGATCGCAGTTGCGCATGAGTCGCAGGTACGACGGCGTGACGGGTTCGACACTGCCGTGAACGTGTGCGACGCTTGACCCATGTATTCGTCCGCACTCCTCGTCGCACGGCTGCATGTCGACCTGCAGCGCGTGACGAGCGCGGCCTGTATGCGGATGCCCGCCCACCCGGGTCGGTAGTCCGCCCGCGGCACATCCCGCCGCTCGCAGCATCTCCTGACCCGGACCGTCGTACGACGTCGGCCCGGCTCCCACCCATGAGCCCCGCCTGACCCGTGTGTACGACGGACCCGTCCGCACCTCCCGTCGTACACCCGCTGGAAGGCACCCATGGCATCGGCCCGCACCTTCGCGTCGTTCGGCGGCGCGGTCGACACGCGTCACGACGCCGTCCCGTCGGGCGCGCTCCCGTCGAGTGCGCACAGCCCCGGGCTCGACACCTCCCCCGGCTTCGCCGACTCGGCCGAGATCGACCGGCTCGAGGCCGACATCGGCCGCTACCTCGCGGGCGAGCTGGACCCGGAGGACTTCCGGCGCATCAGGCTCTGGAACGGCGTCTACGGCCAGCGCGAGATCACCGACGTGCACATGGTCCGCACCAAGATCGTCGGTGGCGCGCTCAGCGCCGACGCGCTCGACGCGATGGCCGACGTCGCCGACCAGTGGAGCCGCGGCTGGGGGCACATCACGACCCGGCAGAACGTGCAGTTCCACTTCGTCCGCATCCAGGACGTGCCGGCGGTGCTCCGCAGACTCGCGCAGGCGGGCGTCACGACCCGCGAAGCGTGTGGCGACACCGTCCGCAACGTCACCGCGTGCCACCTGGCCGGTGTCTGCCCGCTCGAGGTGCTCGACGTCAACGCCGCTGCCGAAGCCGTCGCTCGACACTTCCTGCGCAACCCGCTCGCGCAGAACCTGCCGCGCAAGTTCAAGGTCGCCGCATCCGGGTGCGCAGTCGACTGCGCGCTCACCGGCATCCACGACATCGGCATCCTCGCCGCCGAGGCGGCGGACGGCCGGAAGGGCTTCAGGATCCTCGTCGGCGGCGGGCTCGGCACCGACCCGCACGAGGCCCAGCCGATCGAGGACCTCACCGACCCGTCCGAGCTGATCGTCACCGCCGAGGCGATCCTGCGGGTGTGGGACCGCGAGATGCCGCGGCACCAGCGGGCGCGGGCGCGGATGAAGTTCCTGGTCGCCAAGATGGGCATCGAGCCCTTCCGCGAGAAGGTGCTGGCCGAGCGGGAGAAGCTGCGCTGCAGCGCCGACTACCGCAGCCAGGCTCCCGAGGACTTCCTCCCGGCGCGCGTCGTCCCGACCGGCCCCACCACCCCCGAGGCCGTCGACTACACGCCGGCCGACCCCTTCGGCTACGCGCTCTGGCGCGAGACCAACATCGTCGAGCAGCGGCAGACCGGTCGGTACGCCGCCTACGTCTCGCTACGCATGGGTGACGTGACGAGCGAGCAGTTCCGGGTGCTGGCCAAGGCCGCGCGGGAGCTCGGTGTGTCCTTCACCACCACCGTGCGGCAGAACCTCGTCGTACGCGACCTGCGCCCCGGCGACCTGCCCAAGCTCTACGACATCCTCAACGAGTCGGGGCTCGGCCAGACCGGCGCGGAGCGGGCGTCGAACATCGTCAGCTGCCCCGGCGCGGAGACCTGCAACCTCGCTCTCACCGCGTCGCGCGGGGTGGCCAGCGCCACCATCGACGCGCTCGTCGCCGCCGGCCTGGGCGACGTCGGGCTGTCGATCAACGTCAGCGGCTGCCCCAACTCCTGCGGCCAGCAGCAGATGGCTGACATCGGCCTGTCCGGCCAGGTGCGCCGCATCGGCACCGACGAGGCGCCGGGCTACCGGATCCTGCTCGGCGGCCGGGTGACCGACGGGGGTGCCCGCTTCGGTCAGTACGTCGCCAAGGCCCCGGCCCGGCGTACGCCGGAGGCCGTGGTCTCCGTCGTCGGCCGCTACGTCGCCGAGCGCTCCGACGGGGAGCGGTTCGGCGACTGGGTGGACCGGGTCGGTGCGGAGTCGCTCGGCGAGTCGCTCTCGGGCTTCGACCTCAAGCGCTCCCGCGCGGAGGCCCCCGAGGACTTCACCGACTGGGACGCCACGGACGCCTTCAAGGTCATCCTCGGCCGCGGCGAGTGCGCCGGATGAGTCTCACCGCGACCGACCCGGCGACCCACCTGCTCCCGACCAGCCGTGGTGCCACGGTCTGGATGACCGGCCTGCCCAGCGCCGGAAAGTCCTCGATAGCCGACGGCCTCGCGGCCCGGCTGCGGGCTGAGGGACATCGGGTGGAAGTGCTCGACGGCAACGTCGTACGGGAGTTCCTGTCTCGGGGTCTCGGCTTCAGTCGCGAGGACCGCGACGCCAACATCCTGCGGATCGGCTTCGTCGCCGACCTGCTGGCCCGCAACGGCGTCAAGGCGATCTGCGCCTCGATCGCGCCGTACGACGAGATCCGCCGGCAGGTTCGCGCGATGCACAGCAGCAGCGGGGCCGAGTTCGTGCAGGTCTACGTCGCGACGCCGGTCGCGGTGTGTGCCGAGCGCGATGTGCGTGGCCTCTACGCCGCGCAGCGGTCCGGGTCGCTCACCGGCCTGACCGGCGTCGATGACCCGTACGACGTGCCGACCGACTCCGAGGTCGAGATCCGCACCCAGGAGCAGACGCTCGAGCAGTCCGTGTCGCAGGTGTACGACGCCCTCGTCGAGCGGGGCCTGGCATGACCACCCTCGTCGAGCGACCAGTCGCACCCGTGCCGACGGCGTACCGGCTTTCGCACCTCGACGTGCTGGAGTCCGAGGCGATCCACATCCTCCGCGAAGTCGCGGCGGAGTTCGAGAAGCCGGTGCTGCTCTTCAGCGGCGGCAAGGACTCCATCGTCATGCTGCACCTCGCGGTCAAGGCGTTCTGGCCCGCGCCGGTGCCCTTCCCGGTGATGCACATCGACACCGGCCACAACTTCTCCGAGGTCATCGAGTTCCGGGACCGGCGGGTCGGCGAGCTGGGCGTGAAGCTGGTGATCGCCTCGGTGCAGGCCTCGATCGACGGGGGCCGGGTGGCTGAGGAGACCGGCCCC
>JBKJUS010000003.1:0-12385 GCA_046590575.1 Mycobacteriales bacterium | reverse complement strand
ATGTGCCGGAGCCGGTCGGTCCCCGCCCGCGCGTGGCCTAGGGCGTCGACGATGTCCTGACCATGCGCCCAGTACTCCATGATCCGGGCGGTCGCGAAGGACGCCGGGTTCATGGGTGGCCCGTACCAGGGCAGCTTGGCGGACGGCGCGGCGGAGGCGAAGGCTTCGACCATCGACTCGAAGTTCTCCTGCCACTGAGCGAGGAGGTCGGGCTTCGTGAGATTACGGCGGGCAACGAGCTGATTGGTCAGGAACCCGTCGATGTCCGCCCCGACGCTCGGCAGCTTGGCTACGAAGACGTCCGGGCTCCTCATAGCGAGCGTGGCTTCCACATCGGTGCCGGCGAGATGGCTGACCGCGTCGCGGATACTCCAGCCCGCGGCCGGAGTGGGCTGGTCGATCTCTTCCGGCTCGACGATCGCACGCAAGTCGGCCTGCTCGGCGCGCAGATCCGCGAGCAGCGGGGCGAGATCGGTGGCGATGGCGGCTCTCCCTGTCTGGTCTTCGCGACTGCGAGCCGACGCTAACGTAGCCACGTGACCGCAAGCCCGGCGACGTACGCCGAGCCTGAGAGCTGAATAAGCCGAAGCAGGCAGCCGCTTCCCACGCCGCCGGAAGACTTGTGCATCGACTATGATGCACCTACGATGCTGACGTGCGCACCACCGTTGACCTGCCCCCAGCCGTCCACCGGCGGGCCCAAGAGCTCGCCAAGGCTCGTGGGCAGTCCCTGTCGGCGACGCTCGCGGAGCTGACTGCCAGGGGATTGGGTCAGCTGGACGAGCCCGTCGTCGTTCGGACCGATGCCACCTCGGGCTTTCCTGTGTTGAGTGTGGGTCGCCGTCTCAGCTCTGACGACGTCGCAGCTGCTCTCGACGAGGAGTGACGACCTACCTGCTCGACGCCAACGTCCTCATCGCGCTGACCGTCGAGGAGCACGAACACCATGAACGTGTGGCGGCCTGGTTGGCCACCGTCGAGCGCGTGGCGCTGTGTCCCATCGTCGAAGGTGCGCTCGTCCGGTTTCTCGTTCGCATCGGCGAGAGCGTCGCAGTCGCGGCAGAGGTACTGCGGCGCTTTCACGCCGACCCTCGTTGCGAGTTCTGGCCCGACTCTGTGACCTACGCCGATGCCGACCTCAGTGGAGTACGCGGTCATCGCCAGGTGGCGGATGCCTATCTGGTGGCGCTCGTTGCATCCCGTGGAGACGCTCGTCTGACGACCCTTGACCGGGCGCTTGCGCAGATGAGTCCAGAGGTGACGGCGCTGATCGCCGTCGGCTGACAGTGTTCGGGGATGTCGTCGGCTTCTGCTTTGGATCAACGTTCTACCAGCAATACTGCCGACACCGGTGGTACCATATGTGGTATGATGGTGAAGACCACGCTGTACCTCCCGAACGAGCTGAAGGCAGAAGTCGAACGCGAAGCACATCGGCGGGGTATCGCGGAGGCCGAGGTCATCAGGTCGGCCCTTGCCGCGGGACTGAGTCGGCCATCTCCGCGAGGAGCCATCATCGATGGGCCCGCCATCGCCGAGCACGTCGACGAGCTGCTTGAGGGCTTTGGCAGTCGGTGATCGCTGACACGAGCGGGCTGCTCGCCTACTACAACGCCGCCGAGCCGGCGCACGAGCGTGTGCGGGCCGCCGTCGAGTCGTCGACCGAGCCACTGGTCGTCTCGCCGTTTGTCGTAGCCGAGCTCGATTATCTACTCGCCGCCAGAGTCAGCGTTACCGCTGAGCTGGCTGTCTTACGGGAGCTGGGCTCGGGTGCCTATGAGCTGCCGGCCTTGACGGCAGCAGACATCGTCGCGTGCGCGCAGATCGTGGAGAAGTACAGCGACCAGGAGATCGGCGTCACCGATGCGTCGCTGGTCCTGCTCGCCAAGCGTTTCGACACCCGCACCATCCTCACGCTCGATCGCCGACACTTCGACGTGCTCAAGTCACTGCAGGGCAGGAGGTTCCTCGTAGTTCCTTGAACCCTGCGACGGCGACATCCCCGACTTCCGCTTCAACGTCTAGCGCTCCACAGGGATACCTGCCACGCTGGCCGCCATGGGCCGGCGTTGGCGGGGTGCGCTTCTGGCCGGCGTGCTCGTCGTGCTGGGACTTGGCACTGGAGGCAGTGCCGCGCCCCGCACCTTCGAGCTGGTCGAGGCGGACCTCGCCTCGGTACACGCCGCGCTCGCGGGGCGGACCGTGCTGCCGGACGGGAGCCGGCTGACGTGTGTGAAGCTCGTCCAGCTCTACCAGCGCCGCACCCTCGCCTACAACGAGGCGCCGCAAGAGGCCGGGCTCGCCCTCCGCGCGGTGCTGATGCTCAACCCGCACGCGGTCGAGCAGGCCGCTGCTCTCGATCGGCTGTACCAGCGCGACCGTGGAGTCGGTAAGCGCTTCCTGCACTGCATGCCTGTGCTGCTCAAAGACAACTACGACACGTTCGACCACCCGTCCACGTCGGGCAGCTACGCCATGCTCGGACACCAGGCCGGCCGCGACGCGCACGCCGTCGCGGGCCTGCGCCGCGCCGGCGCTGTCATCCTGGGAAAGACCAACATGGACGCGTTCGCCGTCACAGCGGGAGGTTCGACCGACCGCGGGGTCAGGGTCGCGAACGCTTACAACACGACGGAGAGCTCGTCCGGCTCGTCCGCGGGCACTGGCGCGGCGCTCGCTGCGAGCTTCGCCGTGGGCGGCACGGGGAGCGATACGGCGCAGTCCATCAGGAGCCCGGCGTCTGTGGAGGCGCTGGTCGGGATTCGGCCGAGCATCGGCGTCGTCTCCCGTCACGGGATCTTCCCACTCATCGGCCTCCGCGACACCGGCGGGCCGATGACCCGTACGGTGCGCGATGCCGCGCTGATGCTCACCGCGATGGCCGGCGTCGACCGGCGGGACCCCGCGACGCTCGCCTTGCCTTCGTCACGTCGACCTACTTCTTACGAGATCTTCCTCGACCGGGCTCGCCACGGACTGAGGGGCCGGACGATCGGCCGCGTTCGGTCGTGGGGGAGCGGCCCCGTACAGCCCACGGACGGCGACGCCGAGCAGGAGGCCCTAGTCGACGCCACGGTGGCCAAGCTACGCGCGCTTGGCGCCACGGTCTACGACGTGACGCTGCCCGAACTGGAGCTCCCCCCCGAGCCGGCGACGTCGCACTACGACATGAACGCCTACTTCCAGCGGTTCGAGGAGGAGGGCGGGCACAGCCCGCGCCGCTGCCTCAGCAGTAGCTTCCACGGCAGTGCTCATGGGCGTGCTGGCTGCACCGGTCTGGAGGGGATCCTCGAGAACACTGTCCGGGTCGGGTCACGTCAGACGGACCTCATCGCCACTATGGCGCTGGAGGACCCCGACCAGGGGCCGACGCGAGCCGATGTCCAGCGGATCGTCGGGGCCAGGGACTACGTCACGAAGATGATGGACTCCTGGGGGACGGACGACGGCGCGACGGTCCGGCTCGACGCGCTCGTCTTCGCCACCGGTCCATCATCTCCGTCCACCGGGATCAGCGTCCTTACCCAAATGGGCTCGATCGTCGTACCCATCGGATTCGACCACTACCTCGACCGCCAAGGTCTCGGGACGCCCGTGCTGCGAGAGGCAGTGCCGCGGGGCATGGAGATCCTCGTCCGCCGCTTCGACGAGGGCACCGCGATCGGGATCGCCTACGATTTCGAGCGGGCCACCCGCCACCGCCGGCCGCCGGGGCTTGTTCCGAGCCCGCTGATGGCGGATCGGACGCTTGAGCAGTTCAACGACTGCCAGCAGCTGTTACTCATGCACGCCACGTCGTTCGCGCCCGAGGACGCTCGCGTCGACGACTACATCGACGCCCCCGGCTGCCTCTGATCACAGCCGGCGGTGGCGCCGGAATCACTCTGACCACGGGGCACAGGACTGCAGTGCGGGCAGTTGCGTGCGCAGTTAGTTAGAAGTTGCTCCTGATGGAGATGCCGGCTGGACCGAGGATCACCACGAACAACGCCGGGAGGATGCCGAAGATCAGCGGGAACAGCAACTTCACCGGCGCCTTGGCGGCCCGCTCCCGGGCCCGTTGCCGGCGCTTCGCCCGGATCTCAGTGGCCTGCGTCTTGAGCACCTCGCCGATGGCGATGCCCAGCGCGTCGGCCTGGAGCAGCGACAGGATGAACGTGGACAGGTCGGCGCAGTCGGTCCGCTCGCGCAGACTGAGCAGCGCGTCGCGGCGGGACAGCCCGAGCTGGACCTCGTTGAGGAAGCGCTTCAGCTCTTCCCCCAGCGGGCCGGGCAGCCGCTCGGCCACGACGGCGACCGCCTGCTCCAGGCCTACACCTGCCTGCACGCTGATGGCCATCAGGTCCAGCGCTTCAGGCAGGCTGCGGCGGATCTCGTTCTGCCGGTCTGTCGCCCGCCGGTCGAGGACCACAGTCGGTGCGACGTAACCGAGGAAGAGGCCGAAGGCGGCCATGCCGAGCACGCCCAGCAACGGCACTCCAGCCGCCAACGCGGCTAGCCCGAACAGTGCCAGGCCGAGGACAGATCCGCCCACCTTCGCGACATAGATGGTGACGGGAGTGACTGTCACCTCGAGACCAGCCAGTCGGATTCGGTGGGCCAGCTTGTCGTGCCACACCGACGGGGTCAGGCTGCGCACGATGCGCTCCGATATGCCCCCGAGCGCCGCGACTGCCCGGCTCGCGAACGAGGCGTCGAGCCGGATCCGAAACTCGTCGAGCTCCGCCGGCTCCTCGCCGGCAACGTCAAGGTCGAGTGGCCCACCCGTGCCCGCGTCTGCTGTGCGCACGACGCCGTAGTACACCAGGAAGAAGCCAAGCCCGATCGTGGCGGCGAGCACCCAGATCATCATCAGACCTCCACGTTCACGATCTTCTTCATGGCAAGGCCGGAGCCCATCATCATGACGATGGCTGCTCCGAGCATCACTCGGCCCAGGTTGTCGGTGAACAGCGGGCTGACGTACTCCCTGGCGCTGAGATACATGAAGCCGAACATCAGGATCGGCAGGGCGCCGAGCACGTAGGCCGACAGCTTGCCTTCAGCTGTCAAGGCCCGCAGCTCGCGGCGGACTTCCTCGCGTGCCCGCATGAAGGTCGAGAGCGTGCGAAGCATCTCCGACAGCCGTCCGCCGACCTCCGACTGGATGCGCACGCCCTCCACGGTCCAGTTCAGATCCGGTACGTCGAGCCGCAGTGCCATCGCGTCCAGGGCCTCCAACAGCGGGCGTCCCACCTCCGTCTCGGAGAGCACGCGGGCGAACTCCGAACCAAGAGGCTCGGCTGCGTCCTCGGCGACGAGCTGCAACGCCGTGAGCAAGGAGTGCCCTGCCTCCATGGACGAGGCAGCCAGGTCGAGGACGTCGGGCAGCTGCGCCTCGAACGCCCGCTGGCGTCTGGTCGTCCGGAAAGAGACGACCAACGGCGGCAGCGCGGCACCGAGCAGCACCCCCACGACGCCCAAGACGAGGTTGACCGGAATGGTGAGTCCGGCCGCGACTGCCACCACGCCTGCCCGAAGCGCGACGTACTCGACCGGTCGAAGGGTGATGCGGGCACGTTCGAGCTTGGTAACCATGCGCTCGCGCCACGGAGTGTCAGCGGTGCGCCCCTCGGCCCAACGGATAGCCCGCTCCAAGGTGAGTGCCGTCGCCGCGGACGCCGGACCGACTTCCGCGAGGGTCAGGTCCAGGGCTTCCGAGATGCGCTTACGCCGCGCGCCGCGCGCCTGCACGACTCCGGTCATGGCCAGACCGATCCCGACCAGGACGATGAGTGTGGTGAGAACAAGCATCATCGGGCAGCCGCCTTTCGCGCTGGGGCGCCTCGACCGCGGGTCGTGGCCGTAGCGACCGCGAGCGGACGGGCGAACAGGCGGGGCGGCAGGTCGACGCCGCTGCGCGAGAGCTGCTCCAGCTTCTTGGGCCGCAGTCCGGTGGGTTCGAGCTCGCCGGTGCCTTCCTGGCCGACCGGGCCGCTGCGGTAGGTGAAGATGTCCTGCAAGGTGACAACATCACCTTCGGTGCCCTGGACCTCCGAGATCGCCACCACCCGCCGACTGCCGTCCGCAAGCCGCTCCGTGTGCACGATCAGGTCGACGGCACTGGCGACCTGCTCCCGAATGGCACGCACGGGCAGGTCGAAACCGGCCATGAGCACCATCGTCTCCAGACGCGACACGACGTCGCGCGGGCTGTTCGCGTGGACCGTCGTCAGGGACCCGTCGTGTCCGGTGTTCATCGCCTGGAGCATGTCGAGCGCCTCTGCGCCGCGGACCTCACCGACGATGATGCGGTCCGGTCGCATGCGTAGCGCGTTCTTCACCAAGTCGCGAATGCCGACCTCGCCGCGGCCCTCCACGTTGGCCGGCCGGGACTCCAGCGTGACGACGTGCCGCTGCGGCAGCTGGAGCTCGGCAGCGTCCTCGATGGTGATGACCCGCTCCCCGTCGGGGATGAAGCCTCCGACCACGTTCAGGAGGGTCGTCTTGCCGGAACCGGTCCCGCCTGAGATGAGCAGGTTGAGCCGGCCGCGCACGCACGCCTCGAGGAACACGCCGGCGTCCATCGTCAGGGTGCGGTTCGCGACGAGGTCGGTGATGGCGAACGGTCGCTCAGAGAACTTCCGGATGGTCATCACGGGTCCGCGCACCGACAGCGGCGGAAGGATCGCATTGACGCGCGAGCCGTCGGGGAGCCGCGCATCCACCATCGGCGAGCCCTCGTCGACGCGCCGGCCGACACCGGACACGATCCGCTCGATGACCTGTCGGAAGTGGGCCTCGTCCGCGAACGACGCGTCGGCCTGCTCGATCCGGCCGTGCCGCTCGACATAAATGTCGTTGTAGCCGTTGCACATGATCTCGTCGATGCTGGGGTCGCGCAGCAGAGGGTCCAGTGGGCCGTAGCCCAGGATGTCGCTGGTCACCTCGGCGACGAGTCGGGCCCGCTCTCCCTGCGGCATCTTGACCGCGCTCTTCTTGATGGCGACTTCGAGTACTTTTGTCACCTCGTCGGACAGGTTCTCGATCGACGACATCCGGGAGCCCAGGTCGTTGACGACGTGGTCCTTGACGCTGCGCTTGACCGCTTCCCAGCTGTCCGCCTTCACCTCGACCGAGGCACGTGAGGTCCGACGGCCGGATGTGGTGGTTGCGCCACCCGCGCGCGATCGAGGCGTCGACGTTGGAGCCGTGGCTGCTTTGGCCGCTTCGAGCTGAGCTACCCGGTCGGCGAGTTTCACGGCGTCTTCTCCTCAGCGATCAGTGCGGGGCGGTTCGGGCGCATGGCGGCCATCAGGCGTTGCATGAACGACCGCTCGGTGGGGTGGTTCAGGTTGAGCATCTCTACGCCCGGGACGAGCGAGTCCAACCCCGCGATCAGGCGCTTGCTGACCTGACTCGTCGGCGCGGCCTCCGCGACCGGAAGGCCTAGGTTGACTGACCGGGAGACCTCGCGGTCGTACGGCAGCTCGAGGTCCCAGGTGCGGCCGAGCACGCGGACAATGTCGTTGGCTGTCAGCTCGACGTTCTTCTCGGCCTTGTTCAGCACCAGGTGCAGTCCGTCGGTGGGGATCTTAAGGCGGTCCAGGGTCGTCAGGAAGACCTTCATGTTGCGCACGCTCGGTACGTCGAGCGTGGCCAGCACCATCAGGTGGTCGGACAGGTCGAACGCACCCAAAACGACTTCGTTCAGCGCCGGCGGCGTGTCGATGATCAGGAAGTCGTAGCGCAGCCGGACGGCCTCGATCACTGCGGCGATCGTCGCCGCATCCATGTTGTCGGCGGCGACGGGGTCGGGCGGCGCGGCGAGCACGTCGAAGCCACCCTTGTGCGGCGTCATGAGGTGCTCCACCTCGACCACGCCGTGCTCGTCTATCACGACGTCGGCGATGGTCTTCGTCGGCCGCAGCTGCAGTGTCGCCACGACCTCTCCGAACTGGAGGTCGAGATCGATCATCGCAACACGCTTGCCCGTTCCCCGCGCGAGCAGGTAGGCCAGGTTGGTGGCGAGGAACGTCTTGCCGCAACCACCCGTAGCGCTGGCGACCGTGATCGTCACCGCCGGCTCGGGCTCCAGCTCGGGCTCCGGCTCGGGTTCGGGCGCGAGGTCCAGCTCCAGGTCCGCTTCGAGCTCCGCTTCGAGCTGCAGCACGACCTCCGGCAAGTCAGCCTGGAGCTCGGAGCGTCGCCGCGCGGCGAGATCCAAGGCCTCAGCAAGAGTGCGTCGGATGGCCGCGGGTCCCGCTGGCAGCGCCAGCAGCTTCTCCGCTCCAGCCCGCATCAGTAGCAGCTGGTCAGGCAGTGCGTCGCGCTCGCTGGCCACGACGACGACGGTTGAGGGGTGCAGCGTGTGCCACTTCGCGACGCGGCGTAGCCCAGTGGCGGTCAGCTCGCTCGGCCCGACGACGAGCACGTCGACGGGTCCCTGCTGGAAGATGTCCTGAACCTCCGCAGCTCGCGTGAACAGGTGCACGTCGGGCTGAGTGTCCAACCCTTCTACAGCCTTGGCGAGCCCGCGCACCAGCGCGTCGGAGCGGTCGAGGACGACCACGAAAGCACCGGAGTCCATGGTCAGCGTGCGTCCTTGCCACTATCAGCCAGCGTGAAGTACAACGCGGCGCCGCTGACCTGGGCCTCGATGAGGCGCCCCGCCTCGTCTCGGCTCAGAGCGAGGAGAAACTGCAGGTTGCCCGGTCCCGGAACGACCGCTGTGGCCTCGCCGGTGCCAGCGCCAGGGGTAGTGGCGATGACCTGCACCTTCTCCAGAATCGCCTCGGCCTTTGGCTTGGCGCCGTCCACAGCTTTCGGCGTCGCCCAGATCGTGACCCGGTTGCCAGGTACGACGTAGCGCAGGCCGCCTTGGGGGAAGCCGAGCTCCACGCCGATGCCTTCCTTGCCCTTCGGCAGGATCACGCCGCCGGCGGCGGCGACGCCCTGGACCCCGAACGATCCGGGCGTGACGAGCTCGCCAGCAGCCAGGGGCCGCAGCGCCACCTGACCGGTGAGGGCTACCGGGTCCGTCGCGGTGCCCGCCGGAATGGCGTTGACCGGTATGTCGCGAGCGACCAGGTCCGCCTGCGACGACGGCGTACCGGCGACCACTGCCGAGTTCGCAACCAGAACCTTGGCTGTGGTGGCCGCGGTGGCCGCGGTGTCCTTCTGCACGACCGTCGCCAATGCGGCGAGGCCGATGACGGCGGTCAGCGCCCCTACGACAACCAGCGGGTTGATCTTCCTCATCTGCAACTGCCTCTCACTCTTCGCGACCTGTGGCGGTCGAGGTCATGGTGACGACGCCCTCGGGCGCGATGGAGCCAGCGCCGACAAGACTGCCGACGGCGTTGGCGATGGGGCCGAGGACACCGAGGTCCACGTCCTTGGAAACGGTGACGCGAACGCCGTCACCTGACTTGGCAGCGCTCGGGTTTCCCGGTGCGCATGCCGTCACGTCGCCGGGGCAGGTCTCCGTGACGACGGTGATCGTGGTGTCGCCCACCGCCTGCCGCGCGAACGTCTGTACCTCGAGCGCAGTTGGCCGACGGCTGATCGGTGCACCCGGTGCCGGACGCGTGCCGTTGGCGTCCACCGACGACGCGTAGCGCACCGCCGAGGAGGAGGCCTTGGCCACCTTCTGGTAAGCGCGGGCCATTTGGTAGAGCGGCAGCGCGCCGAAGGCGAGCAGCATGAACAGCGTCGACACGATCGCGAACTCGACGGCGGCCACGCCGTCATCGGACCGATGCTTCATGAGGACTCCACCCGCGCCTGACCGCTGCCGGTGACGGTGAACGTGCCAGACATCGGGGTCAGCAGACCCACAACCGAGGTGAACGGGTTCACAAACGTGTGCGCGACCGTGACCCGGACGTATCCGAGTGGTCGGGTGGTCGTGCAGGCGGCGCCGGGCACGAGGACCGTCGTCTTGTCCCTGACCTCAAGCTCCGCCGCGGAGACCTGTGCGGTGACCGCGTCAGAGTTGACCTGGGCCAGCACGGACGCGTGGCAGAAGTCGTAGGTGCCCGACGTCGTCGGAACCGCCGCGAAGCGGGCGGCCCGGTGGGCCGCGCGATCCACCTGCGCGTTCACGTAGGCGAGCCAGCCGAAGAAGGCTCCGATGGCCACGATGCCCACGAAGAGCGGGAAGACGATCGCGAATTCCACGGTGCTCACGCCGCCGTCGCCGACAGGGCGTCGGCTCATGGCGAGTACCGCGAGTTTCCGGACGTGCGCACGAGCGATGCCCGGAAGGCTCCGGATGCCTGGGTCGCATGTACGGGCACAGCTTGGTAGTTGCCGTTGCCGACGTCCTTGACCAGCACCGGCGTGACGTCGAGGAAGGGGATGTCGTAGAGGCCAGTCACCGAGCCGGCGACGGTGCCCGTCGCCGCCTGGACGCAGGACAAGGCCAGGATCGCCAGCGGGTCGTTGTTGCATGACCTCGCCCCTACCTGGATCAGCTGGACAGGCTCGCCGGCCGCGGATGCTGCTGCAAGCACTTCCTCCACCGTCGGGGCGTCGCCGCTGGGTGGGTCGAACACCTGGCTGACGGTGTCCCGCAGGCACTTCAGCAGATTGAGGCTGCCGAGGTTGGTTGTGACGCCCGGGACCGGAACACCCAGCTGCGCGCCAGCCGTCCCGGTCACGGCGTTGACAGTGCCGTTCAGCGTGGTGACCTGGGTGTTCGCTGCGGCCAGCCGAGCGTTGATGGCCGCGTCCATCTCGTCGAGCAGACCGAGCAGCCGCTGCTGCGCGGCAAGCAGGGTGACGTTGAGGTTCTGCGCGGGCAGGGTCACTGCAGTTGCGCCACTGCCCGTGACCGTGGCGACACCGCTGGCCGACGCTGACACTGCTGCAGAGGCGGATGCGATTCCCATGCCGTTGAAAACAGGTACGACAATGGCGTTCTTCACGACCCGGCGAGCGGTCGAGCGGCCGTTGGGTGTCGACGACCGGTCGAAGACGGGCTCACGAACCGGCTGGTCCACCTCGACGTTGACCCGCGGGCAGATCGCGTTGGGCAACGCGGTGTTGAGGTGGACACCCAGTGGTGCGAGCGCAGTCTGCACGGCGGTCAGATCAGGCGGCACGCTGAGGCTCAGCTGACCGCCGGCCCCCACCGCGGTGTTGCCGAAGCCGATCAACGGCGTCTGCGTCGAGAATCCCGTGCGGACCCGCCCGTTGGGGCAGGTCGGCTCGGCGGTGTCGGTCGCACTGTTCGGGTCGTCGGCGTAGAAGCGCAGCGCGTAGCTCGCTCCGCGCATGGCCTCCTCAGCCGTGCTGCACGCCTCACTCAGGCTGGGCGCGGGCGGGTTGGCGATAGCCGGAATCGGGGAGAGGCCGGCGCAGCTGGTCGGCAGGCTGTCCAGCAGCGCCTGCTGAGCGGCAGTGATCCCGGACGGGACAATCGGGCTGGTGACCGTCGACACGACCCCCAGCAGGCTAGTGACGGTCGTCGTCTTCGTAAGCCCCAGGACGGCGTCGATCGGCTGCCCGACAGTTTCGCAAGGGGACAAGCTCGGCGGAGTGGTGCCCGTAGTGGCTCCCACGCTGCTCAAGGTGGGCATCAGCGCGCTGGTTGGCGCGACGGAGGAGTACGGGTAGTCGATGAGCAGTGCACTGGCCGCGGCCTGGACAGCGGCCTCGTCCGACGCTCGCTGGGTCTCCGTCTCGCTCGACGCCCACACCAGAGCCGCGAGGGCGAGAGCGATGACAAGGATCACGACGGGGATGATCACCGCAGCCATGACCGCGACCGAGCCTTCATCCCTGCCTGCTTGCACTTTGAGCCTCACAGAAAATCCCCTTAGCGGTTGGACTTACCACTATTCGGGACATCCGGTACTTGAGACCATGGGTCATCGGGGGCATCTTCGGACCACCCAAACGGGCCATCGGAGCCTGGCTACCTGGGTCTGATGCGGCGCCGACGTCAGCGACGTGACTCGATACAACATCGGCAACATCGGCAACATCGGTGCTTGCTACCCGATCCACCTTGGACGCGCGAGCGAGTGGCCGGACGGTGGGGACCTGGGCATGAATGACCATTGACGCCTGGCGTACTGTGCGAGCTAGCCAGGCTCGATCGTCGCCTGTCTGTGGTTGAGACCAAAGCGTCGGCCCCAGCCTGCCCGCGTCCTCCCTCATGAACTGCGATGCACCCGGGGTAGCCATGAGCCTTGACCGGTCGGTTCAGATTCGCTTCGTCCCGCAGATGCTCGTCGACCCGATTCTGCTGGCGCAGATCGTCGAGGTGTCGGCCGACGCCATCTTCAGCGAGGATCTCGCGGGCAGGATTACCAGCTGGAACGCCGCAGCGGAGCCCCTGTATGGCTGCTCTGCCGAGGACATGCTCGGCAGAGCAGCCATACAGGCGCTCCGCTGC
>JBKJUS010000094.1:0-2626 GCA_046590575.1 Mycobacteriales bacterium | reverse complement strand
CGAACAGCACGAGCGGGATCCCGTTGACGAAGCAGACGATGTCGGTGCGCCGCGTGTGCAGCGGCCCGACGACCCAGAACTGGCTGACGGCGAGGAAGTCGTTGGCTTGCGGCGTCGTCCAGTCGACGAAGCGGACCGTCTCAGTCGTGCGTGCTCCGTCGCCGTCGGCGAACGTGACCTTCGCCCCGTCGCGCAGCAGCTCCCAGAACGCCCGGTTCGCGCGGACGCGGTCCATCGCCGAGCGGTCGTCGATGAGCTGCTCGACCGCCGTGTCGAGGGCCGCGGCCGGGAGCCCGGGGTTGAGCTCGGCGAGCTTCGGGCGCAGCCGGTGGCGCAGGACGACCTCCGAGCGATCGTCGCGTCCGGGCGCGCCGGCGGTGACGTGGTCAGGGCCGAGCTGCTCGGTGTACGCGTCGATGACCTCGAAGCCGAGGTCTTCGAGCAGGGCGAGCGCTGGCTTCTCGACGAGCTGCTGCTCGGAGAAGCCTTGCGGGCTCACGGTGCCTCCGCGGGGAGGAGGTCTCCGAGGTCGATGTCGGAGATGTCGAGGCGACCGGTGACGAGGCGCGGAAGGAGGAGGTCGCGGGTCGCGGCGAGGCTCTCATTCATGAACCGGAGCTCGTGTGACAGCTGACGCCAGGCCCCGACCTTTTTCGCGAACTTCCCGAGCAGATCCGACGAGGGAAGCGCGACGACGGTATCGACCACCTTCTCCTTGCTGATGTTCTGCTGTGCCGCTCCCTGGGAGAGCGAGTTGAAATGGCTGCGAAGGGCTTGCAGTTGAAACCACAACCAGTCCTGCGTAATTGCCGCATCCTTCGCGCGGAGGGCGAGTGCTGCCTGATTACAAGAACAGGTTCGTGTGACCCATCCCAAACGACCTACGGTCGGCGAGCCGTAGATCGCCATCAGAATCATTGGCGGTTCGAACAATCTGACATTCGGCCTGCGGACGACTCTCTCCACCGAGTCGACAAGGGGACCGTCCCTCAGCTCACCTGTCTTGAACCAGCTGATGGTTCCTTCATCCCAGTTGCTCGGGTCTGACCGGCGAGGCGTACTTCCCGCTCCGATTGTCGAGCAGACGTCACCGAGTGGAAGCACGTGCCAGCGTTCGGGCATCGGACCCAATTCTCCCTCTACGAGGCTCGTCTGGAGGTGCCCCGGAAACCGGAACCGCACGAACCACTCGCGGTAGAGCGATCTGGCGAGCTCTTCGCGCAGCTCGATCCGCCGCTCGTTGATCTCGATGAGCTCGTCGAAGGCGGCGAGGAACGCTGCAATTCGTCGCTGTGTCTCGACGGCTGGCACGCGAACCCGCAGCAGGTGGAGATGGTTTCTGTTGACTCCCGGCACCGCCGACGCTGTCGAGCTGTCAACGCTTGCAGTTCTCAGCAGATAGCTCAGATAGCGCGGATCGTTGCCCTTGAAGTCCTTGACCCAAAGTGAGGTATTCAGTGGCCAGTACGGCTCCGTAATCCAATAGACCGATCCCAACGACCCGTAGCGACCGATCACGACACCTGGCGGCTCCGCCTTTGCGACCGCATGGCGGCCGGTCACGCCCGAGGAGGACACGATCGGGAACGGCCCGTCCATTCGATCGCGTGCCGGCAGATCAAACCCGCGCTGGAGCGTGAGCACGTCTCCGAGCGGGACTCGGCGCCACTCACTCACCGGACCCCACCGCCTCGTCCGTCACGGCCGCCATCAGCTCCCGTGCCAAATACCGCCGCTGCCCTCGGGGACCGGGATCGCCCTCGCTGAGCACGCCCACCGCTTCGAGCTGGCGCAGGAGCTTCAATGCCGTCGGCCGCGACACGCCGAGACCAGCCTCGACCGTCCGTGACGACACGATTGGGGTCTGACACACGAGGTCGACGAGCGCCATGCCGTTGCTCGACGCAATCGACGTTGCCGCCACGCGGTAGCGCTCGCGCAGCGCGACGATCCGCTGGGCGCGTACGACGGCGTCCGTCGCCTGCGAGTGCACGGCAGCAAGGAACAGCTCGATCCAAGGGAGCGGATCGCCGACCTCTCTAACGGTTTGCAAAGCCTCGTAATAGCGCTGGCGATCGGCCTCGAGATACGCGCTGAGATATAGCAGCGGCGCGGTCAGGCGGCCGTGCTCGACGAGCAGGAACACGATCAGCAGCCGGCCGAGCCGGCCGTTGCCGTCGAGGAAGGGGTGCAATGTCTCGAATTGGTAATGCAGCAGCGCGTTCTTGACGAGGAGCGGAAGCTCGATCTCGTCGTGGGCGAAGCGCTCCCAGTCGGCCAGCAGCGCCGGCAGTTCGCCAGGCGGCGGCGGCACGAAGCGCGCCGTCTCGATCGTCGATGTACCGCCGCCCACCCAGTTCTGGCTGGTGCGGAACTCCCCCGGCGCGCGCTCGCGGCCACGGACACCAGCCAGTAGCCGCCGGTGCATCTCGCGGACGAGTCGAACTCCGAGCGGCAGCGCGATGCGCTCGCTGATCCCCCATTCGAGCGCCTCGATGTAGTTCAGGACCTCTTCGACGTCGGCGTTCGGGGCCGCGCCCGTCGCCTCGAGCTCGAAGACGTCGGCGAGCGAGGCCTGCGTGCCTTCGATCCGCGTCGATGCCAGCGCCTCGCGCAGGAGGTAGGG
>JBKJUS010000019.1:0-8824 GCA_046590575.1 Mycobacteriales bacterium | reverse complement strand
TCCGCGGATCTGCCAGGGGGCACACTCGGCCGATGACTACGGAGCAAACTCTCAAGAACATGGTCGACGCCTTCAATGCGCACGACCTGGACGCCATCATGGCCTTCTTCACGGAGGACTGCGTTCTTGAGACACCACGGGGAACGCAGCCTTGGGGCACGCGATACGTCGGCTCGGAGGCAGTGCGCAACGGGCTCGCAGGCCGTTTCGCGGGCATCCCCGACGTCCACTACGGCGAGGACGAGCACTGGACGTGCGGCGGGCATGCCGTATCGCGGTGGCTGCTCACGGGCACGTCAACCGAAGGCGCAAGCATCCGCGTGCGCGGTTGCGACCTGTGGGATCTGGCAGCTGACGGGCGTATCGAACGCAAGGATTCGTACTGGAAAATCGTCGAGGAGTAGCGGCACCTACCCACGAGCAACACGCCCGGCACGCCCCTACGGGCGCGGCAGACCCATCGGGACCCAGGAGCGGCACTAAGCCTTGTCCATGCTTGGAGAGTCCTCCCGTAATTGCGCGGCTAGGAGCAGGAAACCCGCGCCGGCGGCGGGAACTACTTAGTCACGGCTAGTTCCGGGGGCCATTCCCGGCGGGTGTTACACCGGGAGGCGTCATGGGACTAGCCCGACATCGCCCACGGCTTTCGCCCGCGCGGCGAACGACGATGGCCACTCGCCGCATCTGTATCGCCGCTGCGCTAGGTCTGCTCGCCGTCGGCAACGGGGCGGCGGCCGCCCCGGTGCCGCCAGAAAGCCATCGAGCTGGGCCGGCTGGCAATGAGGTCCGCATCAACGCCAGCCTCGCCGTCGATGGGCGGGACCCTCGTCACCTGGCCTTGGGCAACACAGTTTATGCGGACCCGTACGTAGCGCAGGTGTCGAACAGCCACGACGGTGGGCTCACGTGGGCAGCAGCGTCCTCGTTGCCGCCGCTCGCGGGCGCCAACAACACGGCTGAGACGACGGTGGCCCTGTCAGGTGGCCGGCTCAGCGTCGCCTATCTCGCCTTTCACTCCGTCGGCGGTTACGTGGCACCTCCGTATGCAGGCGGGTTAGCGGTCACGTCGAGCACGGATGAGGGTCGGCACTGGGCTCGGCCCCTGGTCCTGCAATCCTCGGTGGGCACCTGCACGTTCCCCATCGAACCGGCCATGGCGAGCTCGGGCAAGACGGTCGTGCTCAGTTGGCTCAATATTGTCCTAGACGCCGCCTGCAAGAGGCCGATCGACTTCACGTTGATGGTCGCGACTTCGCATGACGGCGGCAGCCACTGGCGCCGTCAGCAGCTGGACTTTCACAGTGCTAGCTACAACGTCTCTCCCGCCGTGGCCGTGGACGGACGGCGGGTAGCGGTCGTGGGACGCCGCTCCTGCGCTGGATTCGTTGAACATGTAAAGGGCTGTTCGCCGGGGTTCGATTTTCCGAGTGATCTGGTCGCCTTTGTCTCCTCGGATGCGGGCGACCACTTCGGCGCTGCGCGACGCGTGGGGAAAGATTTCGGCAATGACAGAGGGGCCGTTGCGTTCGACCACAAGACCGGCGCAATCGTCGCCGTGACGGCAGGGTTCCCCAACCGCGACCCGGTGACCGGAGTTACCCTCGGCACTGACGTCGTGCCGTATGCCTCTGTGGACAATGGACGCACCTGGCAGCAGAAGGCCTATCCCTTCCCAGTTTTTCAGTCCGGTGCCCGCCCGACGCTCGCTTCCTCCGCAGACGGGACGATTGCCCTCGTCGCCCTGCTCGAAGGACCCTTCCGCGCCGGATACAACGCACCCGTGCTCATCAGCACCCGAGACGACGGGGCCACATGGTCTTGCGCCCAGCTCCTGGATTCTCGACCTACGCCCTTCCAGCCCGGCTACTCGAGTCGGATCGCCCTGGCCGTTGGCCCCGACGGCACGGCACACCCCGTCTGGCCCTCGCGCCGCGAATACCCGGTCGGTGCGTCGGAAACCCTGTTCACCACCACGGTCGGCTTGTCCCCCACACCGACCTCTTCCTTGTGCGTGCCCTTGCAGGCAGTCGGTGGCGCACCGAGCCCCCCGCCGGCACCTGCAGTTCTTGGCCTACCAGGGCTGCGCTCGCCACGCGGATACAGCCCGTCCTCGTCGGCCAGACCGGGCCACATGCGGAAGCAAGGTTCGCGATGGCCTGCGGCCGCGCTGGAGGACTGAGACGCCGCATCTGCGGGTTTGGCTGCAGGCGCTAACGCCGACTCGCAGATCCAGTCGATTCGGATAGCCGGTTCTCACCGCGGGCTAACTGCACATAGACGGGCCTAGGGTGCGGGGATGGCTTACGGGCTATTCGGCAAGTTCACAACTCTGCCAGGGAAACGAGAGGACCTCGTCCGGTACCTGCTTTGCGCCGCTGACCTGTTGGAGCGCAACCCCGACTGCATCCAGTACGCCGTGAGCACCTCCCAGGAGCCTCATGCGGTATGGGTGTCCGAGATATGGACCGATGAGGAGACGCACAACAAGTCGCTGGAGCCCGAGGACATCCGAGCCCTCATCCAGGAGGCGCGACCGCTAATCGCCGGGATGTCGGATCGCACCGCTTTCGACGTCCGCGGCGGCAAGGGCTTACCCGCGACTCCGCGGACTGCCGGGTTCCACGAAGGTGAGTAATGCACTTCTGCTCCTCGGCTAGCGGCACTTCTCAGCGGTGCTGACCAGACCTTCCACGAACTCGTGGGCAGGTGCGCTCCCGAGGACGCGTTGCCCCCAGACAGCGTCCTCATCTACGACGAGTGTGCCGTGTCCTTCCTCTGCGAACCGGCGACGATCCGGCGGTGGGCTCTGGCGGGGACGCTTGATCCAAGCGCACTCTGTCTGCGTGGCGTTCCACGCGCTATAAAGAGCGTCATGTTCGCGCGGTCGGTGGCATGGAAGCTCGTGGGGCGAGGGATTTGCTGCGCCGCTGCGTCGCTCTCCGCCCTTGTCGTCCTGCCATCCGCCGCACTCGCCGACACGGGCGATCTGACTGCGGTCGGTTGCTTCCGCGACCTCGAGAGTTCGTCGGTAGGCGGCTGCACCCCGGTGCAGGGCCTGGACCGCGGCTACGGCGTCGCAGTCTCGGCGGACGGCCGGTCGGTCTACGTCGCGTCAGCTGTCGACGACACGCTCACCAGCTTCGATCGCGACACGACCACGGGGTCGTTGACCTGGACCGGTTGCTGGCGAGACAACACCCTTAGCGCGACCGGCTGCACCAGCGTCCCCGGCCTCGACGGAGCGCGCGGCGTGGTGCTCAGCAGTAACGACACGAACGTCTACGTGGCCTCCGGCGAGGGTGACGCCCTGGCCGCCTTCTCGCGCGACAAAGACCTGGGCACGCTCGGCTTCGTCGGCTGCATGCGCGACCCCGAGAGCGCCGTACCCGGCTGCACACCGGCGCAGGGCCTCGACGACCCACGCGACGTCTCGGTCAGTTCTGACGGGGCCTCGGTCTATGTCGTCTCGGCCACCGACGATGCAGTCGTCGCCTTCGCTCGCGCAGCGGGTGGTTCCATCAGCTTCCACAGCTGCGTCCGCTGGAGCGGCAACAGCGCCGGCGGCTGTGCGACCGCGCCCGGAATGGACGGCCCGCGCGGCGTGGCGGTCAGCCCCGACGGTTCGAGCGTCTACGTCGCCGCCCGCGACGGCGATGCCCTGGTCAGCTACCAGCGCGCTGCCGACGGATCCCTGACCTGGAAGAGCTGCTTCCGCGACGTGGAGGCGGCGGCCGGTTCCTGCACCTCGGTGCAGGGCCTCGACGGCCCTCACGGCGTCACCGTCAGCCCCGACGGCAGCTCGGTCTACGTGCCGTCGGAGAACGACGATGCGGTCGTCACCTTTCGCCGCGACGCCCCCACGGGCCAGTTGAGCTACGGCGGCTGCTCGCAAGACATCGCCGTGGTGGTGTCGACGGGCTGCACGAAAGTCGAGGGCCTCGACGGCTCTCGGCAGGTCGACGTCAGCCCGGACAATGGCTCGGTTTACGTTGCGGCCGCCGACGACGATGCCGTCGTCACGTTCCGCCGCGAAACTGGCACTGGCGCCCTCACTTGGTCCAACTGCATCCGCGACCTCGAGCGCTCCCTCGAGGGCTGCATCTCGAGCCAACAGGGCCTCGACGGGGTCAGAGGCGTGATCGCCAGCGGCGACGGCCGCAATGTCTATCTCGCATCGGAGCTCGACGACGCTCTCACGATCTTCTCGCGCGAGACGCCCCCGGCCCCGGCCCCGGCCGATACCACTGCGCCGGCGGTGAGCTGGATAGCGCCTGCCGACGGCACCACCGTCTCGGGCATCGTCACATGCGATGTCGCCGCATCCGACGAAACCGGCGTCGCCCGCGTGGAGTTCCTGATTGACGGGCAGCCCCTGGTCACCGATGCGGACGCCCCGTACACATGCTCGTGGGACACCGCCTCGGTGCCCAACGGGACGCACACGCTCACGGCCGCAGCGTTCGACGCCGCAGGCAACCGCGCCGACGCCTTGCGCAACGTCACCGTGAACAACGCGCCCGTCAACTCGGCACCCACGGTCCGGCTCACCCAGCCGACCGCCGGATCCACGTTCAAGAACACGCTGAACTTCGCGGCAACAGCCAGCGACGATCGAGGCGTGGTCAAGGTCGAGTTCTACGTTGACGGCGTGCTGCGGGCGACGGACACGACGGCGCCGTACGCAGTGTCATGGTCCGGAAAGCGCCTCGCACTCGGCGACCATCAAGTCGTGGCCAAGGCCTTGGACGAGCAGGGCCTGAACACCCTGTCGTCATCGGTAACCGTCAGGCGGGTCGCCTAGGTGGCCGCTGAAGTAGGGGTGTTCACGCTCCGACGGTAGGACGGCAGCCAGGAGCGAGTGACGGCCGTTCGCTGTTACGGGCTCTGCCGATGCGTAGCGATCCCGCGGGATCGTCGCTGGAGACAGATGCAGAGACAAAGACAGCCCGACGGACCGCTCAGGCCGGTGTCGCCACCCAGGCGCAGTCGATGCAGCCCAGCCCGAGGACGGCCAGGCGCGACTCGAGTTCCACAAGGACAAGCTCGGGTCGCTGGTCATTCGGTAGCCGTGCGACAACCGGCAGCACGTCCCGCCCGTCACCGGCTCAAAGGCTCAGCACTTGCCGCACCGCGGGTACATGAGCGACCAACTCCGCTAGCCGCTGCTGCACGACACGCAGCCGCCGTGACAGCGACGAATCCACGTCGTCGTAGTGGTCGTGCCAAATTTGCCAGTTCTCCACACGCAATCTTGGCACGCAGCACCCATGACGACAGCGAAGACGACGGCGACTGGCCGCGACGCCAATGGGGACTGGATCGGCGGCGCAGTTTGCACCAAGCGGTCGATGAGGTGAACCCGAAGCAGGCTCGCGGTGGCTCCTGTGTCGAAGCAGATATAACGCTCCGCCTGATCGTGGTTACCGGCGGCTCTGTGGAGAACGGCACCTGCTCTTGGTGCCGCGGCTCTCGCGCAGGATGAAATGCCGCGACCGGCGGTGTGACGTTCCCCACTTCGGCGGGCACAGACACGACCGGAAGGCGGCCCCGGTTACCAGATCTCCGTCGGCGCGACAGGTGGGGTGGACGCGGCTGGCAGGCGGGGAAGCAGCGACTGCAGGTCGGCGTCCATTCCGAAGGGCAGCACCCACCGGCCGCGGTGCGCAGCGACGGTGGCGAGCAACTCGGCGGCCAGCTGGCTGTCGGAGTCGGCAACTTGGACGGCGCGCTCGACGAGGGCGCCGAGCAACTCACGCGGTCCGTAGAGGGGTGAGGAGACGAGGTCGTCGCGGGCCGCTCGAAGCTCGACGGCACTGTCCTCGCCAAGCAAACGCAGGCAGACCGCACGCCGCCAGCGCAGCGGCAGGACATGCCGGGTCCGCATGGCCTCGTCGTCGAGCCCGTGCAGCGCACGTTCCAGAGCGGCTGCGGCAAGGGTGACGTGGCCAGCGGCCCGTTCCAGGTCGGCCAACCCGGCGGCGGAAGCCAGCGGCGGCAGCCCGGCGAGGCGCTCGTGGCCAGCGGCTTCCTCGAGCTGCTCGCGGGCCTCCTCGAGCCGACCGCAGCCAGTGAGCGCAGCGGCCCGCCGGACGGCGATCATCGTCGCCCAGCGCGGGTTGGGCAGTCCGGTGAGAGCCAGGTCGGAGGCGTCCGCCATGACGGCAGCGGCCTCTGCCCACTCCCCTCGGTCGAGCAAGAGCTCCGCGGTGCGGACGCAGCGGGACATGACACTCGTCGCAGCTATCAACCGGACATTCCGCTCTGCCTCGACCGGGTCGACATACCGGAGCAGGTTGGCCGCGGTGTTGTAGCGCTCCTGCTGCACTGCTTCCTGTCCAGATGTCGCTGCAAGGGCGTCGTCGAGCTCCGCGAGCAGCGCTGCAGCCTCCGCTGCATCATCTGCCGCCTCACCCATAGCGTTAGCCAGCTCCTCCGCCCGCAGGACCGGATCTGTGCAGGTCCGCGCTACCGCGATGGCCTCGCGGGCGAGCTCACAGACCCGCACCGGGAAAACGCGCTGCGCCAGGACGAGGAGGGTCAGAATGCCGCCGAGCAGCTGAGGGTCGGGCGGGACGGCGGCGCGGGCGGTCGGCAGTGCAGCAGTGGCGAGGTCGATGCTCTCGACCAGCAGCCCCCGGTGGCCGAATGTGTCCTCGAGGTCCGCCACCAACCGGGCGAACTCCACCGGCGGTCCGTTGTTGCGCCGGTGGGTAAGGGCTGCCCTGATGTGCGCCAGCTCCGCGTCGACATAAGCGTGCTTGCGGAAGTACTCCTCTTCGGTCAGCGCGAGACCGCGCATAGGTTCATGCACGGCTCGGGCGTGCCGTTCCGCGAGGTGGTGCATAGCCGTCGCGTCGATCTGCTCGGCGGCGTACTGGCGGATGCTGACCAGCAGTCCGAAGCGGGTCTGGCCGTGCGTCTCGGTGGTGACGACGAGGCTCTTGTTGACCAGCTGCTCGAGCAGGTTGAGCACGTCGAGATCTTCCCCGCAGACCGCCTCCACCAGCTCCAGGCCGGCTGGTGCGGGCAGCGCGGTCATCCGGGTCAGCAGAAGCTGCTCGTTGCGCGAGAGCGCGTCGAAGGACCAGGCGATCGTCGCTCGCAGCGTCTGGTGCCGCTCGGGCATGTCCCGCGAGCCGCCGGTCAGCACCGTCAGCGCCGCGTCGAGGCGACCCAGGAGCTGGTCCACCGAGAGCACCTTGAGCCTCGCTGCCGCCAGTTCCAGCGCCAGCGGGTGACCGTCCAGGCGCACGCAGATCGCCGCTACCGCCGGCGCGGTGGTGTTGTCCACCACGAAGCCCGGACGCACCTCCACCGCCCGGTCGACGAACAGCCGGACTGCCTCGAACGCCGACAGCGTCTCCCCGTCCACCTCCCCGGGGTCCGGCAAGGCCAGCGGCGCCAGCGGGATCTGGTGCTCGCCGCGGATTCGCAGCGGTTCCCGGCTCGTGCACAGCACCCGCACCGCAGGTGCCCGCTCCAACAGCTCAGCGACGAACCGCGCGCAGCCCAGCACCTGCTCCAGGTTGTCCAGCACTAGCAGCATCGGCTTCTCGCGCAGCGCCTCCACCAGCGCTGCCGCCGGATCACCGAGGCCCCATCGCACGCCAAGCACCTCAGCTACCCGCCCAGGCACCAGCTCCGCGTCGCTCACCGCCGCCAGGTCGACGAACCACACCTCACCCAGCGCACCATCCGCCAGCTCCGCCGCCGCCTGCAACGCCAGCCGCGTCTTACCCATGCCGCCGAAGCCGGACAACGTGACCAGCCGGTTCTCGCGGACGCAGGCGACCAGCTGGGCGAGGTCCTCTTCCCGACCGACGAAGCTCGACGTCTGCAGCGGCAGGTTTTGCCGGACCACATCCAGGCTGGCCAGCGGGGGGAATGGGCCATCAAGGCCCGGACCGGTCAACTGCCACACTCGCTCCGGTCGCGACAGGTCCTTCATCCGGTGCTCGCCCAGGTCGACCAGGCCGACACCGTGCGGCAGTCTGTCGCGCACCGCCTCATAGACCACTGCACTGAGAAGCGACTGCCCTCCCGCGCCCAAGCCGCGCAGCCGGGCGCAGCGGTTCACCGGGTCGCCGTACAGATTGCCGTCCCGCTCCGTCACCTCCCCGAGATGAACGCCGATCCGCACTGTCAGCGGAATCGACGTCGGCCACACCTCGGCGGCCAGCTGCTGCTGGACCTGCGCAACCGCAGCCACGGCCTCGGTCGCGGAGCGGAACGCCGCGAACACCGCGTCGCCCTCACCCTGGTCGGCAGGGCGCCAGCCTCCGTGCGCCGCGACCGCCGCATGGACGATCTCGTGGTGTCGGGCCATCGCGGCATTCATCGTCACCGGCTCGTCCTGCCACAGCCGGGTGCTGCCCTGCACATCCGTCAGGACCAGGACCAAGGTCTCCACCAGTCAATCCTGGCAGACCTCGATCTCACGTGGCCCCCTTACCCACGGCACGAGACCACGAGCAGAGAGCACCAGTGCTTCGCATGTCGCGCATCACTAGTAACGCCGCATCTCAGCGGGCGGTAAGAACGACACCTACTTCCCGCGGTGCGCTGGGATGCAGGTCAGGCTGTTCTTGGCCGGGTCGAACACAGCGAAGACGCTCCCGTCGGTGTTCACTCCAGCGGAGCGATAATTGCGGCCAGACTGGATGCCGGACAGATCTCCGGTCCCGGTCCCTTTGACGATGGTCCAGTACTCATCGGCAGGGAAGATTTGCTTGGACGGATCGAACGGACGGAGCACACCGTCGAGGCTGTACTTGAAGGTCCCGGTGCCGCAGCTTTTCACTGTCCCGACGTACGTGTGTTCCTC
>JBKJUS010000164.1:0-3005 GCA_046590575.1 Mycobacteriales bacterium | reverse complement strand
AGGCGCGACGTCAGCCGGCCACGCCGCCGCCGACGTCGTGGGCGCTCGACTCGCTGCCGGTCGCCGGTTTCCTCGGCGGCAAACTCGTGTCCCATACGCTTCTCGGGGCGCTTCTCGGACTCCTAGGCAGCACTTTTCAGCTGAGCTTCCGGGCCCGGGCGGTCACGCAGATCATTGCCGGGGTGATCATGATCGTGCTTGCCGCGGACCTCCTCGGCCTGCGCGTCTTTCGTGGCCTTGTGCCGCAGCCGCCGGCTCGGGTTGCCCGGCTGGTGCGTCGCAACGCGAAGTCGCAGGCGGTGGCGGCACCGGCGCTGCTCGGCTTTCTCACCGTGGCCATTCCCTGCGGCGTGACGATCAGCGTGGAGTTCTTGGCGGTTGCTTCCGGCTCGCCGTTGGCGGGCGCGGCAATCATGGCGACCTTCGTGATCGGCACGTCTCCGCTCTTCGCTGTTCTCGGCTACGCCGCACGCCGGTCAGCATCGACTCTGCGCGGTCAGCTGGCGAAGCTGGCCGCCGTCGCGGTCATCGTCGTCGGTCTCATCTCAATCAACACCGGGCTGGTGCTCGCCGGCTCGTCCGTCACGCTCGCATCAGCCGCGAGCCGGATCACCGGACAGTCCGGCGGCGACACGGCGCCCGACGGAGCGATCGACTTCGACGGCCCGGACGCACCGGTCGGGCCGGATGGCAAGCAGACCATCGTCATCGATGCCCGCAGCACGTCGTACACACCGAACCGGGTGAGCGCCAAAGCTGGTGTGCCGACCCAGCTCACCTTGCGGACCAACGGCACCCGCGGCTGCACCCGCGCCTTCGTCATCCCGTCCGAAGGCGTCGAGGAACTGCTGCCGGAAACCGGGGATACCGTCATCGACCTCGGCGTCCGCGAGCCCGGCGACCTCAACTACACCTGCGGCATGGGGATGTACCGCGGCTCGATCACCTTTACCTAAGGGAGAAGACTCTTGGACACCGCAGTCTTCAGCGTCACGGGCATGCATTGCGCCAGTTGCGGGATGCTCGTCGACGACGCCGTGGAGGATGTTGTCGGGGTCGTCGAATCGCGGACCGACGTGAAGCGCAAGAGGACGACAGTGACCTACGACTCCGCGACGACAACGCCCAGCACGATTCTGGCCGCCATATCTGGCACGGGCTATGACGCCTCACCAACCACCAACAGTCCTTGAGGGCTCTTCGATTCGAATAGTGGGAGCGCACATGCAGAACAAGAACGCCGTCGGCGGGAAGTCGAAGCCACTGCCTGGCCGGCGATGCGCGGACGATGACCGGGCGCCAATGATGAGTGACGAGCTGCGAGCCGATGTGCTGCTGCGGCTGCGCAAGATCAACGGGCAGGTCAGCGGCATCGCGAAGATGGTGGAGGACGATCGGTACTGCGTCGACGTACTGCAACAGGCCAGCGCGGTTCAGTCCGCCCTGGAGGCCGTCAGCCGCAAGGTCGCCCGCAACTATCTGGAGAGCTGCGTCACCGACGCGATCAACAGCGGCGATCCGCTCATCTACGACGAGCTGATGCGCGTCATCTTCCGACACCGCTAGCGGGCGGCGGCGGGCCGCCGGCCCGCGGTACCTGATCGCTCCGTAACTCTGCCGAGCAACGGACGCGGATCTACGGGAACCATTGTCGACCCCCCTGCCGTTACCCGTCTGCCTACCCCCCGGGAGTAGGCTCGTTGTCGCCCTGCCCGGCGTCCATTGGAGAACATCATGGCTAACCCCCGCCGGCCATCGCCGAGACCCATCCCGAAGCGCCGTCCTCGGACCAACGCCGCCAAGCGTGCGTCAGGACGGCGGACCGTGGCCGTCTTCGGCATGCTGGTCGCGGTCGCCGTCGTACCGGTAGCTGTTTGGGCGGTGCAACGGGAGAGCGGGTCGGGCTCGTCACTGGAGGCGTTTCCCGGCGCAGACCCGGGAGTGGTGCACGTCCACGGCCTGGGTGTGGACCCAGGCGACGGCATGTTGTACGCCGCAACGCACCTCGGCCTGTTCCGTATCCCCGAAAGCGGCAAGGCGACTCGGGTCGCCAACCGCTACCAGGACACCATGGGCTTCACGGTCACCGGCCCCGGGACGTTCCTCGGTAGCGGTCACCCGGACCTGCGGGAGGAAAAGCTGCCGGTGCTGCTCGGCCTGATCGAGAGCACCGACAGGGCGCAGACCTGGCAGTCGCGGTCGTTGCTCGGCGAGGTCGACTTCCATGCCCTGCACGCAGTGCACGACAAGGTCTACGGCTACGACTCGACCAGCAGCACGCTGATGGTGAGCGCCGACAAGAAGACGTGGGACCGCCGGGCGAAGCTGCCGATGCGCGATTTTGCGGTCAGCCCCGCCGACCCGGACACGCTCGTGGCAACCACCGAGCGTGGTGCCGTCCGCAGCCTCGATGGTGGACGGAAGTTCACGCCGCTGGCCGCACCCGCACTGTCCGTGCTCGCCTGGGACCAGCCGAACGAGCTCTTCGGACTCTCCCCCACCGGTCAGGTCCTCGTCAGCACCGACGCTGGCGACACCTGGGACCGGCGGGGCAAGCTCGACGGCGAGCCGGAGGCAGTCACCGTCGCCGGTGGCCGTATCTACGCCTCGCTCTTCAAAGACGGCATCTACCAGTCCGACGACGGCGGGCGGACTTGGACGC
Source organism: Mycobacteriales bacterium (assembly GCA_046590575.1). Classification (GTDB taxonomy): domain Bacteria; phylum Actinomycetota; class Actinomycetes; order BP-191; family BP-191; genus DATLNF01. The sequence continues at coordinate 343 of JBKJUS010000164.1, read as the reverse complement.
TGCGCTACCGCGACCAGTGATCGCAGAGGCGGCGTGCTGCTGCGACGAGACCGACCGGGAGTGGGGTCGGATCGTCGGGGCCGCGCCGCCGCTTTCACCCTGGGCTCCGGTAGCCTGGTTCACCGCGACTGCTGTCCTGCTCATCGCGGTGGTGGTCGCGGTCATCACCCCGCCGGGTCCCCGCGACGACCCCCGCCCGGCTGATCAGCGCGCCGGCTTCCTCGTCGATGGCCCTCAGCTGCGCCTCGACGTGCCCGGCTTACCCCTCGGTGAGAAGCCGATCGTCCTCATCTTCGACCGGGCCGAACCGGCCGCCGACCGGCTCCGCGCCTGGCTGACGCAG
>JBKJUS010000170.1:0-3332 GCA_046590575.1 Mycobacteriales bacterium | reverse complement strand
CCACGTGGACCCGAGCAGACGCGGGCCTGCGTCAAGCCCCCCAACCGGCCGGGGTCGGTGCGCACGGAACTCGGCATGAGCGTGCGAATCGCCCGCTCGGTAGTGCCGGTTGAGTTCGTTGCCACGCCAGGGGGTGTAGTCGTCAGCCGGTGCTCATGCCGGCCAGGTAGGCGGCGACGGCGTGAGCGGCGTGGCGGTCGAGGTTGGCCTTGGCCATGTCGTAGCGCATCGTCGTGCGGGGGTCGGCGTGGCGCATCGCGTACTGCATGTCGCGGATGCTGATGCCGGCGACCAGCCCGGTGGTGCAGAAGGTGCGGCGCAGGCCGTGCGGGCTGATCGGCCGGGTGATGCCGGCAGCGCGGGCGACCCTGGTCAGTACCCGGCTGGCGCCGGCTCGGTCCATCCGCCGTCCGCTGCGAGCCCGCAGGATCGGCCCGGCGACGCGGTTGTCGACAGCCTCCCGCACGGCCCGCAGCACCGGGATGGGCAGCGGGATGTCAGCCGGCTTGGCGCCCTTGCCGAGCACGTGCAGCAGTTCGTAGCCGGCCTCGTAGCGGAGGTCGGCGATGTCGGTCGCGCAGGCTTCCGACACCCGCAGTCCGAGCATCCCGAGGAGGCAGACCAGCGCGTGGTCGTTCGATCCCGAGGTCCGGGCTGCGGCGAGCAGGGCGGCGAACTCCAGTGGGTGCAGCACGGTGCGCTTCTGTCCCTCCCACGGCACCTTGGGTCGGGTCACCGCCGCGGCCGGGTTGGCCGGAATGACGCCGTCGATGACGGCGTACTTGTAGAAGGTCGCCACGGTGCCGAACCGGCGGGCCACGGTCGCCGCGGCGTAGCCGCGGCGCTCGAGGTGGCGCACATACATCTCGAGCTCGCCGCGGGTGACCCGAAGGATGTCGCGGTCGTGAGTCTGGCACCAGCCCAGGTACGCCTTCAGGTCCTGGGTGTAGGCAGTCAGGGTCGGTTCCCTGTAGCGGGCCAGGAACGATCCCACCGTCAGCCTGGTCACGTCCAGGTAGCTCGGCACCAGATCCGTCGTCACGGTCGTCATCGCAGCTCAGCTCCTTCGGCACGGCCGGAAGCCGGTCTCCCGGCGCCGCCCAAATCATTGACCCGGCGGCCGTGGTCAAAGCGATGGAGCACTACTCGACATCTTCGATGTCGGTCTCGCGGCCGGCTCAGTCGCCCGGTGAGCGGCATCAGCGGGCGTTCAGCCTGGCCAGGTCCTCACCCGGATCGACGTCGCTGCAGTCGGCGTCCATCGCGGCGAAAGGCCACGACTCCAACCTCGGCTTGGGCGCTGAGCGGGATCGCTGCTTCCGCGCTGTGTCAGAGTGGTTGTGTCCGTCAAACGTGGCGTCAAACGCTGATGATGTTTCGTCATCTCATCCGGCCGGCGAAGCGCGTTGGCCGACAACTGATGGGATCGACACATGGCACTGTTCATGGACACGCACAACATCGAGGGTGGGGTCTCGGCGGTTGATGTCGCAGCCGCTCACGAGGCGGACCTTGCTACGCAGGGGCCGCACGGGGTGGACTACCTCCGCTACTGGGTGGACGAGGAGGCGGGAAAGATCTTCTGCCTCGTCGAGGCACCAGACGCGGAGGCGGCCAACACTGTGCACCGCGAGGCGCACGGGCTCGTGGCTGACGAGATCTACAGCGTCGTCGAGCACTCCTGAGGCTCGGGACGATGTCCTCGCCTAACCGGCTGACTGTCCGCGGGGAGTCGCTGGACATCTGGACGGCAGGTCCGACCGCCCGAAGCGTGTCGGCCCTGCCGGCCCAGGACTTCGGTGGTCGTCCGGCGACGGGATCGCCCCGGCCTGAACCTGTGCGACGGTGATCGCATGGTGGACAAGCCTCTCAAAATCCGCCTGCTGGGTCGACCGAGCATCGAGCGGCTCGGCGGGCCGCCGTACCGTCTCCGCAGTCGCAAGAGCTGGGCGCTGCTGGCCTACCTACTGCTCTGCGAAGGCACCCCGACCCGGAGTCAGCTGGCCGGGTTGTTGTTCGCCGAGGCAGATGACCCCCTACGGGCGCTGCGGTGGAGCTTGGCGGAGATCCGCCGCTGCCTCGGCGACGACGCCTCCGTCGACGGGGACCCTTTGGTGCTGCGGCTCCCCGAGGATGCTGTTGTCGACGTCGACGTACTCACCCACGAGTGGGTCGACGCGGTCGAGGTCGTCGGCCTCGACACCGGGCTCCTAGACGGACTGGCGGTCCGCAGTGCGCCTGCTTTCGAGTCGTGGCTTCTCTCGGAGCGGCGACGTATCGCTTGGGCCGCCGAGGCAATCCTCCACGAGGCCGCCCTCGGGCTGATGGCGCGGGGCGCCCTAGACCGGGCGCGCGGCTTCGCCGTACGCGCGGCCGCGATGAGCCCGCTCGACGAGAACCACCAGGCACTCCTGATCAGGCTCTATCGGTTGACGGGCGACAATGCCGCCGCCAATCAGCAGTACGCCGCGTGGGCCCGGTTGCTCGAGACCGAGCTGGGCGTCGAGCCTGGAGAAGCGGTCGAGGCCGCGATGCGCGAACGTCCCCGCGAACGTGGGGGTGTGCCGACCGACGCCGCGATCGAGGCCGCCATCGAGTCGGGCTCCGCGACCATCGGTGCCGGCGCCATTGAACCCGGCGTCGCCGCCCTGCGCATTGCTGTCCGGCTCGCTGACGCCGGTCGGACGACGTCCCTCCGATCGCGATCCCGCCAAGTGCTGGCTGAAGCACTGATCCACTCCCTTCGAGGCCTCGACGAGGAGGGCCTGGCGCACCTGCACGAGGCGGACCGGCTGGCAATCGAGGACAACGACGAGATCGGCTCGGCCTTGGCTCGCGCCGAGCTCGGCTACGTGGACTTTCTGCGCGCTCGCTACGACCGGGCCGAGCTGTGGCTCACGGAAGCGCTGAGTCTGGCGAAAGGTTCACCCGCCGTGATGGCCAAGGCCGCCACCTACCTCGGTTCGGTCCACAGCGACACGGGGAACTATCCGCAGTCCATCGCCCTGCTCGACGTGGCCTGCAGCCTCTCCCGGGAAGTCGACGACCCCCGTCGCGAGGCTTACGCACTCTGCATGAACGGGCGAGTGGATCTCCTTCGAGGAGACTTGGACGCGGCCGACGATCATCTCAACTCGGCGGTCGTCCTGGCCGAGCGTGAGCACTGGCTCTCCTTCCTACCGTGGCCGCAGGCCTTCCAGGGCGAGGTCCGCCTGGCCCGCAACGATCCGCTCGGCGCGGCCGAGATCTTCCAGCAGGCCTTCGCCCGTGCCTGCCAGCTGGGCGACCCGTGTTGGGAAGGCATCACCACACGAGTGCCAGCCCCCGTGTGG
>JBKJUS010000098.1:0-3907 GCA_046590575.1 Mycobacteriales bacterium | reverse complement strand
GTCTGGCGTTGGCCATCGCGACGCGCACGGCCACCCGGACCGCCGGCGTGCCCAGCGACGTGGTCAGGTCGGCAGTGGGCACACCTTTCAACGCGGTCCCGGTGCTCGGTGCGGGACTCCCGGCGCTCGCGCTGATGGTCAGCGAGGTGTCCTTGCTGAAGGCCGCCGGGTTGTTGCTCGCGTCCCAGAAACTGACGTGCACGACGAAGGAGTCGCCGGCCTTCACCAGGACGTAGGGGATCGCGGTGGCCGGGGTGCCGGCCGGTGCTGGGTTCGCCGTCGAGGTGATGCTGTCGATCTGGATCCGCACCGGAGCGTTGGGACCGGCGGCGGTGGCGCCGGTCACCATCGGGCTGACGAGTCCCGCCCCGAGGCACGCGGCCACGGCAAGGACAAGGAGCGGACGGCGGCGCGCGCGTACAAAAGACATGGTTGTCGACCCTTTGGCAGCAGAGATTCCCGGAACCACTGAGACTGATGGGCTTTGACTAGCGCGTCAACAGCACGAAATGCCCAGTCAGGGACCACCGTCACCGGGTGATCCACTCTGCTTACTTGCTGTAGGGGACACGTACCGCCGTATCGGCGGAAAGTCGCTCTGATCAACGGATTTAGGCACATCAGCGACGCGAAGGTCAGACCGGACAGGCGCACGTGCAGCGCTTGCCAGTATTGATCATCGGGCAGCACGATGAGCCCCGCGGCAACGGTGCCGCAGGAGGCGGTGGTCGGTGGCGGAGACACAGCGGGGACGGGTCCCGGCGTCCCGGGTGTTGCTGGTGGCCTGCTTCGGCGCCTTCCTTGCCTTCCTCGATGCCACCATCGTCAACGTCGCCTCCCCCTCGATCAGGGAGTCGTTCCCCGGCACCTCGATCGGTGCGTTGCTCGACCAGGCAGCCGGTGACCTCATCGACTTGCGCGTGCCGAGTGTCGCCGGGCCCGTCCCGGCCCAGCCGTCACGGGAGAGCACCGCGACGTCGCGGTGAAAGAGTCGCTGCGGGCCACGCTGGCCGCCGTCCGCCGACCGGGCATGCGGAGGGCGCTCGCTGCCTTCGCGGTCTTCTCGGTCGGCGAATGGGCCGTCTGGATCGCGCTGCTGGTGTGGGCTTTCGAGAAGGTCGGCGTCGGCGGCGCCGCCGTCGTCTCTATCGCGCAGCTGGTGCCGGCCGTCGTGGTCGCGCCGATCGCCGCGACGCTGGGCGACCGGGTCGCTCGCGGGCGGGCCCTCGCCATCGGCTACACGTTGCAGGGCGTGGCGATGCTTGCGACCGCCACCGCGCTGGCTGCGGACGCGCCGCTGGGCGTCGTGGTCGGTCTCGGGGCGCTAGTGACCGCCGCTGTCACGCTGAGCCGCCCTGTTCACAACGCCGTGCTGCCCTCACTCGCCGAGACTCCCGCGGAGCTGACGGCGGGCAACGCCGTCTCGGTCGCCGTCGAGGGGCTGGGCGCGTTCCTCGGCCCCCTGACCTGCGGGCTGCTCTTCACGGTCGGCGGCGCGGAGTCGGTGTTCGCGCTGTTCGGCGTCCTTCTGCTGGGGGCGGCGGCGACTGTGGTCACTCTGCTTCCGGGGCGGCCCGCGGGCCCGGTCGAGCAGACTCCGGACGCTTCTCGGATCGCTTTCGCGGGTTTCGCCGAGCTGCGTCGCGACCCGGCTACCGCCGTGCTGGTGGGCATGGTCGCCGGTCAGTACGTCGTGGTCGGCGCCCTCGACATCCTCATCATCATGGTGGCGCTCGAGGTTCTCGAGACGGACTCGTCCGGCCCTGGGCTGCTCGCCAGCGCGCTCGGGATCGGCGGGATCTTCGGCGCCGTGGCGACGGTCGCGCTGGTCGGCCGGCGTCGGCTCAGCCCCGCCCTGGCGCTCGGGCTGCTGGCGACCGGCGTACCGCTCATGCTGCTGCCGCTGGGCACGGTGCCGGCCGCAGCCGCCCTCCTGCTCGCCGCCTCGGGGACGGGCAAGGCGTTCTTCGACGTGGCCGGCCGCACACTCCTGCAGCGGGCCGTGCCCGACGCGGTGCTGGCGCGGGTGTTCGGCGTGCAGGAGTCGGTGATGACTGCGTCGATCGCCGCCGGAGCTGCCCTGGCGCCGCTGGGCGTCGCCGTGCTGGGCCGCTCCGGTGCGCTCGTCGCCACCGGGGCGCTGCTGCCTGCGGCCGGCCTGCTCGGCTGGCGGTGGCTCCGCCGGCTGGACGCGATGGCGCTCCTACCCGGGCCACACCTCAGCCTCCTGCGCGGCGTGCCCACGCTAAGGCTCGCACCACTCCCCGCCCTGGAGGGGCTGAGCCGCGGCGCCGAGGAGTTCGCGCTGCCGGTGGGGTCGACCATCGTTCGCGAGGGCGACCGGGGCGACCGGTTCTACGTGGTGCTGTCGGGCCAGGTGCTCGTGACCCGCGACCAGCGCGAGGTGCGCCGGCTCGGGCCGGGTGACTCGTTCGGCGAGATCGCGTTGCTGCGCGACGTGCCCCGGACCGCCACGGTCCGCACCCTTGAGGACACCACGCTGGTCACGGTCGCCCGGTCTGACTTCCTCCGGGCCGTCGGCGGCGCCGGGTCGGTGCGCGCGGCCGCCGATTCGGTGGCACAGGCATACCTCGACGACGACTGGCGGACTCAGCCGGTCGACGAGACCTGAACCGGCCGGCCCACCTGTAGCAGCATGCCCTCGCGGGCCACGACGATGGGCAGCTGCGGTGCCAGCCCCGGCGCCCACGCGGCGATCTCGTCCAGCGCGGCGTCGGTGCGCGCCGGCGAGTGGTGGAACAGGACGAGCGAGCCGGCACCGCACTCCAGCGCGAGCTGGACGGAATCCTGCACGGTCGCGTGACCGTAGTCGACCGCGACCGGCCGCTCCCCCTCGAGGAACTGCGCGTCGTGCAACAGGACGTCGACCCCGGACAGCATCGTCATCAGCTCGTCGGAGACACCGACGGCGGGCGCGTGGTCGGGCAGGTAGGCCAGCGACCCGTGCTCGTCCTCCACCCGCAGCGCGAAGGTTCGTCCGCCCTTGTGCTCGATGTCCACCGCGGTCACCGTGAAGCCCTCGACCTCGTGCCGGCCGTCGACCATCGCATGGAAGCCCCAGGTGCCGCGCAGGCCCTCGGGGGTGATGGGGAACGACGGCGGCGATAACGACTGCGCCAGCAGGTCTCTCCCGGACAGATCGTCCTGCGCCGGCATGAACAGGTCGACCCGCGCGGCATCGCGGTCACCGGCGGCGAAGAACGGCAGCCCCTGCACGTGATCCCAGTGCAGGTGGCTGAGAACGATCGAGCCGTCGTACGCGTCACCGCCGAGCAGCCCGGTCAGCGACCGCAGACCGGTGCCGGCATCCAGCACCAGGGACGGTCGGGTGCAGCTGTCGGCGGTCAGCGCCAGGCACGACGTGTGGCCGCCGTACCGGACGAACTCCGGTCCCGGCGCCGGGGTCGAGCCGCGGGCGCCGAGCAGCTGCACCTTCACCGGGCGGTCACGCGCGGCACCGTAGCAGCGGCCAGGCCAGCGCTGAAACCAATCACGGGAATCGCGGGACGGGCCCGGCCCGCCACGTCTAGCGTGTCCGCGACGATGCGTGCTCGAGACGGCGACGAGGTGGTCTGGCGTGGGCAGACACGAGCAACGCAGGGGCTCCGGCGTCCTCGCACCCTTGCGTCACCGCGACTTCCGCCTCCTGATGGCCGCGTTCGCTGCCAGTGCAGCGGGGTCCTGGGCTTACAACGTCGGCCTCGCCGTGTTCGTGTGGGACCAGACACACTCCCCCGCTTGGGTCGGTGCCGCCACGATCGGCCGCTTCGTCCCGTCGCTGCTGTTCGGCGCGTACGGCGGGGTGCTGGCCGAGCGGTTCGAGCGGGTCCGGTTGATGGCGTCGCTGGACTGGCTTTCCGCGGCCTGGATGTGCCTGCTCACCGTG
>JBKJUS010000113.1:0-27737 GCA_046590575.1 Mycobacteriales bacterium | reverse complement strand
AGAATGGCTCCGGATCGGCCGAGCTGACGACCGGTGAGGGTCTTGTACTTGCGAAGGCTGAGTGCCACGAATGCTCCCCTGACGCGACGGCGGGCTGTCTCGCTGAACAACGAGCCTGACCGGTTGGGCGGTTAGCCCATGCGCAACAACTTTGGTCGGTCAAACGCGGCGCGAATGTGCACTTTTCCGCGCGAATCCGGCGGCTGAGTGGCCCTGAACACCCGTGGCGCCCCTGGGCGCGGCGGTGTCGTCGCGCCGCTGTGCGGATCCAGTACCGACCGTTGAGAATGATGTCCACATGTGTTGTGCCCCACTGGTTTCCATCACTCGACTGGGCTATAGTCGAATGTATGTTCGAGTAACCAAGGAGGTGTGGGGATGGGTGCACTCGCCGAGGTCATCGACGCCTACCTGGCGGCTGAGCCCACCACGCTCGACGACGTGACGTTGGGCGAGCGGATCCTCGAAGTGGAGCAGTCACTACGCCGGCTGCACGCGGTGCGCGGTGACGCGCTGCGGGTCTTCGACGCCCGCGACGCTGCAGTCGGCGACGGTCTCGGTACGGCGTCGGCGTGGCTGGTCGCGAAGACCGGCAACACCGGGTTCGTCGAGGCGCGCCGCGCGGTCGGCCTCGGCCGGGACCTGCCCCGGGTGCCGGCCTTCGCCGCCGCACTCGCCGACGGGACGATCACCGCCGCACATGTGCAGATCTTCGCCGCCGCCGCCCGCAAGCTCGACCCGGCGGTAGCCGCCGCCGGAGAGACCGCGCTGCTGGCCGAAGCCCACCGATTCGACCCCGCCGCCTTCGCCCGCCTCGTCGCGCACTGGCTCCGCCGGGTCGACGAAGCCGGCTTCGAACGCGACGAACAACGCCGCCTCGCCGGCCGGACGTTCTCGTTGGCGCAAACCCTCGACGGGATCTGGCACGGCCAGTTCCGCCTCGACCCCGAAGGCGGCCACCGGCTCCACCTCGCCGTCCACGCCCGCGCCCAGAAAGCCGGACCCGACGACGACCGCAGCCGCGACCAACGCTGGGCCGACGCCCTCATCAGCCTCGCCGACGAAGTCCTCGCCTTCGGTCAGCTGCCCGACACCGCCGGACACCGACCCGAAGTCATCGTCCACGCCACCGAAACCGACCTCATCGACGACAACGACCTAGCCGACGAAGCCGAACCAGCCACAGCCGGCACCGCCCGCCTCGACGACGGCACCCCCTTCACCCGCGGCGCCTTCGACCGGATCGCCTGCGACGCCCGCTGGTGCCGCCTCCTGCTCGACGCCCTGTCCGTACCCACCGACTACGGCCGCAGCCGACGCGACTGGCCCCCGAGCCTGCGCAAGCTCATCACCCTGCGCGACGGCGGCTGCCGCTGGGGCAACTGCCCCATGCCCGCGAGCGCCTGCGAAGTCCACCACTGCATCCACACCCGCGGACACCAGGTCAAACTCCTCCCCGACGGCACCGCCGAAACCACCCTCCCCGACGGACGCGTCATCCTCAGCCGACCCCGAGGACCCACCGCGACCCTGCTCTGCTGAGACGGGGCCGATATCCACGATCAGGGCAAAATTTCCGCCAAAAGTGGTCCGCAATTTGCCCAGCTCCCCGCCGGTGCAACCCCAGCGTTGATGGGATGGCCACAGTGGCGGGCCGGCGCCTTCAGAGTCCCGCCACTCGCGCCGACATCAGTCGTACGCGGAATCGCGTCATCCGGATGTGCCACGAGGGGGACGATGAACCTGCGCGTCACCTCCACCCGCACGTGGGTCGTCCGCGTCACCGCCGTCACCGTCGCCGTCGCCGTGCCCCTGCTCACACTGCCGGCTGTTCCACGCATCTCATTGTGGCCGGTCCTGGTCGGCATGGTGCCCTGGGTGCTCGGCAAGTACGTCCTCTGCCCGCTGCGTTGGCACTCGCTGTCAGAAGCCGGCCAGAGCCGTCGCTGGCACTTGCGCGCCTACGCCGAGTCCGAGGTCATGGGTCTGCTCACCCCCGGTCATGTCGGCGCCGACATCTGGCGGGCGCGGAGGCTGACCCGCGTAGGACTCGCTACCCCATCAGCGGTGGCCGAGGTGGGCATCGACCGTCTAGTGGGCGCGCTCGGCCTTTCGGTCTTCGTCGCCATTGCCGGCGCCGCGATGCCAACCAGGATGCTGCTCACCGCACTGCTCGTCGCGGCGCTCGCCATCGTGGCCGCGCTGACGGTTCGCCGGATCCGTCCGGAGCTGATGCCCGATCGCCGGCTGCCGTCCGCGCGGCACGTGGCCCGCGGCATGGTGTTGTCCATGGGTTACCAGCTGACCATCGGAGCTTTGCTCTACTCGACCGTCGCGGCGACCGGGCACACCGTGTCGCCGGTCGCTCTGCTCGGCGTCTTCGGAGCCAGCCAGGTCGCTGGCGCCGTTCCCGGCCCCAACGGCGCGAGCCCCCGCGACGGGGCGCTGGTGGCTGCCCTGATCACGCTCGACGTACCCCTACGCGCGGCGATCGGAGCCGTCGCACTCATGGCCACACTGGCTTGGTTGCCCGCGCTCGCGCTCGGCGGCGGCAGCCTGCTTCTCTCGCGGCGGACCCGCCTCGGGCAGACCCGCCTCGGTCCTGCCCTGGCCGGCTGAGCTGGCCGTCGGTGACCTGCTCGCCGATCACGTCACTTGGCAGCACGATGGTCACATGACATCGCCGCTAGCGATTGCACACCGAGCCGGCAACACCTTGGCCGGGTTACGCGACGCGGTCGCCGTAGGGGCCGACATCATCGAGGCGGACGTCCACCACTATCGGGGTGCACTAGAGGTGCGACACCTGAAGACGATGGGCCCACTCCCATTCCTCTGGGACAAGTGGGAGCTAGTCCGTACGTCCTCCCCCCGGCTCGGTCTCACCGAGCTGCTGCGGGCGGCAGACGCCGGAGCGACCTTCATGCTCGACCTCAAGGGACGGCATGCTGCCGTCGGCGTCGAGGTCGTCACGCTGCTCCACGAAGAGGTACCCAACCGGTCGGTGATCGTGTGCTCACGTCACTGGCCCGCCATCGAACCCTTCGCCGGAGTCTCCTGGGTCCGGCCCGTGCTCTCCGCTCGCACCAGGGAGGAACTAGCGCTGCTACGCAAGGCTGTCCGCCGTCGCTCGGCGTACGGCGTTTCGGTGCACCGGACCCTCCTCAGCCGCGCCCTCGTCGGCGAGCTGCACGAGTCCGTCGAGGTCGTGATGACGTGGCCGGTCAATGACTCACAGACGCTGGACCGGATGCTTCAGGTCGGCGTTTCAGGGGTCATCAGCGACGAGGTCAAGGTGCTGCGCGAAGTGCTCTCTCAGAGATAGCTGCGCAGCTCCCACAGCTCCGGGAAGTAGCGCACGCCGAGTCTCTCGCGAAGGTAGGGCGCGCCGTTCGAGCCGCCGGTGCCTGACTTGGTGCCGATCTGCCGCTCGACCATGTCGACGTGTCGGGAGCGCCACTGCGACGCTAGGGCGTCGTGGCCGAGCAGGGCTTCGGCGAGGTCCCACAGCTCGCCCGAGCGCACGCGGTCGCGGGCGATCGTCAGCAATGAAGCACGACGCTCCTCCTCGGTCTTCATGCCGAAGCCGCGCTCCTGGATCAGGATGACGAACGCATCCCATAGCGACGGTTCCGCCAGCCGGCGCCGCAGACGGTCCTGCTCGTCGGGAGACGCCTGGTGGAGCCGGGCGACAAATCGGTCGTCGCGGGCGCCGGAGAGGAACTCCAGCTCGCGGAACTGGACGGACTGAAAGCCGCTCGCCGGCGCGAGCAAAGACCGGAAAGCAAGGAAGTCCTGTGGGGTCATGGTCTCGAGCACCGCGATCTGCTCGATGAGCACCCGCTCGATGACATGTACACGGGTCAACGCATGCCGAGGCCGGTAGGTATCCCCCGCGAGCATGGCGTCACGCGCGAACGTCAGCTCATGCAAGCACTGCTTGAACCACAGCTCGTAGACCTGGTGCACGGTGATGAAGAGCAACTCGTCGTGGGCAGGTGGTTGGGACAGCAGCGCCTGCTGCTCGAGCAGCTCAGCCACATGCAGGTAGCTGGCATACGACAGCCGGCCACCGGCCTCGCCGAAGTGGTGGTCCACAGTCCCCGTCATGGGCGCACCATAGTGCGGCTCCGACCGGAGATCAGTGACCGACGCCCTCGGGCTGCTGCGCGATAAGCGCCCGAAGCGGCGAGAGAAGAAGCGCCCGCGCGTCCTCGTCGAGCACATCACTCATCATCACGCCGACCGCAGCGCCGAGGCACAACGCCAGCACAGCGCCGTCGTCCTCATGGCCGACCCACTCGCACTGGGTGCAGCGTCGAAAGAAGGCCTCCTGCCCGCTGCGCGAAACGAGACCCCAGAGACGCCGGCGTCGAGTCAGGATTGCGGCATCCCAAGCACGGTCGACGGCGTCGCCATGTCCCTCGACGTCGATCCGGGTGCCGAGGTCGAGGACAGTGGCCCAGCGCTTCTCGGCGTCGGCGTCGTGGGACCGGCATGCCATCGAGGCCATCACCCCGAGCAGGTCCAGGACTGCCTGGTGCTGCGGGCCGAAGTCCGGCGCGATGACAGAGGCATCCGGGAAGACGCCTCGCCACGGTGCCAACAGCGCGGCGTACTCCTGTCGGGTGAGCACCGGGCGCGAATACGCCGCAGCGATGGCGTCGCGGACCGCCTTCAACGCGAGGGCGGTCACGGGTGCAGGAACGGTGATGTACTCCGCCTCCCCCTGCAGGTCGTCGGCGTAGAGAAATGCCAGGCTGTCAAAGGCCGCCAGCGCTTCGAGCACGAGCGGACTGTCCGGGCTCAGCGCAGTCGCCCTGCCGACCGTCGTGACGTCGTCGTCGCGCCACGCAACGGCCAGCGCGAAGATCTGCTCGTCGGTCAGCGCCACCATGCGGGCGAGCACCTCGACGATCTCGGCACAGTTCGGATGCTCCTCGAGCGTAAGTGCTGACGTGACGCGCATTGCTGGTCCTCCCCCTGGAGCACGGATGTGGCCCAGTGCCGTCTCCGCGCGTTCATGCCACCCCCGACCGCGCCGCCGAGCAAGTCCCTGCGCGATCTGACCCATCTGACTACGTTCTCGGCATCAGCAGGGTGCGAACAGCGATGTCGCGACGGTGACGGTGTGCTTCCTCCCCTCCGAGCAGTGACGTGTCCATAGCCGTCGAGCTCAGCCCATGTGCGGGTAGCGGTGGTCCGTCGGCGGGGCGAGCGTCTCCTTGATCGTGCGGGGAGAGACCCACCGCAGGAGATTGAGATAGCTGCCGGCCTTGTCGTTGGTACCACTTGCCCGGGCCCCTCCGAAGGGCTGTTGACCTACGACGGCACCGGTCGGCTTGTCATTGACATAGAAGTTGCCCGCGCTGTGTCGCAGCACGTCGCTCGCCGTAACGATGGCCTGGCGGTCCTGCGCGAAGATGGCACCGGTGAGGGCGTACGGCGCCACGTCGGCGGCCTGCTGCACGACGGCGTCGAAGTCGGCATCGTCGTACACGAACACTCCGAGCACCGGGCCGAAGTACTCGGTCGTGAAAATCTCATGTGTGGGGTCGTCACTGCGCAGGATGGTTGGCCGGACGAAGAAACCCTCGCTGTCGTCGTAACGACCGCCGGCAATCACCTCCAGCGCCGGGTCACTCTGCGCTCGGTCGATGACGGCGGAGAGCCGCGCGAACGCGCGGTCGTCGATGACCGCACCCATGAAGTTGCTGAAGTCGGTCACGTCACCCTGCGCGAGAGATTCGGTCTCAGCGACCAGCTCGTCGCCCAGACGGTCCCACAGCGACCGCGGGAGGTAGGCCCTGGAGGCGGCTGAGCACTTCTGTCCCTGGTACTCGAACGCGCCGCGGATCAGCCCGGTGCGCAACGCGGCGATGTCGGCTGACGGGTGGGCGATGACGAAGTCCTTGCCACCGGTCTCGCCGACCAGCCTCGGGTAGGTGCGGTACGACGCGATTCGCTCCCCGACGGTGCGCCACAGGTGCTGGAAGGTCGAGGTTGAGCCGGTGAAGTGGATGCCAGCGAGGTCGCGGTCGACGAGCGCCACCTCGCTCACCGCCGTGCCGTGACCGGTGACCATGTTGATGACACCCGGCGGCAGCCCGGCCTCCTCGAAGAGCCGCATCGTGAAATGCGCTGAGAGCTGCTGGGTGGGGCTCGGCTTCCAGACAACGGTATTGCCCATCAGCGCTGGCGCGGCCGGGAGGTTCGCGGCGATAGCCGTGAAGTTGAATGGCGCGATTGCTAGCACGAAACCCTCAAGCGGGCGATGGTCCAGGCGGTTCCAGATGCCGGGCGAGGACTGTGGCTGCTCAGCCAAAATCTGCCGGCCGAAGACGACGTTGAATCTCAGGAAGTCGATAAGCTCGCAGGCCGCGTCGATCTCCGCCTGGACTGCGGTCTTGCTCTGCCCGAGCATCGTCGCGGCATTGAGCGTGTCTCGCCACGAACCCGCGAGCAGCTCGGCTGCCTTGAGGAACACCGCAGCCCGGTCGTCGTAGGACAGCGCAGCCCAGCCCGGGGCGGCTGCCTTCGCGGCGGCAATCGCCTGCGCGACCTCGCTGACCGTGGCGTCCGGCGTCGTACCGAGAACGTGGTGTCGCCGATGCGGTTGAACGACGTCGATACGGGTGCCCGAACCGCCCACCTGGCGTCCGGCGATCGTCATGGTCAGGTCGTGCCGGTCAGCCGAGAGCTCCTTGATGCGCGCTTCAAGGGTCGCCCGCTCGGAGCTGCCAGGGGCGTAGCCTCTGACCGGCTCGTTGGCGGGTGGCGGGACCTGGGTCACGGCATCCATCGAGGCGCACCTCCACGTCGTCGGCGAGAGCCCGGTCATCGTCGCATGCCCGGCTGGAGCACCCTCAGGTGAGCAGGTCGCCTATCTCCTGGGTCGCGAACCACATGAGCTCACATCCTTCAATCTCACTCACCGTGAAGGCCGCATCCTCGTCCCCTGATTCCGCAGCCGCCAAGGCGCCGATCGCAGCGGCGACCAACGGGGTCGCGGCGAGGTCATCGACCAGGACGGATGCGACGTCCGCCAGCTGCATGTCGGCTGTCACGGTCACCGCCGAGCGCTGTTCGCCCGTGTGCCGGATGGCGCCCTCTGGTACGTCGACCGCCACCACGACCCGCCGGCACGGCTCGTCCGGCGACGCGGCGATCGCGCGCAGAGAGTCCAACGCCGCCGCAGTAAGGGCGACGTACTCCAACTCCTCGGTGTCGCCTTCGGCATAGGACTCGCGCAGCGCTGCGGTCACCGCATGACCATCAATCGGCGCGGCCAGCGATCCGCTGTCGGCGAGCACTCGCAGCCCGCCGAACGTCGATGCGACATAGACCCTCAATGAACACAGTCCCTCATCACCCGGCGGCAGCAAATCCGTCGACCTGGCGGCGCACCGCTTCAGCCGATGTTCGCAGAGAAGTCTCCAGCACATGCGCGCGGCGGCTCGGGTCCATCAGGTTGGCGCCGATCGCCTCAAGGTCCTCCGGCCCCGGTCCGAGCAGAATGACGCGCGCGCCGCCGGCCCGGACCTTCTCGGCCTCACGAAGCAGCCGGCGGGTGACCAGCTTGCGGACGTAGCGCTCCACCTTGCCGCCGGCCGTCGTCGGGTGGTCCATCTCGGTGCTCGTCAACGGTGAGACGACGACCACCTCGTCGAGCTCCAGCGATGCAACCAGGTCGAGCGATGTCGGCGAGCACACCCCGCCGTCGACGTAGCGACGGCCGCCGATGTCGACCGGGGCATACCAGCCAGGAATAGCGCAGGACGCCATCACTGCCTCGCGCAGGTCGGCGGTCGGTGCACCATCACGGCCGAATGGGATGCGTTTGCCGGTGGCATGATCCATCGCGACGATCCAGGTCCGCGGATGTGTCGCCCAGGACCCGCGTGGGGCGACCGCCTCGACGAGCTCGCCGAGCGGCGCGAGCGATCCGCGACCCTCGAGGAACGCCGCGCTCATCGCGGTCAGCGGGGTGACCCGGCGCGGGTGCAAAGCGGTGCGCACGAGCAGCGAGGGCGACCCAAGTCGCATCCGGGGCAACGGCGGGAGCCCCCGCTCCCCGTCGTAGTCCCAGGCGATCAATGGGTCACCCGGCGCGATGATGCCGCGCTGGTGATTGAGCAACGTCTCGGCCCGAACTCCACAGCCGAGGAAGGCGGCCAATACCGATCCAGCCGAGGTGCCCACGATGACTTCTGCGGTCGTCGCGTCCCAGCCGAGCGACTGCTCGACCGCAGCGAGCGCACCGATCGACCATGCAGCGCCCAGCACTCCACCGGCACCGAGCACGAGACCGCGACGCGGAGCGGGTTGCCGAGCTCTCGTCAACGGACCGTCTCCACCAGCTCGGCGAGCGCCTCATCGATGCACTGGGCCAGCACGTCGACGTCGTACATCGCGTCGCGGTCGGCATTGAGCCCGTAGAAGACGCCGCCGTTGTACGACGTGAGTCCGACGACGACCGCCTGGGCCTTGGCGAGCGGGACAACGGGGTAGACCTCGAGCATCTGCGCGCCGTTGGCATAGAGCGGGACCTGCGGGCCGGGGACGTTGGTCACGACGAGGTTGAATATTCGGCGGCTGAGACCACCGGCCAGTCGGGCCCCCAGAGCGTGCAGCGTGGGCGGCGCGAATCCGGAGAGCGCGACGAGTGCGTCGGCGCCGACAGCCTGGTTGCTCTCCTTGTGGGCCGTCATCGCATAGCTCACCTGGTGCAGCCGCATCACGGGGTTTGGCTCGCTGACCGGTAGGTCGACGAAGTACTGCGAGACCCGGTTGCCGCCGCCGCCTTGCTGGCTCTCGGTACGGACGCTCACTGGCACCATCGCGCGGATAGTCAGCCCGTTGACGCTCTCACCTCTGGTCTGCAACCACGTGCGCAGCGCTCCGGTGACCGTCGCGAGCACGACGTCGTTGATGGTCCCGCCGTGACTCTTGCGCACCCGCTTGTAGTCGTCGAGATCCGTCGCGGTCATCCCGAAACGGCGGGCCGCACCGATGTCGACGTTCAGCGGGGTGGGCGGCGCCGCGCGGGCCGTGGTGCGAACCGTAGCCGCGACTCCACTAAGCGTGTCGACCGCCCGGGAGACCGTCCGACGCAGGTCGAGCAGGTTGGTCCGCGCCGTGTCCACGACGTGTGTCGGTTTGCGGAGCCAGTCGACAACCGCACCGCCGAAGAGCTCGACACCCGACGGCTCCTGGGCGGGCACCCAGTAGTCCGGTGGCGTCTCGCGCGGGGTGGGCGTTGCGTCGAGGATCAACGTGCTGATGTCCATAGCGCTCACCCCGTCGACCATGGCGTGGTGGGTCTTGCTGACGATCGCGAACTGGTCATCCGCGAGGCCTTCGAGGACGTAGAGCTCCCAGAGCGGCCGGGTCCGGTCCAGGGGTCGCGACTGGATGCGGGCGACGAACTCCTTGAGCTGCTCCGATGAGCCGGGCTTCGGCAGGGCCGATAACCGCACGTGATAGCTCAGGTCGAAGTCGGCGTCGTCAACCCAGACCGGGTTGCTGACATGGCCGGGCACCCAGCGGATCTTCTGGCGGTAGCGCGGCAGCAGCCCGAGGCGGCCTTCGACCAACGCCATGAACGCCTCGAA
This sequence comes from Mycobacteriales bacterium, assembly GCA_046590575.1. Taxonomy (GTDB): domain Bacteria; phylum Actinomycetota; class Actinomycetes; order BP-191; family BP-191; genus DATLNF01. The sequence continues at coordinate 18,123 of JBKJUS010000113.1, read as the reverse complement.
GTCAAACCCATCGGCGGGTGGCCGGAAGATGGCGACGCCACCGATGTGCATGTGGGTCGTCGGTGTCTCGAGGTAGAGGAACGAGACGTCGAGCGGGCTGAGCCGGTCGGTCATTCGATGCCCTTCAGGACGGCGTCCGACCATCGTCCCATGGGCCGCATGCGAGCAGCGTCAGCCAGAGGTCCTAATCCGCGGGCCGGTAGGGCTCAGGGAAGGGCAGGCCAAGGAGGGCGGCAAGCTCAGCCAGCGTCGATTCGGTGTCAGTGTGGTGCACGCCGCACATGCCGACCTCGGCAGCCGCGCGGATGTTGGCACCTATGTCGTCCACGAAGACGCACTCCTGCGGTCGCACGCCGAGCTCGCGGCACATCAGCTCGTAGATTCCGTGGTCGGGCTTGCGCAGGCCCACTTCCCCGCTGATCACGACAGCATCGAAGAGCGTGTCGAAATGCGGAAAGTCGTACTGCTCTCGATTGCCCCAGGAGTTCGACAGCAGTGCGGTACGCAGGCCCGCATCCCGTGCCCGACGCACTGCATCGAGCATCCGCGTGTCCGGGTGCGCCCCCGCGAACATGCGCCGGACAAGGCCCTCCGCCGCAACGACTCCGCCGGCCCGCGTACGAAGCCGGGTGGCGAGCTCGGCCTCGAACTCGTCGAGGGTCACCGAGCCCGTCTCGATGAGGTGCAGCGGACTGGGCCGGCCGTCGTCGTGAGCCGAGAGGACGACCTGCTGGATGTGATCTCGGTCGATGTCCTCAGCGTCGCTGAAGGCCTTGAATGACGCGCCGAGCGAGGTGGTGAGGACGCCCCCGTAGTCGACGACGAGCGCAGTGAATCCCGTCGGCACGTCGTCAGGCACCGGCCACCCGCCTTGCACGCTCCAGCAGCGCCGGCACCCCACGGTCGAGCAGGGCGAAGAACGGGTCGTCGGTAGTCCCTGCCAGATGCCGGGAGTAGGAGCCTTCCAGCAAGATCGCCAGCTTCCAGATCGCCAGCGCGGTGTAGAACGTCAGGTCCGCGACATCACGACCAGAGCCTGCGGCGTACCGCTGCACCATCTCGTCACGAGTGGGGAAGCCGCCCGTGCTCGTGACGTTGCCGGCTACCTCGTCGAACTCACTCGTCTCTCCCGGCTCCAGCCAGAACGACATCAAATAGCCAAGGTCGGCGAGCGGGTCGCCCACCGTCGCCATCTCCCAGTCGAGGATCGCGGTGAGCCTCGGACCAGCGGCGGTCGACTCCATCGTGACGTTGTCAAGCTTGAAGTCGCCGTGCACCACCGACGGTGGACCGGACTCGGGGCAGTGTGCTCCGAGCCACGCCACGAGCACGTCGTAGTCGGGTAGATCTCGAGTCCTCGCGCCTTCAAGCTGTCCCTGCCACCGCTTGAGCTGCCGACCCAGGTAGCCGTCGGGCTTACCGATACCTGCGTCGACGAACGGCTCGACCGGCGCGGCATGCAGCGCGATCAGCGCGTCCACCAGCTCCTCACCCGTCTGCTGCCGGGCCCAGGCGTAGTTGTCTCCGGCGAGCCACTCCGGCAGCGCCTCACGCACGACCGTCCCCGCGACTCGCTCCATCAGGTAGAACGGCGCGCCAATCACGGACGGGTCGGCGCAGGACAGCACGACGGTGGGAACAGGCACGCCGCCGCCGTTGCGCGCGAGCAGATCCAGGACGCGGTACTCACGGAGGACATCGTGCGCGGTCGGCAGCAGCGGGCCACGAGGCGGTCGCCGCAGGATCCACTCCCGAGGTGCACCACCTGCCTGCTGACGTCGTACGACGTAGGTCAGGTTGGAGTGCCCAGCGGCCAGGTGCTCGACCTCCAGAGGTCCTTCGCCGACCAGCCGGTCGCCGACATGCGCCGTCAACGCCTCGGCGTCGACGAGCTGTGCTGAACCGACCGCTGTCACGTGCGGCATCCTGTCACCCGACGGCCGCCAGATCGAAGGGGACCCATGGACTTCAGCCACAGCACGCGATCGCTTGAGCTCCAGGAACAGCTGCGCGACTTCATGGACAGTCACGTCTACCCCGCGGAGTCGGTCTACGCAGCCCAGCGGGCAGCAGCGGCCGACCCGCATGTGCTGCCGGAAATCGTCGAGCGGCTCAAGATCGAGGCACGCTCGCGCGGCCTGTGGAATCTCTTCCTGCCGGCCGAGTCGGGGTTGTCCAACCTCGACTACGCACCCCTCGCCGAGATCACCGGACGAAGCATCGCCATCGCTCCCGAAGCGATCAACTGCGCGGCACCGGACACCGGCAACATGGAAGTACTGCACATGTTCGGCACGACCGAGCAGAAGGAGCGGTGGCTCGCGCCGCTCCTCGACGGGCAGATCCGGTCCTGCTTCGCGATGACCGAGCCGGACGTCGCCTCCTCCGACGCGACCAACATCGCCTCGTCGATCACCCGAGACGGCGACGACTACGTCGTCAACGGACGCAAGTGGTGGACGACCGGAGCGGCCGACCCGCGCTGCAAGATCGCCATCTTCATGGGCAAGACCGATCCCGACGGGCCACGGCACGCTCAGCAGTCGATGGTGCTCGTGCCGCTGGACACCCCCGGAGTCGAGATCGTGCGGTCGCTACCCGTCTTCGGCTATCACGACCAGCAAGGCCACTGCGAGGTGCGCTTCACCGACGTGCGCGTGCCGACCTCCAATCTCATCGGACAGGAGGGCGGCGGCTTCGCCATCGCCCAGGCGCGCCTCGGTCCCGGGCGGATCCACCACTGCATGCGAGCGATCGGGATGGCTGAGCGTGCCGTCGAGCTCATGGCCCGACGCGTGCAGCAACGCGTCGCCTTCGGTCGGCCGCTCGCCGAACAGGGGGTAATCCGGGAGTGGATCGCCCTGTCCCGGATCGAGATCGAGCAAGCGCGGCTGCTGGTCCTCAAGACGGCCTGGCTAATCGACACCGCCGGTGCCCGAGGGGCGGCGACGGAGATCGCGGCCATCAAAGTCGCGGTGCCGCGGATGGCGCTCGCCGTACTCGACCGGGCGATCCAGGCGCACGGCGGCGGCGGGGTGTGCGACGACTTCCCGCTGGCGCAGATGTGGGCGATGACCCGGACCCTGCGCCTCGCCGACGGCCCGGATGAGGTGCACCTGCGCTCGATCGCCCGGGCCGAACTCTCCCGCTGGCCGGTGGGCTCCTGACAGGCCACCCACTGCAGCTAGTCAAGCCACGGGCGCCGGCGCCGGCGCCGGACCGTCCGGCGTTTCCCGCAAGGAACGGGCAATCGTTCGACGTCGGCTCGGAGGAATCGCCGGACGGTGCGCGATCTGCGGCACTCGCTCAGGCCACGGTGAACTCGCTGGCTTTCAGCCGTGGCGACGGAGCAAGGACCTCCGCGCCGCGGCCGGTTCGTGCCCGAGCAGGGTGCGGGCAAGTTCCCGGATGGCTTTGCGGGCTGGAGAACCTGGCGCGATCTCGGCCAGCGACCGGCCGACCGACATCGCCTGGTCGAGGCCGGCTCGGTCGTCGGGGATGAAGGCTGTGGGCGTCACCCCGGCATACCGCTCCAGCGCCTTGACGATCTCGGCCTGCAGGTCACCCGGCACCAGGCCGGATCGCACCCGGTTGATGACGACACACGGTGCCACGCCAGGCAGGACCGCTGACAGCTCGGACAGCCCGCGGACCAAGCGCTGGAGCGAAACCGGGTCGGCCGAGCCGACGGCGACCACCGTGTCGGCCGCGGCGAGCACGGCCAGGGTGGCGCCGTTGCGGCGGGCTGCCGATTGGTCGTAGGCCAGCTCCTCGTCCTGCTCAAGACAGAAGCTGCAGTCGACGACGGTGACCGGCGTGAGCTGACGCAGCATCGTCATGACTACTTCCATCGCGGCCGGCCGCAGCTCCGTCCACCGCTCGGCGCGAGTGATTCCCGTCAATACGCGCAACGTCGGGGTGAGCCGCCGGGTGAGCTTGGCCAGCCCGAGCACGTCCAGTGCGCCGCTGTTGGCGAGCCGAGCAGCAGCGGCGAGTCCCGGTGCCTCGTCAAGCAGCCCGAGAGTCTGTGCCACCGCGCCGCCGTAGACGTCAGCGTCGACCAACGTGGTGCTCTCGCCCAACGCAGCCGCCTCGGTCGCGAGACCGACTGCGACCGTCGTACGGCCCGGTGCACCGGTCGGCCCCCACACCGCGATCACCCGACCGTTGCCGACTGGCCGGTCGAGCCAGGCGAGGTCATCTACAGGCGGGTCGCTCAGATCAGGCAGCGCGGTGCGGGTGTCGAGGGGCGCGCCAGCCGGCAGCGGGGCGGACGCCGCCGCGACTGCTTCGATGACCGCGGCGCTGATGGTCTCCGGGGCGGAGTCGGCGGGCAACACGTGCACGATGCCGAGCTGGCGCAGCCGACGCTCCGCGTCCTCGTCGTCGACCGATACGAGACCGACGACAGCGACTCCGGCAACGGCGAGCCGGGACAGTGCATCGCGGTCGAGCCGACGGAGGTCGCTGGAAACCAGAACGGCTCGGGCCGTCCCAGTCGCGGCCGTCGCCAGCAGATCGGCAAGGTCGACGCAGCGGCGTACGACGGTGACTCCGAGGTCGGTGCGCTCCAACGCCTGGACCAGTCCGGCCTCCCAGCGCGACCCGCTGACAGCGGTGAGGACCGGGATCCTCATCGCGCGGCGGGCGCGGGGGACGGGGGCGTCGACGGCGTGCGCGCCGGACCGCCGGAGATGGGCTCGTCGCCGACATCGCCGGGGTCGCCTCCCGCAGCCTGCACGAGCAGCAGGTCGAGCTCGGCCGTCTGCAGCGCAGCCACGAGGAGCAGCGCTTGGGCCGGTGCGACCTTCAACGTCACGGCGTAGCCGTCGCCGCTGCCGAACCCCTCGTCCTCTTCGACAATGTCCTCGATCTGCGCGGCCTTGAGGATGGCGCGGGTCTCCGAGACCTGGGCGCTGAGACGGAAGGTCGCGATGACGTCGACGCGATCACCGCGACCCAACCGTCCGCCGACCGCGTGGCTGCGGGCGATCGGCACAGTCACCAGCCGAGTGGGCGTCAATGCGCCCTCCGCGGCAAGAGCAGCCGTGGGCAGCAGCTCGCCGGCGCCGACGTCGCGCGCCAGCAGCCGACCAGACGGTCGAGCACCGCGAGCGGCGTCGATATAGCGGACCTGATCGGCGCCGAAGAGTCGCACCCGAGTCCCTACGACGTCGTCATCGGTCAACGTGGTGCCCACCGGAAGCGCGCGGGTGGCCTTCCACACGAGCACCGACTTGTCGGCCGCCCGGACGACGTTGGCCCCGACGACGATCGAGGTGAGGATGAGCAGTACTCCCACGACGAACCGGCCGTCGAGCCACCGCGGCTGACGCAGTCGGACGGCGGTCGGGGACGGCGAATCGGTCACGGATGCTCCGGCGGGACGGCACAAGAGGGGCGCGGGCGACGGTATCGGCCGGCGGTGTACGGCGCGAGAGACCAATCGGGTTGTCCACAGTCGAGCGCATAACGCAGGCATCCGGATGTCAATGGATGCCACAATCGACAAGCGCACCTACTCGTGGAGGTTTTCATGCCCCGCTTCCTCCCCCTCGACGACGTCGCCGAGACGCTCAACATCTCGATGTCGCAGACCTACGCCTTGGTGCGCAACGGCGATCTCAAGGCGATCAAGATCGGTGGCCGCGGCCAGTGGCGGGTCGAGGGTTCCGAGCTCGAGGCGTACATCCAGCGCTGCTACGCGGACACGCAGGCCTTCGTCAACGCCCACCCCTTCACGGGTGGAGACGTGGACCTGTCGAGCTGAGCGGGGTGCAGCTCAGACGGTGCGCACTGCCGCCAGAGCGCTGAAGGGCAGGGTCCGCACGCCGCGTACGGCGTCGGCCCGGCGGGGCTCGCCCGGTGGATGCTCCGCCATCTCGACGAAGTCCGCGCCCACCCGGTCGAGGGTGCCGTGCAGCACTGACCCGTCCGCCAACGTCACCGCCACCGGCGCCCGGCGCCGGGCGATCCCGCGCAGTGCCTGGCCCAGCGCGAGCCGCGCCGCTACCTGACCTTCGGTACCCGGTTCGAGGGAGTGAGTTCCCACGCCGCTGACCGAGAGCACAGCGGCGAGCGGCACCAGCACCTCCACCCCGGGATTCTCGGTCAGCAGCAGCCAGTCTGGTCCCACTCCGCTGAGCCGGCCCCGGACGCTGCCGGCGCCGACCGCCAGTACGACGAGCGGGTGACCGACGGCGGGTCGCAGCCGGTCGACCACGCGCAAGCGCGCCAGTTCGCCTCGGGCGCGGGTCGCGACCTCGCTCTCCAGATCGCCCGCAGCTGCAGCGCCGTACTCCGCTTCGAGGTCGTCGAAGAGCCTCCGCCAGCGGGCTGACTCCCCGGGGTCGCTGTCCACATCAGCCACGGTGTCGCGCACCCCCGCCCCGGTCAACCTCGCCACCTGGGTGGTATTGACAGGAGGATAACGCGTGCAATAGAAAGCTAACGAAGGCAAATGATACTAAAAGGAGTCAAACGATGAACCAGTCACGATCCGTGCTCTCCGCTATCTGTTGCCTCACGCTGCTGGCCGCCGCCGGCCCCGACGCCGCGGCCCTAGGTCGGATGGTCACCCACCCGATCGCCTGGTCGAGGAGCAGCCCCGTCGACCTCGCCCTTGTCGAGTTGGCGGCGCTCGTCGGGTGGCTCTGCGTGGCGTGGACCGTCGGCGGCGCGGCGCTGCTGCTGCTGGCGCGGGCGCCCGGCGGCACGGGCCGCATCGCGGCCACGATGGCCCACCGACTGCTCCCGGCTGTCCTGCGCCGCGGGCTGGAGGCTGCTCTCGGTCTGGCCCTTGCCGTGAGCACCGGGAGCGCCGCCGCGCTGCCCGCGGCAGCACAGGCGACTCCGACGAGCCCGCCCGCGACGGCCGGCCCATTCGACCGGCCGGCCACCGCACCCCCTGTCCTCGGCCGGACGATCCCCGCTGCTGTGGTCGTCACCCCCGGCGACACGCTCTGGCACATCGCGGCCGACGCGCTCCGGGCCGGCGCCACGGACGCCGAGATCGACCGGGCCTGGCGCCGGTGGTACGCCGCCAACTCCGCAGTCGTCGGCACCGACCCGGACCTCATCCACCCGGGGCAGCGACTTGCTCCGCCCAGTACGCCCTGACCACCGCCGCTTGCGCCTCCACCGCCACGTCCAACCGCCACCCGAGGAGACCCCGTGACTGTGCCCGACGTTCCCGCCGAGCTGGTCCGCCTGCACGTCACCTGCCGCCCCGCGATCGACACCGAGGGTCCCTACCTCGACGCGGTCGGCGGGTACGTGGACGGCTCGCTCGCCCTGACCGTGTCGCCGCCACGCCGTACACCCGGCAGCGAGCCCGTCCTCCCGCCGCTACGCCTCGTACCAGAGCCCAGCGAGCCCGCGCCAGCCGGCGAGAGCGGGGGTGCGCCCGACGAGGGCGCGCCCTGCGACGAGATGTGCTTCGACCCGGTGCGCACGCCACGCGTCGAGCTGCCGGCCCTCGGTCGGTACGCCGCGACGCTGACCCGGCTGCTCCTCGAGGTGCTCGCCGGCGACCGACCGGTGCGACAGATGACCCGCTGCGCGACACCGGCAGTCTGTGACGAAGTGGAGGTTCTGGTGAATCCGCGGGCGTCTCGCCCATGGGCTGGCAGCCTGCGTCGGCTGGTCATCTGCGAGCCGATGCCGGGCGTGGCCGAGGTCACGGCCGTTGTCACGCAGGGCCTGCGCACCATCGGATTGGCGCTGCGTCTCGAAGGGGTCGACGGCCGCTGGCAGCTCACCGCCCTCCAGTTCGCCTAGAGCCGCGCCACTTAGACCCGCGCCACCTCGAGCTGCAGGGAACCATCGGGGGCGAAGGTGAAACCGGGGTTGAAGGCGACCTCCCAGGCGTGGCCGTCAAGATCGGTGACGTGGCCGGAATAGCCGCCCCAGAAGACCCGACTCGGCTCCTTCACCACCGTGCCCCCGGCCCGTCGCATCTCCTCGACAGCTCGGTCGACCTCGGCTTCGGACTCGACGTTGATCGCCAACGACACACCACGGAAGTCCGGCGGGGGCGCTCCGTCATGTCCGAAGTCCGCGGCCAACGCATCGTGACTCCACAGCGCGAGCACCGAGTCCGCCGTCATGATGAACGTCACGTCATCGTTCGACGCCGCCGCCCGCTGCCATCCGAGCGCCGCATAGAAGGCCGTGGCGCGCGCGACGTCGAGGACCCCCAGGGTGACCAGGCTGATCCGCGCGGGCACGCTCATGAGTTGTCCGCGCGCCCGAAGTCGTCCTCGAGACGCGTGATGTCGTCCTCGCCGAAGTAGTCGCCGTGCTGCACCTCGACAAAGACGAGCGGCTCGACACCAGTGCACTCGATCCGGTGTGCCGCGCCCACCGCGACATCCACGGCACTTCCTCGGCGTACGGCGATCGGTTCGCCGTCGAGGGTGACCGTCCCTTCACCGCGGACCACGAACCAATGCTCGGACCGGCGGGAGTGCCGCTGGTAGGACAGCCGCTTGCCCGGCGCGACGGTGATGGTCTTCACCTTGAAGTCAGCGTCGTCGGCGAGCACGTCGTAGGAGCCCCAGGGGCGGATGCTGTCGTCGGTCACAGCGGGCCATGATGCCCGAACTGCCTCGTCGGCGTGGTTATACGGTCACCCGGTGCCTGCCGACTGCTCCGCCGACGTCGTCATCCTCGGTGGTGGGCCCGCCGGGCTGGCCGCTGCGTGGCAGGTGGCCCGCAGTGGACGCAGCGTCATCCTGCTCGAACGCGCCCCCGACGTCGGCGGGATGGCGGCGAGCTTCGAGGTCGGCGGAGTACGCGTCGACCACGGCAGCCACCGGCTGCACCCAGCGACAGAGCCTGACCTGCTGGCCGACCTGCGCGGACTGCTCGGCGAAGATCTGCAGACCCGCCCACGGCACGGTCGACTGTCGATCTACGACCGGTGGGTCGGCTTCCCGCTGCGCGCCGGCGAGCTGCTGCGCGCGGTGCCGCCGGTCGCTGCGCGGCGCATCGCCCGGGACGTGGCCTGCATGCCGATCACCGGGGTGCGGCGACGTGGCTGGTCGCCGTACCGCGGGGGGCCGTCGTACGGCGATGCGTTGGAGCGCAGCCTCGGGCCAGAGCTCTACAGCGCGCTTTACGAGCCGTTCGCGCGCAAGCTCTGGGGGATCAGCGGCGACGACATCGACGTCGAGCAGGCTCGGCGGCGGGTCACCGCCGACACGCCGTGGAAGGTCGCGGCGCGACTGCTGCGCAGACGACGCAGCGGCGGCCAGGGGCAGATCTTCTACTACCCACGACGAGGCTTCGGCCAGATCGTCGAGGCACTGGCCGACGCCGGGGCCGCGGCAGGGGCGCAGATCCGCACCTCGACCGAAGTGGCGTCGGTCGTCACCCGCGGCGACCGGCCCCTGGTCATCGACGCCGCCGGTACGACGTACGACGCGGGTCGGGTCTTCTCCACCCTCCCACTGCCGGTGCTGGCCCGGATGGCCCGCCCACTCCCGTCGCCGAGCCTGATCGACCAGTCGACGAGCCTGCGTTTCCGGGCGATGGTGCTGGTCTACGTCGGGCACGCCGGCGGTCGATGGACCGAGTACGACGCGCACTACCTACCCGACCGCGACACTCCGGTCACCCGGATCAGCGAGCCGGCGAACTACCGGGTGAGCGCCGACGACCCGAGCGACCGCTCCGTGATCTGCGCCGAGATCCCGTGCGAGGTCGGCGACCGCACCTGGGAGTCCAGCGACGCCGACCTGGCCGAGGTGGTCGTGGATACGGCGCGTCGCCGCCGGCTCCCTGCGCTGCGAGTGAGCGAGGTCGTCGTACGCCGGATGCCGCACGTCTACCCCGTCTACCGCACCGGCTACGCGGCACCACTCGCCGAGGTCGATGCGTGGGCCGCCTCCCTGCGCGGTGTCACGACCTTCGGGCGGCTGGGTCTCTTCGCCCACGACAACACCCACCACGCGCTGGCGATGGCACGCGATGCAGCAGCCTCGCTCACCCCACACGGGTGGGACGAGCGGGCATGGTCAGCGGCGCGCGACCGTTTCGCGCAGCACGTCGTCGAGGACTGACTGCGCCGGCTCGGTCCACGCCGTCTGCACCTGTCGGTGCACCGCAGGAACCACCCGGCGCAGGTAGGTGCCGAGCCGGATGAACGACTGTCCACTCGTCCGACATGAGTAGCGGATCGGAACCTCGGCGTAGACGAAGCCCTTCGCCACCAGGTCGAGGGTGAGCACCTGCGCGTAGTTGTAGTCGTGGATGACGTCGGCCTCGCGCGCCGCCGCGCGAGAGAAGGCGCGCATCCCGCTCTGTCCGTCAGTGACCGGCAGCCGGGAGATGACACGCAACCATCGGGTGAGCAGCACGTTGCCGAGTCGGCGGTGCGGCCGCATCACCTCGATCCGACCGGTGAAGCGGGAACCGACGACGTAGTCGACAGCGCCGGACAGGACGGGTCGCACCAGGTCGGCCAGGTCCTCAGGCGCGTACTCTCCGTCGGCGTCGAGGTAGACGACCGCCGCGGGCGAGAGCTCGCTCGCCTCGGCGAGCCCTCGGCGGACTGCTGCCCCCAGCCCCCTGTTGGGCGTCACCGCGATGACCGTCGCGCCCGCCGCAGCGGCCTGTTGCGCGGTCGCGTCGGTGGAGCCGTCATCGACCACGAGGACCAGCACCGGGCGGCCGCAGAGCGTGCGCGGGACCCGGCGCGCCACGTCGCCCACGACCGCCTCCTCGTCGTGCGCGGGCAGGAAGACGACGACGGGGGCTGCCTCGTTGACGGAGTCAGCCCTCGGCCGGGGAGGGCGCTGCGCCGGCAGTCGCAACCGGCCCCAGTAGCCGGGACCCGGCACGAAGAGCGCGGCCGCGCCGACCACGAGTGCATAGCCGGTCTTGACCGCGTGCGCGGTGACCGCGACCGTGAGCGCTGGACCGCCGGCCGCCCCAAGCAGCGTCAGTGCCGCGGTCGCGGCTGCCTCATAGGAGCCGATGCCGCCCGGCGTGACTGCCACCGTCTGTGCGGCGATCGTCACGGCGGTGACGGCGACCGCTTCGGCAGCGGACAGCTCGACGCCGGACCACCGTGCGGCCTGCCACATCACCACCGATTCGAGCAGCCAGGCCACCAATGCGGTTGCAGCCACGGCAAACCCCGGCAGCTCGAGCCGGAGACCGTCGCGGTCGCGCAGGCGACGCAGCCGCTGGATCGCGACGACGCCGACGACGCCGACCAGCACCGCCGCCGCGACTGTCCAGAAACCGGCCAGGTCGGCGAGCAGGCGCGGTGCCCCCAGCGCGGCCAGCACCAGCACAGCGAGCAGGTCGGCCGCCCGCAGGGTCACGGACGACGCGATGGCGAGCGGCAGCGAGATCGTCGTACGACGAATGACACTGGTCACCCGCAGCGCCTCGCCGAGCCGGAACGGCAGCACGTGGTTGCCAAGCAGCGAGACATGCAGCGCGGCCCACGCTTGCCCGGCCGACAGCGTCGGTAGCACCCGGCGCCAGCCGTGGACGCGCAGCCCGAAGGCGGCGGCGTAGGCGAGGAGCGCGACGACCAGACCCACGGGGTGCCGACCGATCGCGCGAGCGCTGGCCGACACGGCACCGGAGTCGGCGACCCGGAGCAGGTAGCCGACGGCTACGACGGTCAGCGCCACCCCCACAGCGCGGCGCGCCCACCTCATCCGCTGTCGGCGCTGGCCACCGGATGCATAGCGTCCGCCGGGCTCGGTACTCAACGGCGCCCTTCTCAGCAGGCGGTTTGCCAGGTAACTAAGGGTACCCTAAGTTTTGAGTCGGATGCTGGCCCCTCAGCCGGCTCGGACAGCAACGCGGGAGGTCGGGTGGCCGTCGTCGTGACCGGCGCCTCAGGCTTCATCGGTCGACATCTGGTCAGCGCACTCACGACTGGCGGGCACCAGGTGCTCACGCTCGACCGCCGGCCGTTCCGCGATGTGCCCGCCGGTGCCCAGGAGCTGCAAGTCGATCTGCTTGATGTGGAGGCAGCGGACGCGCTGCGCGAGGCCGACGCGGTCTTTCATCTGGCCGCTCGCCCGGGTGTGCGGGCCTCCGGCCCTGACGAGGAACGACTTCGACACCGGGACAATGTGCTCGTCACCGAGGCGGTGATCGCAGCGACGCCGCAGCACGTCCCGCTCGTCGTGACGTCGTCCTCGTCGGTCTACGGTGCCATGTCCGGCTCGCCGTCCCGCGAGGCCGATCCGCTGCACCCGCGCGGGGGGTACGCGCGGTCCAAGCTGCTCGTGGAGCGGCTGTGCGCGCAGCGCAGGGCGGCCGGCGGCGCAGTCGCGGTGGCCCGCCCGTTCACCGTGGCGGGAGAGGGTCAGCGACCCGACATGGCCCTCGCCCGCTGGATCGACGCAGTCTCCACCGGGCGACCCGTCACTCTGCTCGGCAGCCCCGCTCGCACTCGTGACGTGACCGACGTGCGCGACGTCGTACGCGGCCTGCTGCTCCTGGCCGACCGCGGACTCGGTCGCACCATCAACCTGGGCACCGGGGTGAGCCACTCACTCACCTCGCTGCTCGACGCGGTCTGCGCGGAGCTCGGCTCGCCGGTCGAGGTCCTCTGCGCGGCGGCGGCGGCGGACGAGGTGCCCGACACCCTTGCCGACACCTCGCTGTGCCGACGCATTCTCAACTTCGTACCGTGCACCGACCTCGACGGCGTCGTGCGCCGGCAGGTCGCCGCGTCGCACGCTGAGATGCGCGTCGCGGCGCAAGGGTGAGCCAGCGCACCGCGGGCACCCGATGGGAGCCCGTCGTGCTTCTGCTGCTCGCGCTCGCCGTCAGCGGCGCCGTGTCACTCGGCGGCGGAGTGCGTTCGACGTACGGCGGTCGCGCCGCTGTCGACGAGCCGGAATACCTGCTGACCGCCTTGAGCATCGCGGAGGACGGCGACCTCGACATCGCCGACGAGTTGGCCGACGAGCGATGGCGCGTCTTCCACGAACGCGACCTGCCGGTGCAGACCTCGGTGCTCGACGGCGGTCGGCGGGTCAGCCCGCACGACCCACTGCTGCCGATGCTCCTCGCGCTGCCGATGCGATGGGGCGGCTTCGTCGCCGCCAAGCTCACCATCGCCGTGATGGCCGGCATGCTCGCCGCCCTGACCTGCTGGACCGCGGTGCATCGATTCGGCGTGCGGCTGGCGGTCGCGCTACCGGTCGTCGCACTGCTCGCCTTGTCACCTCCCTTGTCGGTGTATGCCACGCAGGTCTACCCCGAGCTGCCCGCGGCGCTAGTGGTAGTCGCCGCCGTTGCGCTGATGACCGGGCGTCTCGGACGTTCCGCCGCCGCCGGTGTCGGAACAGCAGTCACCGCGCTGCCGTGGCTGTCGGTGAAGTACGTCGGCGTCGCCGCTGCCCTCGCGGTCGTCGCGCTGTTGCGACTGCGCCGCCGCAGCGACGGCGCGACTGCCTTCGTCCTCGCCAGCGCTCTCGCGGTGATGGGCGCGGTCTACCTGGTCGGCCACCGGCTGATCTACGGCGGCTGGACGGCGTACGCGACGGGCGATCACTTCGAGAGTTCTGGGGAGTTTGCCGTCATCGGGTCGTCACCGGATCTCGTCGGTCGAGCGTTCCGGCTGTCCGGGCTGCTGGTCGACCGAGGCTACGGGCTGGTGCCGTGGCAGCCGGCCTGGCTGCTTTTGCCGCTGGCGCTGGGCTGGGCTGTCAGCCGGCGCCGGTCGGGGTGGGCTGCACTCGTCGCGCCGCTGATTGCCGGCTACCTCACCGCCACTTTCGTCGCGCTCACCATGCATGGATTCTGGTGGCCCGGGCGCCAACTGGTCGTCGTGCTGCCCCTGGCCGCGCTGCTGATCTGCCAGTGGGCCGACGCGACCGCACGTCGTACTGCGCTGACGCCGGCTGCGGCGTCGCTCGGCGTGGTGGCCTTCGGCTGGCTGCTCGTCGAGGGACGCAGCACGCGGCTGACCTGGGTGACCGGCTTCGAGCGCGTGCGCGCCCCTACGTACCGGCTGCTACGCCCGCTGCTGCCCGACTACCGCGGGTTGGACACCCGCGGCTGGGTGCTGCACGTCGCGTGGTGCGGCGTGCTGCTGGGCCTCGTCGTCGCGGGCTGGCGCAGCGCGACGCACGACGTGCGACCTATCCCCGACGACCGGGGACCCGCTGACCTTGGGCGCGTTCGTCGTGAGGTCGAGGGATGACGACCACCCCCACCGTCACCTGATGCCCCAACGGATCGTCATCGCGGCGGCCATTGGTCCACGTCAAGCTCCGGCATCGGGAAGTCGCGAAGGTTCGCGGTCGCCAGTCGTGCGCCCGCGCTCACAGTTGCGGCTGCGATGAGGCAGTCCGCCTGAGCGAGGCTCACGCCCCGGGCAGCAAACTCGCGCCGCCACGTGCCTGCCCGCCAGCCCTCGTCGGCGCCGATGGGTAGGACCAGTAGCCCTTGGAACAGGCCCCGCGCCGGGTCGAGTTCCGGGCCGCGCAAGCCCCGGACCACCTCGTCGACGTTGATTCCCGTCGTTGCTGCTGTGTCGCCCCGACGGAGGAGCGCCTCGACGTAGTCGACTGCGGACCGCCCGCGCAAGTAGTCGATCAGCACGGTCGAGTCGAGCACGACGATCACGACGCCCTAGCCGACGCGCTGTCCGGGTCCGCGGCGCTGTGCGTGCACCCAGGCAGCCACATCGTCGTCCCAGTCGTGCCCGGAGTCTGCGATGACGCCGCAAGCCGCCCGAACGCGCTGCGCCCGCTCGCGTTGCTGGAGGGCTGCAGTGACCGCGGCACGGACAAATCCGCTACGTCCACGGTCACCAGCGACCGCGTCGATGGCCGCGACGAGATCATCGGCCAACTCTATGTGCATTCGCATGTGCAGACGTTAGCACCAACAGTGATTCAGTCGCCCGAAGCTGGCGGCCCGAACCGATGACCCGGAGGGTCGGAAAGAGTAGAGATCGGCTATTTTTCTACCCGGGGGCGCCACGATGATCGACGTGGGCGCAGTGGGGATCACCCGACGTCCAAGATCCAGAGTCGATCGGCTAACGGCTAACGGCTAGCCGGGCTGGCCGGGTGCCCCGTGGCAGCGCTTGTACTTGCGACCCGACCCGCAGGGGCAGGGCTGGTTGCGTGCAGGATCGCTACCACGGACCTCACCCGTCGAGCCCGCCTCGCCGGCGGCCACTCGACTCGTCGGGCCGGGGCCCTCCGTGCGCACGACGCCCCCGGCCCCGGCCGCTCCGTCAATCGTCGGCGCGGAGTAGGTGAGGTTCTGCGGGCGCTGTGGGGCGCCGAAGTCCTTCGGGAGAAGGGTCTGGGCGGCTGGCTGTGCCGGAGTGGACTCGGACGCTGCCGGCGGGGTCTCGACGGCGGCGGCTGGGGCGACCGGAGCCGGCTCAGACACCACAGGCTCAGACACCACAGGCTCAGACACCACAGGAGACGCGACGGGCTCCGCTGTCACCGGTGCAGCAGGCAGCTCGGCCGACACGGACGCGCTCGATGATTCCGCTATTGCACTCGCCGGAGCCGGCTCCGGTGTCAGCGGCGCAGGGGTCGGCGGCGCAGGGGTCGGCGGCTGCGACTCCGGGACGGTCATCGGGGCGGCCGGCGCCTGGGCGTCATCTGCCGCCGCGGTCGGCTCGGCCGGCGCGGCGGTGGGTGGCTCGTCCGACGATGGCGCGGGAGCTGCGTCGAGTGCTTCCTCTGGAGCTGCCACGGGTGCTTCCGCGGGTGCTTCCGCGGGTGCTGCCTCGACGGCGGCTTCGACGGCGGCAGCCGGGCCGGCCTCGACAGCCGGCGGCTCGCTCATCTCGGCGGCGACCGCAGCGAGGTCGATGTCCGAGACCGGCGCCGGCTCGGCCTGCTGGTCGGCCTGGACGTCGACATTGAAGAGGAAGCCGACCGACTCCTCCTTGATGCCGTCCATCATCGCGACGAAGAGGTCGAAGCCTTCGCGCTGGTACTCGACGAGAGGATCACGCTGTCCCATCGCCCGCAGGCCGATGCCTTCCTGCAGATAGTCCATCTCGTAGAGGTGCTCACGCCACTTGCGGTCCAGCACCGAGAGGATCACCCGACGCTCGAGCTCGCGGGTGACCTCGCCGCCGAGCTCAGCCTCGCGCCGGTCGTACGCCGCCAACGCGTCTTCGGTGAGCTGGGCTTGCAGGTACTCGCGGGCGAGACCGCTGCGACCGCCGGTCTCCTCTTCGAGAGCTTCGATGGTCACCCCGACGGGGTAGAGCGTCCCTAGCGCGGTCCAGAGCTGCTCGAGATCCCAGTTCTCGTTGTACTGGTCCTCGGTCGCGCCCGCGACGTACTCCCCCACGATGTCCTCGATCATGCCGCGCGCCTGACCGTGCAGGTCGGCACCTTCGAGCACCTTGCGGCGCTCGTCGTAGATGACCAGACGCTGGCGGTTCAGAACCTCGTCGTACTTCAGCACGTTCTTGCGGATCTCGAAGTTCTGCGACTCGATCTGCGACTGCGCATTGCGGATCGCGCTCGTCACGATGCGCGCCTCGATCGGCACGTCGTCGGGGATGTTGAGCCGATCCATGATGCCCTCGACGGCAGACGCGTTGAACAGCCGCATGAGGTCGTCCTGGAGCGAGAGATAAAACCGGCTCTCCCCCGGGTCGCCCTGTCGCCCGGAGCGGCCGCGCAACTGGTTGTCGATCCGTCGCGACTCGTGTCGCTCGGTGCCCAAGACGTAGAGCCCGCCGATGCCGACGACCTCATCGTGCTCGGCAACCACCGCCGCCTCGGCCTTGGTCAGTTCGTCCGACCACGCCGCCTCGTACTCCTCGGGAGTTTCCGTCGGGGAGAGACCTCGTTCGCGCAACGCGCGGGCCGCCATGAACTCCGGGTTGCCGCCGAGCATGATGTCGGTGCCTCGGCCGGCCATGTTCGTCGCGACAGTGACGGCGCCCTTACGGCCGGCCTGCGCCACGATTTCGGCTTCCTTCTCGTGGTACTTCGCGTTGAGCACCTCATGCGGCACGCCCCGGCGCAGCAGCATGCCGGAAAGACGCTCGCTCTTCTCGACGCTGACGGTGCCGACGAGAACAGGCTGGCCCTTCTCGTATCGCTCCGCGATGTCCTCGACGCAGGCGGTGAACTTCGCGTCCTCGCTCTTGTAGACCACATCGCGCTGGTCTGCGCGCTGGAACGGCCGGTTGGTGGGGATCTGGATGACGCCGAGCTTGTAGATCTTGTCGAACTCGGCCTCCTCGGTCTTTGCCGTACCGGTCATGCCGGAAAGCTTGGAGTAGAGGCGGAAGTAGTTCTGCAGGGTGATCGTGGCGAGAGTCTGGTTCTCGTCCTTGATCTTCACGCCTTCCTTGGCCTCGATGGCTTGGTGCATGCCCTCGGAGTAACGGCGGCCGTGAAGCACTCGGCCGGTGAACTCGTCGACGATGAGCACCTCACCGTTGGTGACGATGTAGTCGACGTCCTTGTTGTAGAGCTCCTTCGCCTTGAGCGCGTTGTTGAGGTAGCCGACCAGCGGCGTGTTGATCGACTCGTAGAGGTTGTCGATCCCGAGGTAGTCCTCGACCTTCGCGACGCCGGTCTCCCCGATCGCGATGGTGCGCTTGCCCTCTTCGACGTCGTAGTCGGCGTCGCGGTGGATGCGCGCCACGACCTTGGCGAACTCGGCGTACCACTTGGTCGCCTGGTCGGCCGGACCGCTGATGATGAGCGGCGTGCGCGCCTCGTCGATGAGGATCGAGTCGACCTCGTCGACGACGGCGAAGCTGTGGCCCCGCTGCACGCACTCGTCGAGGTCGGTGGCCATGTTGTCGCGCAGGTAGTCGAAGCCGAACTCGTTGTTGGTGCCGTAGGTGATGTCGCAGGCGTAGGCCGGACGGCGCTGCTCCGGCCGCATCTGGGCCAGGATCACGCCGACGGACAGACCGAGGAAGTGGTGCACGCGACCCATCTGCTCCGAGTCGCGGCGGGCCAGGTAGTCGTTGACCGTGACGACGTGCACGCCCTTGCCCTCGAGCGCGTTGAGGTAGGCCGGCAGCACGCAGGTCAGCGTCTTGCCCTCCCCGGTCTTCATCTCGGCGATGTTGCCCAGGTGTAGGGCGGCGCCTCCCATCACCTGCACGTCGAAGTGCCGCTGCCCGAGCGT